>JANXCE010000060.1 GCA_025059715.1 Caldimicrobium sp.
ATCGTGAATTTTCGTAAAAGCTAAGTGTTGGTGAATTATTAGGAACTGACATAGGCTACATATTCTGTCTAGCCCATCCTGAGAACAACTCCAGTAAAAGTTGGGCATTTTGAAACTTGGCATTAGGGCACTTAAGAACTTACCATCTATGGGATGGACTTCATATTCCGTTGACAGGCAAAAGTCACACTTTAAACTGTTACCTAAACTGGACCTGTGAAAAACTACTCGGTTTCCGCTTGTCAATCCTATGTATTCAACAAAGTAATCAAGACCGCTTTTCTTGTCTGGTTTCTCATTTAACTTTATAGGTGGATAGTAGTTCTGATATATACCATTCTTTGCGAATAGCCTTCCGCTAACCCTTCGGAATACAAGGTTCTTAAAATCCTCAATATTAGACACTTTTTTATCACATTCTTCAGTAGAAGTTTCTAACAAATACCAATAATGCCAAAGTGGAACTTTTTCAAACTTTTTATTTTGAAAAGCCTTCTCAAGCAAATCTCTAAGAATTACAACACTGCCGTCCTCTTTCAAGTCAAAATCATCTGAACTATTTTTAATGATTGAAAGCACCCGCAACAGTCCCACCACCCCCGCATTGTATAGCCAGTTACGCGGATACAACTTAAGATCGTTCTTTGTAGATCGTTCCTCGGAAGTAACTCCTGATGATTTGGGGTGAGGAGTATCTGAAGTCTTATCTTTTACAGCTGTAACATCCTCTTGAATCATAACACCCTCCCCCCTCGAGAAAAAGGTTGATTAATTGTTTTCCTCCCTTCTCCTCCCTCTTTTCACCCAACATCCACCTCCAACATTCCAAAGCCGTTACTTCTTCTTGCTCCTATTCCAGTGTCGTAGATTAATTTCATAGCCTCTGCACTTCCCTTTAAAGTAAGAGTTCCCTTTATACCAGGACAAGTAAAAACATATTTATGTTCAGGATTCCCCGATCCACACAGAATAGGAATTACCTCCTTTACACTTAGCTCAATAACTTCTACTTCTTCGCCCGTTTGCTTTCTTAAATTATCCTCTAAATACTTCTTAAACTCCTCGTTCTTAACCCCTTTCCAATACCTAAACTTCAAAAGCTCTCCCTTCACTCTATGAAAAGTTTTCAAAGGATAAAGGTAAAAAGCACCATTTGCTGGATCCCTCAGTAGAAAGGGAGCAAGGGTTTTAAATCTTACCTCTTGATTAGATACGAATTTCCTCTCAGGGAGAAGATCACATTTGATTTTCTTGATTTTAGCACCAAAGAGCTGAAAGTCATTAGATCCAGAGGATAACTTTAAAAGCCCGTTATAAACTCTTATTAAAAACTCCTCATCATTTGTGGAAAACAAAAAGGTAAAGTGATCACACCTTGATAACACTGAATTACCCTCTTTTTTAAAGGGAAAGTAACCACTATAGGTAAAGGGTTTACTCTTATTTGAAGCATACCACTTCTTAAAAAATAAATCACCGAACTCATCGCTTTCGATGAGAGCTTCTTTTATTAGAGAGAGTAAATTTTGACGAAACCACGGAGGAACTTGTATTATCTTTTCTAAAGTAATTATACACTTTAGTCTCATATATTAGACTCCGATAACCTACTATATCATTATATTTTATAACTTGTCAAGATGGTGTATGAGTCCATAAACAAATCCACTCCAAAAGCGATACATTCACAAGACTACTATGTATCCTCTCCATATTATACCATATCAAATGCCTGATAAGCTCCCTATACTCAATAAACTCCTCCTCCAATGTCCTGTAAATCTCTCACATACCCATTCCCTCCTTCTCAAGCTCCTTCGCATATTCCCCTAAAAACTCACTCCCATTATCTGTCTGCACGTCCCGCGTCTCACAAGAAGCTCTCGCCTTAAACTTACTCCAAAAGTCCCTCCCACTCCTACTCGATAAATGACTACTCTTCATA
>JANXCE010000061.1 GCA_025059715.1 Caldimicrobium sp.
TATTCAAACTTCCATGGAAGAAGGCTATGAGAAGTGAAAAGTGTAAAATAGGACCCGAGGAAAAGACAAAGCGGACTGAAAGGCTAGAGGAAATAAATAACAAGGGGGAATAGATGGATTGATTAAATTTTTCAAAAAGAATGGAGAGAAATATAAGGAAAAGTTTATAAATTTTGTATTTGATTGCACAGCAGTTAGTGGTGAAAACAAGAAATCTTGGCTTTTCCTTGAAAAATTTTTTTCTAACTTGCTCTCTAGCGGATAGTAGATCTTATGATCTTCTTAATCGATCTGTTGAAATAATCATTTGCACGCTTAAGCAAATCAATGAAAATGTAGATGAAGCTATTAGAAAAGCACATTTACTGTTTAGGGCTTTGGGGTCCTTGAAGGAAAGTTGCAATTTCGAAGCCTTAAGTCCTGAGGAGAAGAAAAAGTTGTTAATTGAAACCATTACGCAACTAAAAACTAACTAATAAAAAGCTAAGCAAAAATTACTAAATTACTAAAATTACTAAAAGAATCTGTAATAGAGGATTTAATTTGTCTTCCAGTGAGAGACATTAAACGTATTGAGTCCTTATTCAAACACATAGTTGATAAGGGAGGTGTTTGGAATTTATACATTGACTTAGTGAATAAAATAAAAGAAGAAAATGGATTAATAGAAACAAGAGAATACTTAGATGGTATATATAATGTAGGTGAAAAAATTAGCTGATTTACACTGAGGGATATTATCTTTACATCTCAACAACTACAACAGAAGACGGATGTAGAGGGAAAAGAAAATGATTGCATATTTCCTCGGGATACTCATGTAAATTCAATCCTAAATAGGCTTGCGGTAGACAGCAATGGTGCAGAGAACCTTAAGAATGCAATCCTTAAAAAAACAAAGGATCTTTTAGATGTTGCCCTCGTGAATTCCGGTATGACGTTCTATATGAGCAGTAAAGAAGATAATTGCTTCCTCTGAGATAAGGGGAGTGCAGAGAGACTTTGAGAGTTAAGTTTTAGGAGAATATGCGAGGAAGCTTAAGAAGAGTGGGTATGTAGAGTGGTTTAACAGAACGTTGAAGGAGGAGTTTAATGAGGATGGGGAGCTTATGAGGTATTTGATATGGCGCGATACCGAGAAGGCACATACTGGTCTTGGGAATAAATCGCCTTTGGAGTGGCTTTGTTATAAATTTAACGAGAATTCCCCTCAGTCTAAAATCTTATGGACTTATACAAGATCTTGACAAAATTAAAAATTACGTTATAAACTAAAATTATCATGTTAGTAAAAAATATTTTAAGGTTTACAAATCTTTTAGTAGTCTGTTCTTGTTGTTGTCCCAGGCGAATGTGCCTGGGGCTGTCAATTAAGTAAAATTTCAATTTCCCTTTCTTTATTTACTTTTCTTTAGGAGGAAGACCTATGCCCTTTAAAATATATCCACCTGTAATGGATATATATGAATTAGTTGGCAATACACCACTTATAAACCTAAGTGATTACTTGCAGAATGGCAGGATCCAGCTATTTGCCAAAGCGGAATGGTTTAATCCCGGAGGGTCAATTAAAGATAGACCCGCTCGAGAAATAATTTTAACCGCGGAAAAAGAGGGCAAATTGAATCATAAAAAGAGAATACTTGATGCTACCTCAGGCAACATGGGTATAGCCTATACCCTTTTAGGAAGGGCAAGGGGTTACAAGGTGACCCTTTGTCTCCCAGAAAATGTCAGCCCTGAAAGAAAGAGATTGTTAAAGATCTTTGGAGCAGAGATTATCTTAACAGACCCACTGGAGAGTATTGATGGTGCTATCATGCTTGCTAGAAGGCTCTATCAAAGCGATCCAGAAAGATTTTTTTATGCGGATCAATATAGTAATCCCGCCAATGTTTTAGCTCATTACAAAACAACTGGCCCTGAGATTTGGGAGCA
>JANXCE010000062.1 GCA_025059715.1 Caldimicrobium sp.
ATCTGAACCATGTGGGATATAAAGTTAGTTTTTTTAATAAGCCTATTAAAATCTTTTATAAGGTTTCATCTGAACCATGTGGGATATAAAGGCTGTTATCGTAATAGGCTTTTATCCGGTTTTGGTAGTTTCATCTGAACCATGTGGGATATAAAGAATGCTAATGCTTATGAGCTATCAGTTGATGCCTCGTTTCATCTGAACCATGTGGGATATAAAGAATGGAAGCATATTATACCGGAAAGAATGTTGCTCAGAAGGTTTCATCTGAACCATGTGGGATATAAAGTTGTAATCTGCCCAAAAACACTTCTAAACGCATCAACGTTTCATCTGAACCATGTGGGATATAAAGTTTTGAAACTAATAACAATAAACTAAACATAATAGCGTTTCATCTGAACCATGTGGGATATAAAGTCTGATAGTGTATACATGCATTTCCCGCTGAGGGATGCGTTTCATCTGAACCATGTGGGATATAAAGGAAAGAAGGCAAAAGTTGCTTTTTCTTGAGACTTTAGCGTTTCATCTGAACCATGTGGGATATAAAGTGCGCTCAATGCTTATATCAGTTATGTTTGTGGTTATGTTTCATCTGAACCATGTGGGATATAAAGTTCTCTACCGCTGTAGATATAGCTATCGAAGATAAAAGTTTCATCTGAACCATGTGGGATATAAAGTGAGTTTAATGTTTCGTCTACGGATTAAAATTTATAGTTTCATCTGAACCATGTGGGATATAAAGTGTCGTAACTTGGCTGTATACTTTGTCTTGTAGCTCGTTTCATCTGAACCATGTGGGATATAAAGTCTTTGTTAATGTCTAAATTATGATTTATACTAAGAGTTTCATCTGAACCATGTGGGATATAAAGCAAGAATTCAGGCTACTGCAAATGAAGTGATGATGCGTTTCATCTGAACCATGTGGGATATAAAGTTACAAGGTATGAATGTCTACGACTTTATTTCCCGGGTTTCATCTGAACCATGTGGGATATAAAGTTATGTCTTTGTTCTTTAAGAGGAATCTCGTTTATAAAGTTTCATCTGAACCATGTGGGATATAAAGTCTATGGATTTTGAAAGCTGTGAAGGGAAGAATATGCGTTTCATCTGAACCATGTGGGATATAAAGTGTATTCGGCTCTGAAAAATTCGAAATCTTCATCAGGTTTCATCTGAACCATGTGGGATATAAAGGCATATAAATTATACTTGTTGAGATAAAAATTTTCAAGTTTCATCTGAACCATGTGGGATATAAAGTTAACTTCCCTACTTTATAAAATCTTTTAATCTAATCGTTTCAACTGTAGAGGTATTATTTTCTTTTTCGTAGAGTTTATTCATCTTTTTTCTGAGAGTGTTTCAGGCTAAGGTTTAATTGTATCTTTTATTTTAAGCATCGTTTCTTCATAAGTATCTATTTAAAACATTTAGCCTTTAAGTCTATCTGCAGGGCTTTCTATTGATTCGTCAGTTATGTCAAAGTTTCTTATGTAAAACGATAAAATAGAATCCCCATCGGATGGGTTTGATTAATTAAAAAAGCCTTCTTATTTATAATCTGAATCGATAGTACTCATAGCTTTTTAAGTCAGATCTTTTGTATTTTATGATAAATTGTTAACTTGGCCGGTTTTAAAAACAGCAGAATAGAATTTAAA
>JANXCE010000063.1 GCA_025059715.1 Caldimicrobium sp.
AGGATTGAAGGCTATGGTGAACTTATAAAAGAGTTTCATCTGAACCATGTGGGATATAAAGGAAGTTGTAAGATATTATGTTGAGGAGAAGAGGAGAAGTTTCATCTGAACCATGTGGGATATAAAGTACGACATCTTGGAGATTAGAGCAGGCGGCAGCTGGGTTTCATCTGAACCATGTGGGATATAAAGATACACTATCTTTAATGAAGACTCAGTGGAGTTAATGTTTCATCTGAACCATGTGGGATATAAAGTCATATAAGTGCTTATACTTAAAATACCTTTTTGATAGTTTCATCTGAACCATGTGGGATATAAAGTTTATTTTCAATGGTTTATGAATTTTTATTGAATGTTGTTTCATCTGAACCATGTGGGATATAAAGGAAGAAAGAAAAACATACGTATTCCGGGACGGAAAAGTTTCATCTGAACCATGTGGGATATAAAGTTTGCTCCAAAAATAGTCCAACTATCCCCTGCCAAGTTTCATCTGAACCAGGTGGGATATAAAGAGAAGATGGGATTGGGTAGACCCAAAGAATGATGTTGTTTCATCTGAACCATGTGGGATATAAAGTGATTAAATTGTAGATGCCTTCAAGGGTTTTGACCAAGTTTCATCTGAACCATGTGGGATATAAAGCGCTATGTGCCCTGAGATAGGGTGCGTGAAGGTTCTGGTTTCATCTGAACCATGTGGGATATAAAGATTGCAGGATGTCCAACAGCAACTGGTGGTGCTTTAAGTTTCATCTGAACCATGTGGGATATAAAGTACAATTGAGTATTCGGTGTAATTTGAGACATCAAAGTTTCATCTGAACCATGTGGGATATAAAGTCGGTATATTGGTATCCAAAGCCTGCGAATATATCATGTTTCATCTGAACCATGTGGGATATAAAGTTGAGATTGTGGGCATTGGTTATACTTGGGGTGAGGCGTTTCATCTGAACCATGTGGGATATAAAGTATTTTATATAGATTAGTTACTTGGTTCATGTTTAGCGTTTCATCTGAACCATGTGGGATATAAAGTTATAAATCAACAACTTACACCTTTCGGTTACATGTGTTTCATCTGAACCATGTGGGATATAAAGTATTCAGATTCAATAAACACATAATCCGCATCGGCTGTTTCATCTGAACCATGTGGGATATAAAGTAAATACTTTAAACAATCCTGAACCAATTTCTGCTCGTTTCATCTGAACCATGTGGGATATAAAGACAACTTCCTTCACTTCATCCCAGTTTGCCCAAGGTGTTTCATCTGAACCATGTGGGATATAAAGATAACAAGTATAGGTATGCAAGGGAGTTTCTCGGCAGGTTTCATCTGAACCATGTGGGATATAAAGTGTTCCTGAGAACTCCATCTCTCTAGCCGCAACTACGTTTCATCTGAACCATGTGGGATATAAAGAAGGAGAAAGAAGAAAAGGCGGCGCCTACATAGCACGGTTTCATCTGAACCATGTGGGATATAAAGGCTACTCTGAGCCATCGAAGTATGTAAAAAAGGCTAGTTTCATCTGAACCATGTGG
>JANXCE010000064.1 GCA_025059715.1 Caldimicrobium sp.
TCGTTTGAAAGCTGAGATATTCTAATCATGCTCCTATTAATATTGTCAATAGCCTCTCTCTGTTGCTCTGTAGCTATGGCTACATCTTTAATCATCTCAGCAATCTTCAGGATTTCGTCCACAATACTGTCCATGCTCTTTAAAGCGGAATTGGTAAATTCATAAACTTCCTTTAGTACTTCTCTTTCTTTTTGTAAAGATTGCACTGTAGCGTTAATACTCTGTAACATATTACTAATTTTTTCATTAATTTCGTCAGTAGCCCCTGCTGTTCTTACGGCTAACTGGCGAATATTTTCCGCAACAACTGCAAAACCCTTACCATAGGTTCCAGCTCTTGCCGCTTCAATAGTAGCATTAAGGGCTAAAAGTTTTATCTGATCTGAGATGTTGCGTATGAGCTCTAAAATGGAATTTATCTCCTTGGAATGCTCCGCAAGTTTTGTGACCTCCTCAACAGATGCCTCTACCGAGGATGTAAACTTGGTAAGAGAATCTATGGTGTAATTAATCGTCTCTTTGCCCTTGAGGGCATCTTTCTTTATGGTTTCTCCATAATTTGCGGTTTCTTTGGCATTGTCCGCTATGTTAGAGGCGGTAATAGAGAGTTCGGTTATAGAGGCTGTAGATTGCTCTATCTCCAGAAACTGCACATCTGAAGCCTTGTTAAGCGATTTTGATATGTCCGAAAGGATTTCTGCCTTTTCTGAAAGTTGATCGGTAACCTGTTGTAATTTACTTATTATATCTGCAACGCGGTCAATCATACTGCAAATAGCCGCACTTACCTTCCCAACCTCATCTTTCGTAATCTTTATTTCTCCACAAGTTAGATACCCCTCCGCTACGCTATTAGCCACCTTAGCTAAGACAGAAAGGGGTTTGTTAACCGATCTATAGATCCAAAGACCAACGAGAATTCCAAGAGCAATTATAACAAATCCACTGATTATGAGATAGTAAATGCTTTGCTTCATGGTTTTATTTAAAGCCGAAAGGGCTTTCTCTTGTTCCGTTGAGGCTAAAGTTATTTTCTCTTCTCCCTTCTTTCTCTGGGCTTCCGCCAAGTTTTTAAGCTTTTCCAGTTCACCTTGGACTTTCTCTTCTGCTTTAAACTTTTTTTTCACAAGATTGGCAATGGATAAAGCTAAATTTCTAAATACTTCATAAGAAGATGCTAAACTATGTAGTTGTTTTATCTCTCGTTCAAGTTTAAGTTTTTTCAAAGGTCCCTCTATATTTTTCAAGGTTTGAGAAAGCTTCTCATAGAGTTTAAGGCCTTCTGCCTCTATTTTTTGTACCTCTGATAGGGATCCTGCATTTAGAATTTTATAAGCTATACTCTCAAATTGGATTCCATAAGAGAGTAACTCCGTGCTATGTTGTAAGGCGATATTAGAGAGGTTGTTTTGAAGAAAGGCAAATTCTTGAGACTCTATTTCTTTTTGTGCCCTTTGTCTTAGAGCATT
>JANXCE010000065.1 GCA_025059715.1 Caldimicrobium sp.
TATAGTAGTTAAGGTCTTCAAAGCAAATTTAAAAATTTGTAATCAAAAAAAATTTTTCATATTTTATAATCATATTAATTTTAAACCAAAAGTCAAGGGTAATTTTTCACTTCAATTTACCGATTTAATTCCCCAATACTCCAAATACCCCAATATTCCCTAATATCACTCAATAAGTGAAATGAAAACTTTCGAGATGCTACTTACCTATACAAAACCAAACTATTCTCCCTTTTAAATTAGGTCTTGAAGCAAACACATAGAGGATTTAAGGGAAATAAGGATTTATGAAAGATACGGGGCCTATCCTTTACAGGTTTTACTTCGGGTAGGAGACGGAAAGTGTCCCTACAGAGAGAGGAATCGTATGGGAAGACTTGACCACCGAGTTTTAGTATATCTATATCTCCAAATTCAGGGAAAAGTTGCCCTGGATTGCTCCCCTTCTTTGGACAAACCCTAACACTCTAGTTGTCCAAAATTCGGTGGCATCCCAGCATTTTTTAGTATTTTTTCCCAAATTTCCTCTACCACTCAAAACTTTGAACCACAATGATGCCCTTATCCTGTGCTAACTTCAACGCCCTCGGCTTAGCAAAATGCGTCACTATCAACTTCACAACCTCCACTCCACCATACTCCCTCTTCACCACCTCAACCTTCCTCTCAAGCACCCTAAATGTCCTCTCAAAATCCCTCTTCGTGTCATCAAATCGAAGCTTTGCCTCACCAACTATATACACCTCCCTTCCATTCCGTCTCCCTCTCGCCAAAAAGTTTATCTCCTCACCCTCAATCTCTGCCCTGATAAACCTCTCCGTAACCTCTATGCCATACCTCCTTAATACCTGCGGTAAATTCCTATAAGCCTCATTCTCAAAGGCATAACTATAGGTCCTCGTAAATCCACCAAATTCCTTCCTTAAATCCCTTAACTCCTCCTCTGTCTTCCTCTGAGCCTCGGCTAACCTTCTTATCTCCTCCTCGCTCCTCTTTTGTGCCTCGGCTAACTCACTAACCTTCTTCTCCGTCTCTTTCTGTGCCTCGGCTAACTCCTTTAATTTTTCATCGGTTCTCTTTTGTGCCTCGGCTAACTCACTAACCTTCTTCTCCGTCTCTTTCTGTGCCTCGGCTAACTCCTTTAATTTTTCATCGGTTCTCTTTTGTGCCTCGGCTAACTCACTAACCTTCTTCTCCGTCTCTTTCTGTGCCTCGGCTAACTCCTTTAATTTTTC
>JANXCE010000066.1 GCA_025059715.1 Caldimicrobium sp.
CCATTTGTGTTCTCTGTTTTAGCCGCCTTATGTGTGAATTCATGTTCTCACTGTTTGCCTACGAGTCTCTGTTCCGATATGTTTTAGCCGCCAAATGTGGGATTGAAAGATAACAGCCTCCCCACGAACCAAAAACGTCTTCCTCAGGTTTTAGCCGCCAAATGTGGGATTGAAAGAAAATAAGGAGGTGTAAAAATGCCTATAACTGGTGCGTTTTAGCCGCCAAATGTGGGATTGAAAGAATGCAGGCTCTCGGGAAGCATACATTTATCACACGGTTTTAGCCGCCAAATGTGGGATTGAAAGACAGTTGGAAATGGAACGTTGAGATCATCATCCTCGTTTTAGCCGCCAAATGTGGGATTGAAAGATTTTTTGCTCCAATTTTTTTATTACATACCAACCAGTTTTAGCCGCCAAATGTGGGATTGAAAGTTTTTTACCTCCTTTACTTATTGCTTTACACATCGCTTGTTTTAGCCGCCAAATGTGGGATTGAAAGGCTAACTTTATAGTTAGCTCTCGTTCGAAAACAGGCTGGTTTTAGCCGCCAAATGTGGGATTGAAAGATTATACACTCCTCTCCCTCACCTGTCAATAGTGCCTGTTTTAGCCGCCAAATGTGGGATTGAAAGGCTAAGAACCCAAAAATGTCACCCGTTCGCCCATAGGTTTTAGCCGCCAAATGTGGGATTGAAAGACTTCAACCTCCTCCTCCACCACCCCCCCGTACAAAGTTTTAGCCGCCAAATGTGGGATTGAAAGATGGAAGGGGTATTGATTACCACTCTCATTCAGCATGTTTTAGCCGCCAAATGTGGGATTGAAAGAATAAAACTCTTAAAAGAAATATATGGAGCATAAAGGTTTTAGCCGCCAAATGTGGGATTGAAAGAGACGGAGAGAGAGTGGTTGAGTTAGCTTGGAACAAAGTTTTAGCCGCCAAATGTGGGATTGAAAGTTCTTTTCTGCATATAACTTCAGATCACCAATACTGGTTTTAGCCGCCAAATGTGGGATTGAAAGACCTTACCCTTTAAATCCAACTTGTCATACAACTCAGGTTTTAGCCGCCAAATGTGGGATTGAAAGAAGTGTAAGACTGTTATATCTTTTTCAAGTTCAACTGGTTTTAGCCGCCAAATGTGGGATTGAAAGAAGTGTAAGACTGTTATATCTTTTTCAAGTTCAACTGGTTTTAGCCG
>JANXCE010000067.1 GCA_025059715.1 Caldimicrobium sp.
TCGTTTGAAAGCTGAGATATTCTAATCATGCTCCTATTAATATTGTCAATAGCCTCTCTCTGTTGCTCTGTAGCTATAGCTACATCTTTAATCATCTCAGTAATCTTCAAAATTTCGTCCACAATATTGTCCATGCTCTTTAAAGCAGAATTGGTAAATTCATAAACTTCCTTTAATACTTCTCTTTCCTTTTGTAAGGATTGCACTGTGGAGTTAATAGTTCGTAACATATTACTAATTTTTTCATTAATTTCATCGGTAGCCCCTGCTGTTCTTATGGCTAACTGGCGAATATTTTCTGCAACAACTGCAAAACCTTTACCATAAGTTCCAGCTCTTGCCGCTTCAATAGTAGCATTAAGGGCTAAAAGTTTTATCTGATCTGAAATGTTGCGAATGAGCTCTAAAATGGAATTTATCTCCTTGGAATGCTCCGCAAGCCTTGTAACCTCTTCAACAGATGCCTCTACCGAGGCTGTAAACTTGGTAAGAGAATCTATGGTGTAATTAATCGTTTCTTTGCCCTTAAGGGCATCTTTCTCTATGGTTTCTCCATAATTTGCGGTTTCTTTGGCATTGTCCGCTATATTAGAGGCGGTAATAGAAAGTTCGGTTATAGAAGCTGTGGATTGCTCTATCTCCATAAACTGCACATCTGAAGCCTTGTTAAGCGATTTTGATATGTCCGAAAGAATTTCTGCCTTTTCTGAAAGTTGATCGGTAACCTGTTGTAATTTACTTATTATATCTGCAACGCGATCAATCATACTGCAAATAGCCGCACTTACCTTCCCAACCTCATCTTTCGTAATCTTTACTTCTCCACAGGAAAGATACCCCTCCGCTACGCTACTTGCCACCTTACCTAAGACAGAAAGAGGTTTGGTAACCGATCTATAGATCCAAAGACAAAAGAGAATTCCAAGGACAATTATAACAACTCCACTGATTATGAGATAGTGAATGCTTTGCTTCATAGTTTTATTTAAAGCGGAAAGGGCTTTCTCTTGTTCAGTTGAGGCTAAGGTTATTTTCTCTTCTCCCTTCTTTCTCTGGGCTTCCGCCAAGTTTTTAAGCTTTTCCAGTTCACCTTGGACTTTCTC
>JANXCE010000068.1 GCA_025059715.1 Caldimicrobium sp.
TGAAAAAGTGTAGACAGTACCTACATCACACTCAAAAGTCGGTTTTTGAGGGGGAAATATCAAGTAGTAAGCTGATGGAGCTTAAAATAGCGCTTAAGAGGCTAATAAATCATAATGAGGACTATGTAGTTATTTACAAGTTGGATAACAAAAATAACTTAAACAGAGAAAATATAGGGCTTGAGTTTGACCCTACTGATAATATACTATAATAAGTTACATTACCGGCGGTTTCGGAAAATTTAGTATTATTTTAGAGAGATAGTCAGATGTTAAAGGAAAGGAATATCAAGCACTTGCTGGAACTTGATACAACGGGTTTTAGCCGCCAAATGTGGGATTGAAAGGTTACCACTGAAAAACTTGCTAATAGCGCAGTTACAGTTTTAGCCGCCAAATGTGGGATTGAAAGGTATTCCACCAACGTCATACAACCCTGCTTTTTCAAGTTTTAGCCGCCAAATGTGGGATTGAAAGGGGCAAAGCTTAAAACCCTCGTTTTTCCTTTTTCCTGGTTTTAGCCGCCAAATGTGGGATTGAAAGCAAAACGGTATACAATTGGATTGAACTTGGGCACCTGGTTTTAGCCGCCAAATGTGGGATTGAAAGATCCCTACCTCTCTCCATCTCTCATCCCGCTGCAAAGTTTTAGCCGCCAAATGTGGGATTGAAAGCAAGAAAAAGCCCTCTGTTATGCCTTGGTTTGTCAGGTTTTAGCCGCCAAATGTGGGATTGAAAGGGAAGCAGTAAAGCTCCTTCAGTGGTATCTCGCTTTGTTTTAGCCGCCAAATGTGGGATTGAAAGGGTGATAAGGTGTGTTTTATTGTTGCAAAAAATTCCGTTTTAGCCGCCAA
>JANXCE010000069.1 GCA_025059715.1 Caldimicrobium sp.
ATCGCCATCTCCCACCTCTCAATAAGCTCTCTTTCTTTTTTGGATAACTTTCTCTTAGTAGATTTTGATACGTCCATCTAACCTATCTAAGCGATCTTCCATACTATCTCGGGGCCTTTCAATCCCACATTTGGCGGCTAAAACTCGTTGTGATCACCTTAGGTATGTGCTTGATATTTTTTATTTTCAACATCCTACTACTCCTTTAAAATGTTGCTAAATTTCCCGAAACCGGTGGTAAGGGCTTTTGATACATTACATTATATTACATTAATGGTTGGATCAAAGTCTAAGCCCAGACTTTCTCTCTCCAGATTCCTCTTGTTATCTAGCTTGTACTTTATATCCCACATGGTTCAGATGAAACTCATCAACAGTAGATAGATTTAGACCACCTTACTCACTTTATATCCCACATGCTTCAGATAAAACCAAAAGAGACCCCTAAAGTAGGAGGTAAACCAATTATAGGTTTTACATTCAATCAAGGGCTTACATTTAATCAAAAATTTAATCAAGGTTCTTCTAAATAGTAGATTCTGACATGAAACCAAAGGTAGGTTCAAGTTCAGGATAAAAATACAAAAGAGCAAGATCGGGAACTTCTTGACTATTTTTATATTCTGGATATTCTAGAAGACTATCTCCATGTCTAATTATAAGAAATTCTATACACATTATCAAGTACAAAAAGACCAAAAAAGTTTGCAAGTCGTCGTCTTTTTCGAAAAAT
>JANXCE010000006.1 GCA_025059715.1 Caldimicrobium sp.
AGGATACCCTCTTTCCAAGTAGAACAGGCTTTAAAATAATTTCCTCTTTTGATTCCTGAGGCAATTTATTAGTTATTTTATTAGCTTTTTAAGAATTTTTTATGAAGGGATTCTTTTATGGCTATGCGGAAGCCCTTACGCTCAATCTTACAGATTTACTGCCTCTTTAAAAACCGCGCCTTCCAGTTTTTGAAGCCGGGTATAGATATCACCCAAGGTCTCCCTTGCAACAACTGCCTCTCTGATCTCTGCCCGCATTTTCCCCATCTCAAAAACAACTTCATCTATCCTCTTATTCGTCTCATCTATCCTTTTATTTGTCTCATCTATTCTCTTATTCGTCTCCTTTATCATATTATTCGTCTCATCCACCCTCTGAGTCAGCTCAACCCTCACCTCATCTATCCTCTTATTCGTCTCATCTATCCTCTTATTGGTTTCATCTATCCGCTGAATCAGGTAACTCTTTGTCTCATTTAACTCCGCTCTTATAGCCCTCAATTCATTCTCAATATTGCTAATCCTCTGCTCCATTGAAATTATGGCCACCTTAAACCCTTCTAAGGTGCCATTTACTGATGCTTTAAACTCCCTAAGTTCCTCCTTTACCTCTCGAATTATAGCCTCTTTAAACTCATTAAGTATACTCTTAATGTCAATCATCATAGCCTCCTTAAATCATAGGTCCTCACTTTTACTTTATTGCAAAACTCAGGCAAAGTCAAGCCTTTTTAGCCTGATAAGGGAACAATAGAAAAAACAGCCCTGATTTTAAGAATCTAAAAGAGTATAATTACCCCAAGATTGAGGAAACTACAAAATAGCAAGTGTTTAAAAAAATAGCTTAAGGATACCCAAAATGGCAAAAAGCTGACCTGCCCAAAAAATAAAGGACCACTTAATCAAACTCGCCTTCAAATGATAAAGCTCCCTCGTCAAATCTGCTCTCACCTTCTCAATCTCCGCAGTAAACCTCAACTCCACCTCCTTAAGCTCCCTCGTCAAATCTGCCCTCACCTTCTCAATCTCTGCCCTCACCTTCTCTATCTCCAGCTTCACCTCCTCAATCTCCCTACTAAACCTCAGCTCCACCTCCCTTATCTCCTTCATAAGCCTCAACATGCTCTCCTGATGCTCCTCCGATGTAACCGCCTTCCTCCTCTCTATCTCCTCTATATACTCCGCTAACACTCTCGCCGGCTCCTCCCCAAACTGCCTAAATACCTCATATATCCTCACCGCATAACCCATACCACCCTAACCCTCTACCTCTCTTCTCATGTCCATACCTAAAATATCCACTAAAATCAAAAAAATTCAACCTAAAAGTATCAGAACATGTGATTGGGGCATAAGTTGAATTTCCTGTGGTTGGGTCAGTTCCAAAAAGTGTTGAGCCTACAGTAAAAGAAGGATTTAGCAGGTATAAGTGTTTTAAAAAACTTGGTAGATAGAAGTAAAAGTGAACTCTTCAGTGAAATAGAAGTAAATTTTGCAGCGCACCCTCGAAGACTATAGATTCGATCCATGACCAGCTTAAAAGTGGAAGAAGAGTGTGTATTACAGTTTAAGAGGTAAACATATCGGCTAAGGAATTAGAACCGATGTTTGAGAAAGAGGGATTCCCTTGAGTAATAAGAAGGGAGGCCTTGAAATAATATATTAAGGATCACAGAATATTAAGGATCACAAAGGTTAATACATTGGAGATAAGGTAAGAATGGGAAGCTGGGATGCCCCCAAATTTTGGACAACTAAAATGTTAGGTTTATCCTTCGGCCCCTTTTCATGGACACCTCTCTCGTTTACCTCATCCCTTTTGTTGACCTTTAACCTCCACATATATTCATGCACTACATGTTCCAATGAAAAGTGTATCCTTTCCCTATTATACCTCTCAATCTATCCATTTATCCTTATCCTTACAGATACTATATTTTCAAATACTCAACCATACGAACATTTAACTCTCAATAGTATAAAAATTTATAAAAAAATTTATTAAAAGACTCCGTATAACATTTTAGTATCAACAAAGGAGTTATTTGTCACTCAGCTTCGGACAATCAGAGGTAACTTGCTCTCGCAAATATTCTTTAATGTGTTAGTATTTAAAAAAGTTAAATGGCCATTGAAGATAAAGTTCTTAAACTACTAAGAGCTTCTTCTAATATCCTTTCCGGAGAGATTTTAGCTAAGGAACTAAAAGTTAGTAGAGTTGCCATTTGGAAGACAGTAAATAGATTAAAGGAAAGGGGCTATCCCATTCAAATTCGTAAGAGAGGCTATTTTCTTGAAAACAAAGATATCTTTCTAAAAGAGGACTTGGAGGATATAACAGTAAAGAGTAAAATTTTTGATAACTTTGTATACTTATGGAAAACTAATTCTACCATGGATGTAGCAAGGGCCTTAGCGGAGGAGGGAAAAAATGTCATTGTATTAGCGGAATGTCAAACACAAGGTAGAGGCAGGTTAGGAAGGAAGTGGGAATCTCCTCTAGGAGGTCTTTGGTTAACTCTGAGTTTAAAAAGCTCTATACCCTTAAAAAAGTCCTTTTTCCTAACATATCTTGCCTCAGTTGCTACCGCTAAGGCCATTAGAGAGGTAACGAATCTATCTGCCAAAGTAAAGTGGCCCAATGATGTTTTAGTCATGGGAAAAAAGGTAGCTGGAATCCTGTTAGAAATAAAGGCGGAGGTAGATGCTTTAATTTATGCCCTTGTTGGGATTGGAATAAATGTAAATAATGCCCTTTCTGAAAAACCTTACCTCATACCAGCAGCCTCCCTAAAGGACCTCGTGGGAACCCCTGTTTCAAGAAAGGAGTTACTGGAAAAATTGATTATCGAATTCGAATCCCTTTACGAAAATCTTGATGGGGTTTTACAGGAATGGAAAGCCTTAAGTGAAACCTTGGGAAGGCAGGTTAAAGTGAGGACCCTTCAAGAATCAATTGAAGGAGTTGCCCTAGATTTAAATGAAGATGGAGCTCTACTCGTAAAAACTAAAGAAGGCACTATAAAGGCAATCTTTTCCGGAGACTGCTATCACCTTAGATGAAGGAAATCTTAGGTTTTCTCCTGCTATCCTTTCTGATCATCTTAGGTTTCCTATGGCTCTACATACAAATTAGAAATTTTATGGAAAAGAGGCTCGGTGAAAACCTCTTGAGCGTCAAGGAGAAGATTCAAGACTTAGGTGAAATACGAAGGGACATACAAAAACTTTACTTAGCAGAAGAATTACTAAAGGGATTGAAAGAGGAACTGTCAAAATTAAGTCAGATCTTTTTGAGTAGAAGGGCTGGTAAGGCCGGTGAGCGAGGTTTAGAGGAAATTCTCTCTCCCCTACCCACCCATCTTCTGAAAAGGGATTTAAAACTCTCGGGAGGCGAGGTAGAATTTGCCCTTTCTTTAGATCACAACAAATATATACCCATCGACTCTAAATTCATAGCCCCAGAAATACTCTCTAAAGAGGAACTTAGTCCTGAGGAAGAAAGAGAGCTTCTTAAAAGGATTAAATTGAGAGCCCAAGAAATTGTTCCTTACTTAAAGGACGAAAGGACCATCGGCTTAGCCATAATGACTTGTCCCGATGGACTTTTCCCCTATCTTCAGCGTAGAATTTTTGAAGAGTTGGAAAAATGGGGAATACTCCTTGTGCCTTACTCCTTTCTACTACCGGTGCTTCTATTTATCCATTTCTTCTGGAACAAATTTGGAAGGGAGTTGGACAGAGACTCTTTAGCCCAGAGAATTTCTAAAATAGAAAACTTTCTTTTTACCCTTGATAGAGACCTTGAAAGGCTCTCAAGGGAACTAAAAAGCGTAGAAAATCTCCTTGTGAAAATTAGGGAGTATCATAGGGCTCTCCAAAGGGAGCTAAATCTTATAAAGGAAACTACTTACAGAGAAATTAACTCTAAGGGAACCTGAGAATGAATCTTACCCTCTCCACCTTCGACAAACACCACATTTTCAAGTCTAATACCGTATTTACCTTCAAAGTAGAGTCCAGGCTCAATCGTAAAAACCATCCCCTCTTCAATCAAGGGCTGTTTCTTTAAGTAAGAGGCTTCCCTCCTCCAGAAAATTCTTGGATACTCGTGAACCTCAATTCCTATACCATGGCCCGTAGAGTGAGTAAAATGTGAGATTACCCCTTTTTCCTGAAAATAACTCCTTACTACTTTATCCACTTCAAACACCGGCACTCCCACCTTAACCCGTTCAAAAGCCTTAAACCAGGCACTTTTAACCATCTCGTAATATCTTTTAAACTCTTCGTCAGGGTTACCCCAATAGATCGTGCGGGTAAAATCACTACAATAACCGTTAAATATGACTCCGAAATCAAGTAATAGGGGCTTATTGGCTCTTAAAGGAGCTCTTGAGCTTTCCCAGTGAGGGATCGCAGAATGCTCTCCCACAGCCACAATAGAGGGAAAGGCCTCTCCTTCCGCTAAAAACTTAAAGGCTAACTCTACGATCCTTCCCCTAAGCTCAAGCTCTGTTAACTCAGAGGTAATATAATTTAGAAGCTCAAAATAGATCTTATCGGTAATCTCTATTGCCCCTTTCATGGCTTTTTGCTCTTCTATGTCTTTTTTTAGTCTTTGCTCTTTAAGAGGATGAGTTATCCCAAAGAGAGAATACTCTCTACTGCGAAGTGCCCTTCGGAAATCACAGGAGACCCTATCAGACTCAAAACCAATCCTCCTTACTCTCAAATCTTTAAGAAACTTTTTTAAGAACCTTAGGGTATCCCCTTCAATTAATTCAACTTTGAGTTCGGCCTGAGCCAGTTTCCTTGCTCTTTCTATGTATCGAGCATCAGTTAAAAGATAGGCTTCCTGTTCCGTGATAATTAAAAAAGCTAAAGAAGCCTTAAGTCCCGTTAAATAAAACACATTTGGATAAGAATTAAAAAGAAAGGCTTCTAAACTCCATCTTGAAAGAAGTTCTCTTGCCCCCTTGAGTCTATTCCCATAAAAGTTCATATGAAAAACCCTTCTTTTCTCTCTGGCTTAAGCTAATTTAGAGAAGACTTAGCTACCTGTCAAGACCATATCAGATCTTTGACTTTTACATAATTTGTAATAAATTGTTTTTATCTATGTCTAAGATCATAATCTTAACAACTTCTTTTGGTGGTGGCCACAAAAGTGTAGCCCGAGCTCTTAAGAGGGCTTTGGAACAGAACTTTTCTGTTAAAACCCAAATTATCGATTTATATGAAGTGTCAACGCCAACTTTAAATCAGATCACCGCAAGAGGTTATGTTTACATGATGAAATATACTCCCAAACTTTATGGTTTTTTTTATAGTCAAACCCAAGATTTAGAAAAGGCAAATCCTTTCAACATGCTTTTCACTAAACCTGGCCTAAAGGAGTTAAGGGACATCATAGAAAAGGAGGAGCCCCAGGGGTTGGTTGCGGTCTATCCCACTTATGGAGGAATGTTTTATCACCTTAAAAGGGAGGGCTTCCCTCTTCCTAAGTGCTTTATAGTAATCACAGACTTCGTGGCTCATATTCAGTGGCTTTACGATTATATTGATGTATATTTTGTCCCCTCCTTGGAACTAAAGTTTTACATACTTAAAAAAGGGATCATCTGTAACAAAATTGAAGTATCTGGTATTCCTATTCAACCAGAATTTGGCGAAAGGAAAAGAACCGAAAGAAATTTGATACTGATAAGTGCAGGGCTCTACGGAATGACTCCTTCTATATTTGAAATTGGAAAAGTTGTGGAGGAGATTGCACCTCCTGATCTCGACATAATCTTACTTTGTGGAGTAGAGGAAAAACTCTATAAAAAAGCTCAAAAGGTATTCAAAAGAGTAAAGCCTGTTGCGGGAATTTTATCTCAAGATTACTTAGCGGACCTAATGGGTAGAGCTTATGTGTTAATATCTAAGGCAGGAGGCCTCACAACCTCAGAGGCCTTAGCCTCAGAGACTCCCATGATTATCTATAAGCCTTTACCAGGACAGGAATATTTTAATGCTCTCTATCTTGAAAAGAATGAAGCGGGCTTAGTAGCTCACAACGCCCAAGAATTGAAAAATCTTCTAAATGCCCTCCTTTATCAAAGAGACCTTCGGGATAAACTGGTAGAAAACATAAGAAGAATCAAAAAACCTAATTCCGCAATTCATGTAGCCAAAGTAATACATGATGAACTGCAGAGGAGAGATTAAAGAGCACAAGGAGCATTTCCAAAAGTAATAGGTAAATATTTACATCCCCAATATTAAAGTTCCAAACATTAACCGAAAGCACTATAATTAAAAATAAGTATTGATAAAAGGTGACAAATTTTCCTAAAGCTGAGCCCAGAGCTTTTTTCTTTTTCACAAAAACATAGGCACCAAGAGGAGCAAGAACAATATCCTGTCCCACTGTGATTAAGATTATCCAAGAACTAACTTCTATTTTTAGATCTACAAAGTAAAGAGCGGAAAAGGAGAGAAACATAAAAATTCTATCTGCAACGGGATCAAGGATTCGTCCCAAGAGGTTATTGCCCATCCCGAGTCTCCGAGCTAAAGTTCCGTCAAGTTTATCACTTAGTCCAGCTAAAAGGAGACAAAAAAGGGCAAGACCAAGATTTCTACAATAGAGATAATAGATAAAAAATAGGGCTAAGGGAAGGCGAACTAAACTTAAAAGACTAATAAAGATTAATTTATGGTTTAAAATCTCTGTTTCTCCATTTATTTTGTGAATTAATTTTAAAGGGTGTGTAGAAAACTACAAGAAGATCTCTCAGCTTAGAGATCTATCAGCTTAGAGAAGAGTCTGCACCCAAGTGATAACAAAGGGCCTTAAGATATTAAGTTAAAGTGAAAAATTCCCTATTTGAGATATAATTTAAAAAAAATATAGACCAAACCCAAGGCAGAGGAGGTATCAGGATATGGAGAACATAGAAGATCTCTTTGTGGAGGGAACTATAAAACTTGCCAAAAAGGAATACGACTCCGCCTTAGAAATTTTCAATCGTATCCTTGCTCAAGAGCCTAACCATGTAAAAGCCTTGGTAGCTAGGGCTACAATTTATATGCACAAAGAGGATTTAGAGTCTGCGGAGAGGGACTTTAACAAAGTAATATCTCTTGAGCCCAAAAATGCTAGACATTACTTTAGATTAGGACAGGTTTTTTACAAGAAAAAGGATTTGGATAGAGCTTGGGAACTTTTTACTCAGGCAATTGATTTAGATCCCATGTATCCCGCAGCTTATCTTGCCAGGAGCCAAGTATTAAGAGATAAAGGGCTTGAAGAAGCGGCAGATTTGGAACTAAACAAGGCAGTTGCGGTTCACAGAGAACTCACTATTGCCAATAAGATTATAGATTTTGCCTAAAGGGGATTCTCTAAAATCATGGTCCAACCAAAGGGATCTTCCCTTTCCCCATATTGCAAACCTGTTAGATAGTCGAATAGTTTCCTGGAAAGAGGGCCAGTCTGACCGTTGTTTATTAATACTTCTTCTCCCTTATAGAAAATTTTCCCCACGGGAGATATTACCGCAGCAGTGCCCGTTCCAAAACACTCCTTTAGATAACCCGATTTAGCTCCCTCCAAAACCTCCTCAATAGAAATCCTTCTCTCCCTTACCTTTAAACCAAGAAAATTAGCAAGTTTTAAAACGCTATCTCTGGTTATACCTGGTAAGATGGAACCAGAAAGTTCGGGAGTGGCAAGCTCATCTTCGAAATAAAAAAAGATATTCATGGTGCCTACCTCTTCCACATATCTTCTTTCAATACCATCCAACCACAAAATCTGGGTATATCCTAAATTTTTAGCCTCTTCCTGAGCCTTTAGACTTGCCGCATAATTTCCCCCTGCTTTGACATCCCCTGTTCCTCCCGGAAAGGCTCTAACATAGGTATCAGTTACATATATGCTTATAGGGTTAAAACCCTCCTCGTAATAGCTTTTTACGGGGCTCAAGATTATTACAAAGAGATATTCTGAACTGGGTTTAACGCCTAAAGCTCCTTCGGTTCCAAAAATAAAGGGTCTTATGTACAGAGAGGATCCCCTTTCCTTGGGAATCCAGTCTCTATCAATCCAAATAAGGGTTTTAATAGCTTTTAAGGCCAATTCCGAATCTACCTTAGGAATACACATTCTCTCCGCGGATCTATTAAGTCGGGCAATATTGTCCCAAGGTCTAAAAAGACGAATTTTCCCATCTACACCCGCATAGGCCTTTAAGCCTTCAAAAATCGTTTGCGCATAGTGAAGAACAATGGCTGCAGGATGTAGCTCAAGATAAGAAAAAGGCACAATTCGAGGACTATGCCATCCCTTTTTCTCATCATAATTCATAAGAAACATATGTGGAGTAAATATCTTCCCAAAAGGAAGGTTACTTAAATCGGGAACCTCTTTCTTCTCAAGAGAAAGCCTTAACTCTATCTCCATATCTCCCCTCTTATCCTAAAAACTCATTTTTTTCACCTAAGTCTAAAAAGTTTTATCATAAAACAGCTCAACACTTTTGACAAGTACGAAGAATATGCTATTTTTATTTTATGCCTTTAAACATCAAAATTGCTACCTCTCCCTTAAAACTCTTACATCAAGCCACCCTTTCTCAAAGACTTGGTGAAATTTTACACTTTTGCTTAGGATTTCTACTTTCCAACAAAAAATTTAAGTTTTCTGATTCTGAATTACTTTCTCTAATTGAGAAAGCCTTAGTTTATCATCCCTATCTCCTGATGGATAGAGAATATTTTTTTGAGGAGGTGCCCAAATTTATCCTAGTCCTAAAATCCTCGCCCATTTGGAAAGAACTTGAGAAGCTCCTTATAAAGGCGGATTGCATCTATCGAGAAATAGAGGGTTATTATTACCCAAAAGCTAAATTGCTCCGAGCTGACCTCGTGGCTAAATATAAAGATAGTTTACTACTTTTTGAATTTAAATTGAAAGAGGAAGACCTAAACCTTGAACAAATAGAACTCTATATCGCTTTTCTAAAGGCTCTTTTTCCTAAACCAGCCCTTAAGGTCTACGGAGTCTTTTTTAATCCTCCAAATTTAAAACTTATAAAAGAACTAAACTCTAAAGAGGACCATGCAAACCATAGCCTATCTAATACCACCCAACTCCCACTTTTTAAAAACTTTAACTAATTACCTATTACATAATCTTAACCTTGAAGATCCCGAATCTTCTAACACTTACATAGTCTTCCCAACTAAGCGCGCCTCTCTATTTTTAAAATACTATCTCCTCTTTAAGAAGAAAGCAAAAGCTTTCTTTTTGCCTAAAATCTTTTCTTGGGAAGACTTTCTGCTTGAACTGTATATCCATTTAGTAGATAAACCCAAAATACTTCTTCCTGAATCCGCCAAAACAATGGTTTTCCTTCAAGCCGTTCCTTGGTTAAACAAATTATGGAAAGAACCTGAAAAACTCCTTCACTGGAGCTCTCTATTCTTAGAGGTCTTTGAGGAGTTCGAAAAAGAGGGTAGGATCCCCGAAAATCTTCTCTACCCCCCTGAAGAATTACCCGACCAAGCCAAAGAGGTCTTTGAAGACCTCAAAAATACCTACCAAGCCTACAAATCCTATCAAAGTATGGGAAACTTCACCTTTCTGTCAGAAATCTATTCCGAATTAAATGCATATCTCCAAAAGGAAACCCCAACTCCAACCTTCATTAAGGGTCTTTATTTAGCTGGTTTTGTTGCTCTAAGAGAAGTGGAAAAAAAAATCCTCTCATATTTGATTGAAAAACTACAGAGCCTCTCTATACCGATTTACTTTTTCTTTGAAAGTTTTGACCCTCCCCCAAGACTAATTGGCGAAACTATTGCAAAACTGGAGCTTATCCCCAAAATTATACCTTCTGATTTTTTGGAAAGAGAAAAATTAGAACCCAAAATTCATCTCATATCCTTTCCTGATACAGAAAGCCAAATTCAAAAAATAGAGAGCCTTTTATCGGAATCTACCCTAAATTCACCAGATGAGATAGCTATAATTTTACCCCAACCTACCACCCTTCTACCCCTACTCTTTAGACTCCAGAACTTTAATTTTCCCATAAACATTACCCTACCCTTTCCTTCAAGGATACTTCCATTAAGTAAATGGATTATCTTAATCCTTAAAGCCCAACGAGAGCGCAAAAATAATTCCTATCCCACCTCCCTTTTCAAGAAAATTTTTACCTTCCCTCTGCTTAAGGCCCTTTTTAGGCAAAAGGGCACAATGAAAGACCTTATGGAGAAAGTTCGGCTCGTTCTCTCAAAAAAACGAAGTTTATACATTACAAAAGAAGAGATTTTAAAGGAATTGGAAAATCATTACCATCCTCATTTTTCCACCCTTTATGAAATATTATTTCAGAATTGGGAAACAATCGACTCTCCCAAGGAGATTTACCAAGCCCTTGTTTCCTTACTTGAATTTCTTAAACCCCTCCTGAAAGACAACAAAGAGAATGAAGAGCTAAATTCTCTCTTGACAGTACAATATGTCAGAGAAATAGAGCAAAGGATTCTTCCTCTCTTCAAGATAAGCTATCTGTGGGAAAACTTTCCCGAAAACCACAGGAACTTACTTATTAGCTTTTTAGAAAATCTCTTGTTAACTCTTGAACTACCCTTGTATGGAGATCCCCTCTCTGGATTACAAATCCTTGGTTTTCTCGAAAGTAGACTTCTCTCATTTAAAAGGATCTTTCTCTTAGATGTCAATGAGGGAGCTCTTCCTCCACCTAATACCCTAAACCCTCTTCTTACCGATGAGATGAAAACCTACCTAAATCTCCCTATATATAGAAATGAACTCTGGGACTATTACTTTGATAGACTTTTAAACTCTGCAGAAGAGATCTTTCTATTTTATATTCACACTGAAAAGGGGAAGAGTGATCTACTTGGTGAGCCCTCAAGATATATTCAAAAGCTAAAATGGCTCTCTGAAATTGAGAAAAAACATCTTAAAGAAGAGGCCTTCAAACTTCAAATCTATAATCCTCAAGAAATCGAGGCTATACCTAAAACTGATAAAGATGTTGAAGCACTCTATAAAATTGCTACAGAAAGAGGCTTAAGTAGAAATGCTCTGGAGACCTATCTAACTTGTCCGGGAAAATTCTATTTTCAATATCTTCTAAATTTAAAACCTCAAGAAGAATTGCTCACCGAGGAAAAAGAAATAGGTATCTTCCTCCATCAGTTCTTCCAAAGTTTCTTTGAGCCTTATCTTGGTAAAACGCTACGATTCAAAGAATCCCTGGAAAACATCCCTTGGAAAGAACATTTTGACCAATTATGGAAAAGCTTTAATTTCGAAGAAAAAATTGACCCTCTAAGTGCCTATCTCGGCTACAAAATAGCTTTAGCGGGGGTCAATAAGTATTTTCAGTATTTACTAAATTTAGAAAAGGAAAATGAGGGAGCGGACTACATTCTTGAAACCCAAATACTGGCCATTGAAAAAAGGTTGGAAATTTCCGCTGAATGTCCGATTCCTCCTATAAAGGAGGTCAAATTTTATGGAATTGTAGACTTAGTTGTAAAGAGAGTTTCTAATCATGGAAAACAGACTATTCTCATAAAAGATTTTAAAACAAAACCGAGCACTAATACTGCACCCTCAGTTCTGAAAAACTCATTAAGTGCCTCTCTACCTCAAACTTTAGATCAGGAGGCTCTCTCAAAAGTTGCAAGCCTCTTTGGGAGCAATTTATGCAACTTTCAACTTCTTTTCTATCTCTACCTGTTACTTAAAAACAAAACCCTTTTTCCTATTGAAACTCAGCCGAATAGAACCTTCTATAATGCTCTCTATGTGACCCCAACGGATTTTGAAGAACCTGAAAAAGAACTAATAAGGAATCCCAAGATATACCCCCAGGTTATAAACTTTCTCGAGAGGAATTTTCAAGAATACTTATTTTGGATTCTCAGACACATCCTTGAAGCGAGGGAATTTTATCTAAATAAAGAAAAGAAGGTTTGTAATTATTGTCAGTACGAACCCATTTGCAAAATCTATAGGAGAAAGGAGCGTGCCCTATGGGAGAGAAACTAAAAGTTACCTTGGTTCAGATGGAAAGCAAACCTGATCTCACCTATAATTTGAATAAGATCCTTCACATTATACAAAGAAGTGAAGATTCAGAACTTATTCTCTTCCCCGAGCTTTCCCTTACAGGTTATCAAAATTTTAACGAACTTTCCTTTGAATCAGTGGAAAAGGCACTTTCGGAAATTCAAAGGCAAGTGGGATCAAAGGAACTTTTCCTGGGAAGCGCCCATCGGGAGCATGGGGCAATAACCAACTGCTATTTTCATCTCTCGAAGGAGGGAATTAAAAAAGTTGCGGAAAAACAGCTTCTTTTTCCTGGTTTAGATGACCAAATGGGCTTACAGAGTGGCTTTCATAGGGAAGTTATAAGCCTTAGAGGTATACGCTTAGGTGTAGTTATTTGTTTTGAATTGAGAAGCCCTGAGCTTAGTCGTTTCCTAATCAACGAGGGAGTCTCTATACTTCTTGTGCCTGCTCAGTGGCCTAAATCTCGGATAGATCACTTTCTGACTCTCCTTAAAGCAAGAGCTCTTGAAAACCAGTTTTGGGTGATTGGTATAAACGGCGTAGGCTCCGTAGGAGGGCAAACCCTGGGTGGCAGGTCCTCACTTTTCTCCCCAAGAGGAGAGGCAATAGTTTCCCTGGGAGAGAGAGAAGAAGTGGTCTCCTTGGACTTAGAGCTTGCTTCATTAGAGCTTCCCTATCCATTAAAAACTCCCCAACCCCTGCATGCTAAACTAAAGACGCTTGAAGAACTACTCGAGATTATAACTATTAGAAGAAATAAGGGACAAATCATGGTGTTTACCAACGGTTGTTTTGACATCCTTCATGCAGGGCATACGGATTACCTAAAAAAAGCCCGAAACTTAGGAGACTTTCTCGTGGTGGGATTAAATAGCGATAGCTCCATCCGAACCATTAAAGGGCACCAAAGACCTATTAACAACGAAACGCTAAGAGCAGAAGTTCTCTCAAGTTTAGCCTGTGTAGATTATGTAACGATCTTTGAGGAAGAGACACCTGAGAGACTCATAAAAATCCTTAAACCAGATATTTTAGTGAAAGGAGAAGATTGGGAAGAAGATAAGATTGTAGGTGCAGATTTCG
Organism: Caldimicrobium sp.; assembly: GCA_025059715.1. Lineage (GTDB taxonomy): Bacteria > Desulfobacterota > Thermodesulfobacteria > Thermodesulfobacteriales > Thermodesulfobacteriaceae > Caldimicrobium. Next base: position 13,190 of record JANXCE010000006.1, read on the forward strand.
TGAAAAGTTATGGTGGAAAGGTTGTAAGAATAAAGTTTAATTATGCCCTGTCCACCACAAGACTTATAAACAGGATAAAGGAACTCGCCTAAAATGCTTAAGCTATTTCAGAGAATAAAGTAGCTATCATGGCTCTGGCAAGATCCCTATTGGAAACCTCGTAACTTCCACTCTGAATTCTCTCTCTAAGCTGAGCTACTCTTTCCTCACGAATCTCCGGATAATTGGAAGACTCAAGTTTGGCCCTCTGAATGGTAGCATTTAATGAAATCTGAATTTGATCTTCACTCTTGGCTACCCTTTCATCCCTTTGAGATTTAATCTCTTCTGGTTTGTCTCTCAGTATCTCCTTATCCTTAAAAAATTGGGTCTTTGATGTGACTAAGTCAGTTATTTTCATTTTGCAGCCCTCTCAAATTTATTTTATCTAATTTTATTCTAATATAATTATCGGCTGTTCTTTTATCAACTTTAATATTAATAATAACTAAAACCCCTGTTTAATCAAGAGCCCTGTATGAGTTCATAGGATTTTAGACTGAGGGAAATTCTCGTAAAATTTATAACATAACAAATTCACCCCAAAGGCGATACATTCCCAAGATCACTATGTTCCCTCTCCTTATTATACCATATCAAATACCTCATAAGCTCCCTATTAAACTCCTCCAAATCATCCTTCAACATCCACTCTCTATACTCAATAAACTCCTCCTATGTCCTGTTAAACCCCCTCTACATACCCACTCCCTCTGGGATTCCGAGGATACGCAAATTCCCCTAAAAACTCACTCCCATTATCAGTCTGCGCGCCCCGCTTCTCAAAAGGGGGCTTCCGCCTTAAACTTACTCCAAAAGTCCCTCCCACTACTACTCGATAAATGACTGCTCTTCATAGGCAAATCCAAATCTACTAGCCGCATCCTCCTCTCCCTCTCAATAAACCTTCCCCTCTTCCCATAATAACTAAGCTCCTTCACTACCTCTCCTCACACACTCACTCCCGTTCTATATATCCCGCTTCCTGCAAAATCTCTCCATCAAGAGCTTACGCTTCTACTTGCGAGGATATTCTCTCTTGTAATCCGGGTAAACTCTATTACCTCCTTTGACCACCTCTTTGAGCATTTCCTCTTTGGTCAACTTTGTCTTCAGTGTCGAAGGAATTTTGAAATTCGATGACCTTTAGCCTAAAGGCGACTTCTTTTCTCTGGGATGCATCTTTGATTGCTTCATGTCTTTGTAACATTCTTAAGTTTCCGATAGAAGAAAAGGTTCGGTGAGAAGCTAAACGATTGATTTTCAAGTTTTACACTTTTTTTCTTTCTGAAAAGACCTTAGACTCATGCAAGAAGGAATGGGAAGAGATAGGTTACATACCTCCGGTGTGTCTCTCTTTAAAAAGAAACAGGGGACTAATTATGTATTCCCGCATGTATCATTAGATAATAAGTAAACTTTTTAAAAGCCTCCTTAACTTTTCCCTTTACAGAAAGACTTAAGGGTTAAAGAATTTTTAGTTGAAAAATTTTTAGAATTGATTTATAATGTCTGCATAACAAATAAAGTTTTTTCCAATACTCCGCATAGGAGGGTCTTTATGGTTAGGACCATTAAAGGAAAAATTCTTCTCTCCTTTACTATACTCTTAGTTGCTGTTACTATCTTTATTTTTTCCCTTATGAGCCTTAATTCTTATAGGCAATTGAAAAAAACTCTTGTAATTGGGGCAGAGGGTATCATTATCCAGGGTGAAAATTTGCGCAAAAATTTTGGCAAACTTTACGAGAGTGGAGTTTTTAAACAACCATTAGAGACCCTAAAACAAAGGGCTATTGAGGCTAAGGCCAGTGGAGACGAAGCTCGTTATAAAGCAGTCGTTAATGAGTTTCTTAATCTTGTTCCAGTAGTTCAATCTATGAGAACACTAAAGGAGGGAGAAAAGGAAGGAGGCTATATCTTTAGAGTTTTTAAGGAATACCCCCGTAATCCCAATAATACCCCGGATGCTGTTGAGAAAGAGGTTTTGAAAAAATATCAACAGGGTCTCATTAAAGGAACTTATGTTATTAAAGGAAAATACAGAGATCCTCAATCAGGTAGGGATAGAAGGGCTCTAAGGGTGTTTAGACCTGTTTATCTCACTGAGGATTGTCTCATATGTCATGGTGATCCCGCTAAGTCCTACGAGCTTTGGGGTAATAGAGAAGGAAAGGATTTAACTGGTGCAACAATGGAGAATTGGAAAGCTGGGGATATAGTTGGGGCCTTTGAGATTATCTATTTTCTTGATACCCACTTGAACAGATTATACGGTGTCATGGGCCTTTTAGCTCTCTCTACCCTAACCATACTTCTAATTGCTCTCTATTGGTTAAGACACTTTATGATAAAAAACTTAAAAAAACCCCTCAACGAGGTCATAGAAGTTACCAGTAAAATCTCTAAGGGAGACCTATCAGTTTCCTTTAGCTATCACAGAGACGATGAACTAAAAGAACTTGTTCAATCTTTAGAAAAAATGCGCCTAGGGCTTGTAGACCTCGTGAAAAATCTTTTGAATTCCTTCAATGAACTTTTACAAACCACAGGATTAATGAAAGACAAAACCCTCTACCTCGAAGAGTCCGCAACCAACTTATCTCAAGTTACCGAAACCGTCAATCAAAAGATTATTGATATCAATATGAAGCTTAACGAGGTATCTCACTCCTTTGAGCAAATGAATATTGCTATTCAAGAAATCACTAAGAATGTTTTAAAGACCACGGAAATGACCAAGGAAACTAAGGAGAGAACTGACTTAGCTCACAAGGTAGTTGAAAAGTTAGCGGAAAATTCTAAGAAGATTGGAGAGATAGTCATACTCATAAACAACATTGCAGAGGCCACTAATCTCTTAGCCTTAAATGCCTCTATTGAAGCTGCCAGAGCTGGAGAAGCAGGAAAGGGATTTGCGGTAGTAGCCAATGAAGTTAAGGAGCTTGCTAGACAAACCCAAAATGCAACCAAAAGCATAGAAGAAATGATTTCAGAAGTTCAAAAGAACATCGAAAACACCATTACCGCCATAGACTCAATTCAAGATATGGTAAATCAAATAAATGATGCAGCCAATGTAATAGCCAGTGCTACAGAAGAACAAACCATCACTATGGGAGAGGTCAATACCTATCTTCAACAAACCGCTAATTTTACCACTGAGATTGGCTACTCTATGGAAGAGCTAATTAAAGCGATTGAACGCTTAAAGGAGGTCTCCACAGCCAATATTGATACAGCGGAAAGATTAAAAAGTTTAGCCGATACCCTCCGAAATCTTTCCCATCAATTTAGAACTTAAAGGAGCACAATGACCTTAATAAAACGAGAGAGAGAAACCAGAGAAACCAGAATAACTATCACCCTTGATCTTTATGGAGAGATTCTTGAGAGGAGTAAAATTACCACAGGAATAGGCTTTTTGGATCACATGTTAGAACTGCTAAGCTTTCACTCTGGTATTTTATTCGAACTCTCCGCAGAGGGAGATCTGGAAGTGGATTTACATCATACAGTTGAAGATATAGGCATCACCTTAGGGCAGGCCTTGGAGATTGCCCTTGGAGATAGGAAGGGAATAGCTCGCTACGGCGAAGCAACTATTCCTTTGGAAGAGGCTTTATCGCAGGCTGTTTTAGATCTCGCTAAAAGACCCTTCCTGCACTTTGATGTAAATTTTCCTACAGAAAAAATAGGTAATTTTGATACCGAATTGATAGAAGAATTTTTCCGAGCCCTTGTTATGCATGGCCTATTTACTTTACACCTAAGGACTTTCTATGGCAAAAATTCCCATCATATAGCGGAAACCCTTTTCAAAGCCTTTGCCCACGCCTTTAAAAGGGCTATAACTCCCGTGGAGGAAGAATTTGTATCTACCAAAGGTCTACTTTAGATTTAAAAACATCTTGGGAATTTCATAATATTTCCTGGTTTTTTGAATAAACTCTATCCAACTCTTGGGAATAAATCGTTGTAAGACCTTAGTAGTATTAGCTACAACAGGATAAACTAAGGCTTTATCCAAGGATTCCCGAGCAGGAGGAAAGGGAACCACTATTAAGAAGTAGAGAAAAGTGACAAAAAGACTACCCTTTATAAAGCCAAAAATTCCTCCAAGGACTCGGTCTGCAAAACTAATGTGAAGCTTTTTCATGAATAACAAAACAAAATAACCCATTAAAACAAAGGTGATATAAATTAAGAAAAAAGCTAAAAGGAAGCTTACTAAGATTTGACCCTTAGGGTGAGCAATAAAATTAGATACATAGGGTTTTAATTTTAGGGAAAACCAACCGGAGTATAAAAAGGCAACTAACATGCCTAACACCGAAAAGAGAATGCGCAAAAATCCCGAAAGAATCCCCCTTATAACAAAATAAGCCATAAAACCCAAAGCTAAATAATCAAACCAAATCATTCTACATACCAGAAGGTCTCATCTCTGGTATCCTTTAGAAACACTCCCAAGGAACTTAGTTCCTCTCTGATATGATCCGCAAGGGTGAAGTTTTTTTCCTGTCTGGCTTTAAACCTCTTCCTTATCATCTCTTCTACTTCTTCAATAGTCTTTCCCCGCATAGAAAGTTTCCTTTCTCTTTCCTTAGCAAAGAAATTCTCGGGATCTTCCTCGGCAATCCCCAAGAGCTCCCCAGCCTCTCTCTGTAAAATATCCTTTCCCCTTTTTAGAAGGGCAACTTCCTCAGTAGTCAAATCTTTATTTTTTTGTAAGTAATTATAAAGTGTATTCTCTAAAGAGAAGACATTTCCAATAGCTTGAGCAGTGTTTAGATCCTCAAGAAGACTATGCCAAAAACTCTCTCTAAAGTTATCTATGGCCTCAATAACCTCCCTTGTCTCCTCTTTTGGTGGGCCTTCCTTTGTAGTTCTAATTCTTTTGATCCAGTAGAGGGTCTCATAGAGTCTATAAAGGGCTCTTTCCGTGTCCCTAACCCCCTTTTCAGTGTAATCAAGAGGAGAACGATAGTGCTTAGAGAGAAGAAAGGTTCTGATCACCTCGGGATGAAATCGCTGAAGTAGATAGCTCGTAGTAACAAAATTTCCTAAACTTTTAGACATCTTTTCTCCGTCCACAGTTATTAACCCGTGATGAATGAAATATCTAACAAAGGGTTTTCCTGTAGCCCCTTCACTCTGAGCTATTTCATTTTCATGATGGGGAAAAATCAGATCTAATCCTCCTCCATGAATATCTATGGTTTCTCCTAAATATTTTAAACTCATAGCGGAACACTCAATATGCCAACCAGGTCTTCCCTTCCCCCAAGGACTCTCCCAAAAGGGTTCCCCAGGTTTAGAGGCCTTCCAAAGGGCAAAATCCAAGGGATTCCTCTTCTTCTCTGATGGATCAATCCTGACTCCCGATAACATTTCTTCTAACTTCCTTCCAGAAAGTTTCCCATAAGTAGGAAACTTCTCCACTGCAAAATATACATCGCCTTGGCTTTCGTAGGCCAACCCCTTCTCAAGCAAGCTTTTTATCATCGCAATCATCTCAGAAATATGCTCACTTGCCTTTGGCTCAAAGGTTGGCTCTAAAGCCTTAAGAATTTGCATTTCTCTCTGATATTCTCTGGTATATCTCTCCGTGATAACCTGCCAAGAAACACCCTCATTATTAGCTCGATTAATTATCTTATCATCTATATCAGTAATATTTCTCACATACACAACTTCATACCCTAAGTGTCTGAGAAGGCGATAGAGCACATCAAAAATAATAGCACTTCTTGCATGTCCCAGATGGGAGGAGTTATAGGCTGTAATTCCACAAACATACATAGTTACTCGAGGAGGATTTAAGGGCTCAAAGGATTCTATTTGTCGAGAGAGTGTATTGTATAACCTAAGTTTCATCACTTAATTAATTTTTGAAAAGCGAAATAACTTGCCTTTTTGAGGATAGCCTCATTCCATTGAAAAACGGGAATCCTTTGGGCCTCAAATTGGAGCACTTTAGGGTCCTCTGGAAGAAAGGCTAAAAGATTTAGATTTTGTCTCTCGGCGATATCATGGGCTAATCTTTTTAGTTCTTCAGGCATATTCTCTGGACAACGATTCACGGCCATCCAAGTTTGCTCTACTTTTATGTTCAAACTCTTTAGAAGCTCAGCGATGCGTTCTACCGTGATAATTCCTCTATAGGAGGCATCAGAGACGATAATGAGGTGTTCCATTTCGAGGAGATTTAGGCGTGAGAGATGTTCCATGCCTGCCTCGTTATCTATGACTAAGTATCGGTAAGAGCGTAGAAGTTTTTCCAAGGCTTGAGCCAAAAAGGAGTGCGCTGCACAGTAACAACCTGGACCTTCCGGCTGTCCCATTACTATTAGATCGTAACCATTGGCCTCAATAATGGCTTGATGGAGCCTCATTTCCACATAGTCGTATCGTGCCATACTGTCAGGAACGCTCTTTCTCAATTCCTCTTTTATCTCCCCTAAGGTTATAGTCACTCTCTCTCCTAAAAGCTCGTTGAGATTAGCATTGGGATCCGCATCTACCGCCAATATTGGTTTAAACTCATGCTCAAGCAGAAAGTTCACCAATAGGGCGGAAAGGGTGCTCTTACCTGTTCCCCCTTTTCCTGCAAAGGAAATTCTCGTGGGCATTCTGAAGATTAACCTTTTTTCTTTTTATCAAGATAAAGTTTATAGGTGTAAGAGTCAATAAGTGCTTGACAACTGGCCTCAAGGATATCGGTAGATACTCCTACTGTGCCCCATTTTAAACCCTTGCTCTTAGAGAGAATAAATACCCTCACCTTGGATGCTGTCCCTGGAAGACCTGGTAATACCCTAACTTTATAATCTTCTAACTCCATATCCTTAATTTGAGGGTAAAAACGAACTAATGCCTTTCGCAAAGCGTTATCTAAGGCATTCACGGGCCCATTCCCAAGGGCTGCGGTATGTTCTACTTCTCCTACACCAGGGGGGACCCTTACCAATACTGTGGCTTCTGCTAAGGAGGAATCCTTTAGATGTTTTTGATCCCAAACTTTGTAACTTAGGAGCTCAAAATATTGTTTAGGCTCCCCCATCAGCTTATAAATGAGGAGCTCAAGGGAGGCCTCTGCTGCTTCAAACTCAAAGCCCTCTGCCTCGAGCTTCTTTATCTCCTCTACTATTTTGTTAACTAAGGCTCCCTCTGACTCAAGTTCAATACCCAATTCCTTAGCTTTATAAATGATATTACTTTTTCCAGAAAGTTCCGACACAAGCACCCTTCTTACATTGCCAACCAGAGCAGGATCTATATGCTCATAGGTTCGTGGGGTTTTCAATACTGCCGAGACATGAACTCCTCCTTTGTGGGCAAAGGCTGATCTCCCTACATAGGGAAGCCTTGCTGGATGGGGCAGGTTGGCAATTTCAAAGACATATCTTGAAACCTCTGTTAGCTTAAAAAGCACATCTTGGCAGGACAAAGAAATCCCCATCTTCAGAGTTAAATTTGGTATAATCGAGCAAAGATTGGCATTTCCACAGCGCTCACCAATACCATTGATAGTTCCTTGCACCTGAATGGCCCCCAATCTAACAGCTTCCAGGGAATTAGCTACTGCACAGTCCCCATCATTGTGAGCATGAATTCCAAAGGGCACCTCTTCACCTAAAACTTCCTTTACCCTTTTAATTATCTCCGAAATTTCATGGGGGAGAGTTCCTCCATTAGTATCACAGAGCACAAGACAATCCGCTCCTGCTTGATAAGCCCTTCTAAGGGTCTCCAAGGCATAGGAAGGATCCTCTTTAAAGCCATCAAAAAAGTGCTCCGCATCGTAAAAGACTTTACTTACATGAGCTTTAAGATATCTTATAGATTCTTCTATTATCTGTAAATTATGCTCAAGAGTTGTTTTTAAAGCCTCTTTTACATGAATCGTCCAGGTCTTACCAAAAATAGTTACCGCGGAAGTTTTTGCCTGTAGTAAGCTCTGAAAGATCTCATCAGTTTCTGGACTTTTCTTAGGGTGGTAAGTGCTTCCAAAGGCTACTATTTGAGCATGTTTTAACTGATAATCTCTGATTTCCTTAAAAAACTGAAAATCCTTAGGATTGGATCCGGGCCAGCCTCCCTCTATATAATCAATCTTCAATTCATCGAGCTTTAGAGCAATTCTAATTTTATCTTCTACAGAAAAGTTAACCTCCTCAGCCTGAGCCCCATCTCTTAAGGTTGTATCATAAATATATACTCTTTTCATTTTTCCTCCCTCACTTCTCCCTCTAAATTAAAAGCTTCATGTAAAGCTCTAACTGCAAGTTCCGTATATTTTTCTTCAATAACACAGGAAAGCTTTATCTCACTTGTAGAAATCATCATAATATTTATACCATGTTTAGCCAAAGTCTCAAACATCTTTGTTGCCACTCCGGAGTGGGTCCTCATGCCTGCACCTACAATAGAGACCTTAGCTATATTTTCATCCCCTTCTAATCTCTCAATACCGAGCTCCTCTCCTACTTTTTTAACTATGTCCATAGCCTGTTTAAAATCCGCCCTTGGAACGGTGAAGGTAAGATCTGCTTTCCCATCAGGTCTACCGGTTTGTATAATCATGTCCACGTTGATACCCGCATCACTAATAGGACCAAAGATCTTTGCTGCAATGCCCGGTCTATCAGGAACGCCATAAATACTTATTCTTGCTTCATTTCGGTTATAGGTCACCCCAGAAACCAGAACCTTCTCCATGTCTTCATCCTCCTCGGTGATCAAAGTTCCCTCATTGTAGTTAAAACTGGATCTTACCACTAAGGGAACCTTGTAAATCATAGCCAGTTCCACAGATCTCATCTCCAAAACCTTAGCCCCCGCACCAGCCATTTCTAACATCTCTTCATAGGATATTTTAGCAAGTTTCCTTGCCTTGGGCACAATGCGTGGATCTGCAGTATACACTCCCTCTACATCGGTATAAATTTCACAAAGATCTGCCTTTAGAGCTGAAGCTAATGCTACCGCGGTAGTATCTGACCCTCCCCTCCCTAAGGTCGTTATATCTCCATCCTCCGTAACCCCTTGAAATCCCGCTACCACTACAATCTTTCCCTCTTCAAGTTCCCTTTTAATTCTCTCTGTTTTAATCTCCTTGATTCGTGCCTTGGTAAATAGGGGAGAAGTATATATGGGCACTTGAAATCCTAAAAGGGCAATAGCGGGATAGCCCATACTTTGAAGAGTAATAGCTAAAAGGGCAGAGGTAACCTGCTCTCCAGTGGAGACAAGAAGATCGAGCTCCCGTGATGAGGGTTGGGAAGTTATAGCTTTGGCTAAATTAATCAATCGATCAGTCTCGCCAGCCATAGCGGAGACAACTACCACTAAATCGTGCCCCTTATCTTTATATGAGGCAACTCTCTCCGCTACTTTTCTAATCCGCTCAAGCCCTGCTACAGAGGTTCCACCATATTTTTGAACTATAAGCATCTCTAACCCTTTTCCTCCTCTTTCTGCTCCCGAAATTGTCCCCACACTGGATCTTCAGAAAAGTGTTGAAACCAGAAATCGGAAGGATCTGCTCCCGCGGAATTTGGCTTTAACTCTATTTTGTAATTATCACAATATTCCATTAATACCTGATAGGCCTCATTTAATTCCTTCATCTTCATGAGATCGCCACCTTTATCTGGATGAACCTCCTTTGCAAGTCTATGATAATTCTCTATTATATCCCTACGGGTAGTTATAATCGGTAATTTTAGAATCTTTCTTGCTCTTTCGATGGTTTCCCACTTCACTTTCCAGTTCATAGTAAACAATATTAAATAATTTTCTCAAATTTACAAGATTAGAGAAGATTTTTCACTTTCTCGAATAACCTCAACGGTGAAAACATATATCTCCACCTCAGGATCAAGATAGCAATCCTTCGGAAGCCCTGCTTTAAGACAGGCATGGGCTAAGAAGGTCTCTCTATCCCAGTTGTTTTCAGTGGCCACTTGGGGAAGCAAGAGTCCCCGCCTGAAACCCTTCTTTACATATATACCATCTCTTCCAATAACAATCTCTTCAGGTCCAACCTTTTTAAAGGGAGAAAGAAGGGAAATCTCTATATCTATTAGGGGCAATTCTTCCTTATTAAGGGGAGGAAAACGAGGATCTTCAAAGGCCGAGGCCAAGACTACTTTACAAACCTCCTTGTAAAGAGCCTCCTCTGGGGCTATGTTCCCCACACAGCCCCTTAGAGATCTCTCCTTATACAAGGTAACAAATAGAGCCCTCTTCTCCCATAAATGGGGATATAGACTTGGAGAGGGAGGCTTAGGTTCAAAGGTTTTTCCTTCGAAGTGAGCAATTAAACTCTTTTGGGCTAACTCTAAAAGATAGGACTTCTCTTGAGGGGTTAGCATTAATTCCTAACTCTTAGCTTCAAGCTTACTTAAAATAGCCTCAGGAGACATAACTCCGCTTTTTACCTCACCATCAGGAAAAACAAATGTGGGTGTCGCCTTTATACCTAACCTCTGCATTAAGGCTATAGACTCTTCGACCTTCTTCGTTCCAGTGGGACATTGATTTTTGGATTGATAACCAGTCTTCAGTCCCTCATATCCCTTATTATCACATATTATAGCTACAGATTTGGCCTTAGCTTGAGGATGAATTGCTTCAAGGGGATAAAAGATTACCTTAACAGTAAGCTTTCCTCCTTTAACTAAATCTTCAAGAATAGCCTCAGCCTGTTTACAAAAGGGACAATCAGGATCTGTAATGAAATAAAGGCTCTTACCAGCATTACCCCAAGTAAAGGCTACAACTCGGTCTAATTCTCTAAGCACCTCCTTAGAGAGCACTCTCTTATTTAACATGGCTACCCTTTCTGAGGTTAAATTCTTCTTTGTAGAAAGTTCAATTATATGCCCGCTAAGCACATACTGTCCCTTTGAATCGGTGTAAAAAAGAGCCCGCTCTGTTTCGGTTAGCTTAACTATGACCTCACAGAGACCAGCAATAGGTGATCTTTCAATTTTCTCCAACACAAGCCCCTTCTGGATGTTATCAAGAGTTTTCTGTAGTTCCTCAACCTTTGGACAATCAGAAGCAGATATAAACCCTCCCTTACAGGCACTAAGAAAAAATAACAACACAGCAAAACTAACTGATTTCCTAATCATGATTGACCTCCTTGAATTTTTTTTATTTAGCCCTTACTTTCATATCATACATTAAAATCTAAGCCCTCTATCCCTTTAACTAACTCTTGTGGGCTTAAGTTTATTACGTCTTATTTAAAACAGGTAATCCTCTAAACATAGAAATAATGAATTGAAACCTATGGGCCAATTCCACTCTATACCATTAGGTAAATCACATGTGTTCTTTTTTAATTTTAATACCTTTCCAATAAATTAAAAGTATTTGTAAGTAAAAGTATTTGTATGAGTCGATAGTCTTAATTGCTCAACCTAACTATTCTTCTTTGGATTCCTCAACCCCCAATCTCTCTTGGCACCCTCTTCTTATCTCAAAAGGCTCACCACCCCTAAACCTATTAACCCCCATTATCCCTCAAAACTTTCCTTCCACACGTGAACAAGTGTCTTTAGATACTCCATAAGCCTCTCTTATAGCCTGAGGGCTATATTTGTTATGAAATTCTATGTCTTTTAAGCCAAAGAGAACCTCCTCTTTGGAGAAAGCCTCTCTCATGGAATTAAGTTTCTCAAGGATTTTTGTATCTTGACCTTTTTCCCTTTTTCATTGAGATGCCCTCCTGGGATTGATTTTTTGATCTTTAATTCTACCCATTTCTTACATCCCAATAAAAGGCAGAACTTATGGAAGGGTCAAGTGTGGATTTTGGGAAACACCAAAGAAAGCAAAACACTTTAATTAAACTTTGTGGCAAGAAACCTTCACGGGGATGCGAATGCATCCCAAAACCTGCTTGCCGTATCAAGTAGGTGATACATTTATATCGGGTAAAGAAAACCCCTAAAGGATAAAGACTTAGGGGTATGGAATAGAGTTTTTGTTTCGGGAGTGTCTGCCACAGTCCCTAAACCCGAGGTGTGGAGAAGAGCGTAGGTTTATGGAGGACTCTAAATCAGCTCTTTTAAAATAAAGGTATGGAGAGGGTTTCTTCCTGCCCTTTTACTTTTATCGTTTGGATAGCCTACTGCCAGAAAGGCACAAAGTTCATACTCCTCAGAGGGTAATTCTAATATCTCTAAAACTTTGGCTTCATTTTTAAGTATCTCTCCCAACCAACAGGTCCCAAGGCCGAGACTATGAGCTATAAGCATCATATTTTGGAGGCATGCTCCTGCGGATTGATGATCTTTTATTTGATGATACATTGCTCTTTTGTCTAAAAAAACCCCTATTAACACTGGTGCCCTTTTCACTAAACCGCTGTAAATTGTGAGTTTTGAGAGTTTCTCCTTTACCTCATCGTTGTAAATGACCACAAATCTCCAAGGCTGATTGTTATATCCAGAAGGTGCCCATATGCCTGCTTGAAGAATTTTTAAAATCAGCTCTCTTTCTGGCTTTTGAGGTAAAAAATTCCTTATGCTCCTTCTACCTTCAATGGCTTTAAAAACGTAGCCAGCCCAGTCCTCGCACATATTTCTTTGTTTCCTTGGATAACTCTAATTCCTTCAATACCTCTTCTCTAATCTCCTCTAACAGAACTCGATCTTCTACATATCTAAGCTTCTCTGTTTTTCCCTGAAGGATAGAAATAGTTTTAGCAACGAGTAATCCCACATTAATGGCATTCATGAGATCTTTATCTTCCCAAATTGCTGCCTTACTTTTATAAGAATAGGCAATAGCCCAGGGCGGAATTATAGCGCCCATAGAATTTAGAGTTGTAATGAGATATCCTCCAGTAGTTATAGCTCCTGTATCAGCTCCCACAACTATGGCACCTACCACTTTTCCCTCTAAGTAACTTGGCTCTCCAAAGACAACCATATTCTCCAAACAGGTCATACGATCAATGAGGATTTTCATGACCCCTGAGGGTGCAAACCAGTAAATTGGGGTGGCAAAAATCAAACCCTCCGCTTGATTGATCTTTTCTAAAATAGTTTTTCCGTAATCTTCATAGATACAGGGAAATCTACATTCAAAACCCTCGTATTGAAGACATCCTATACAAGGTTTGATTTCACCATCATACAAAGAAATAAGATCAACTTGTGCACCTTCTCGTTGAGAAGCTTTAAGGGCGGATAATAGAAGTTGAGCGGTTCCACCCTTTTTATGGGGAGAACCTAAGATTCCCAATACTCTCATGGGTAAAGAATCTCTTTCCAAAATTTAGGAAGGGCAAAGGAGCCGGTATGGACTGAAAAATCATAGTAGAGCGTAGAGGCTATCTCTTTCCCCTTAGGAATGTGGGGATCCCTAAAGGGGCATCTCATAATAAAGGCGTTATCACTGCCAAAAGAGGGAATATTTGCCCGGTAAACATAAATTTCCTTGGGAGAATAAACCTCTTGGTAAATCTTATATACCCCAAGAAGTATGTTTTTCATGGTAAAAGGAGTGCCGCACTGTTGAACCACTATTCCACTGGGACATATCTTTAAAAGTTTTTGATGAAAATCTATGCCAAAGAGAGCATGAGAAAGCTCCTGTATTTTTTCTGCCTCGCCAATATCAGGATCCGTTGAATCAACAATTACCATGTCAAAAATTTGTCCCTCCTTCACATACTTATCCACTAAAACATAGGCATCTTCTGTAATAAGAGTCAATCGGGGATCCCGAGGATTTTCTGGTAAAAGTTCTGGAAAATACTCCTCTATTAGTTTGGGAATCCGAGGATCAATATCAACGATGATCACCTCCTCCACATAGGGATACTTCAAAACCTCCCTTGCCGCTCCATAATCTCCGCCACCACAAATTAAAACCCTTTTAATCTTACCCTCTGGAGCACTCTGCATAGGTATGTGCACCAGAGATTCATGATATATAAATTCATCGCGAGAGGTAAATTGCAGATTGTTATTGATGAATAACATTCTACCCCAAAATTTATTCTCCAAGATGTATATATTCTGTATACCCGACTCCCCATAGATAAGTCTACTTATGTATCCGAAGACATAGTCCTCGTTTACAAATTCTCCATAGAAGACCTTTACACCCTTACCCTCTGAGGGTAAAGCCTTAGCCATGATTTCTCTTGCCATATAGGGACTCCCCCTAAGCTTATAGACAAAAAAAAATTTTACTCACTCTTGACTTTTTGTCAATCTTTACATAAATCCATAGTATTTTAGACTGCGGGGGATACTCTTAGAATCTGTAACAAATCCACTCCAAAGGCGATACATTCTTAAGCTTACTTTGCACCCTCTTGCGCAATTATATCATATCAAAATACCTCATAAGCTCCCTGTTAAACCTCTCCTCCAATGTCCTGTTAAACCTCTCTACATACCCATTCCCTTCCTCTCAAGCTCCTTCGCAAATTCCCCTAAAAACTCACTCCCAAAGTCTCTCTGCACGCCTCTTATCTCAAAGGAAGCTTCCGCCTTAACCTTACTCCAAAGGTCCCTCCCAATGCTACTCGATAAATGAACTACTCTTCAAACGCAAATCCAAATCTACTTGCCACATCCTTCGCTACCAAAACATACCTCCAAATCCCATCCAAAAAATACACAATTGCACCCATCTAAACCAACTCCCCAGGCTGTAATCCCCTCCTACCACCTCTATTACCGCTTCCTCTTCCTCCTCTTTTCCCTCTCAATAATCCTTCCTGTCTGCCCATAATAACTAAAGCTTCTTTACTACCTCTCCTGAAACTTATTCTCTTTTTTATACCCCTCTTTCTGCAAAATCTCTCCACCAAGGGCTTAAGCCACTCCTTGCAAGGATGTTCTCTCTTGTTCCTCAGGATAAATTCTATTAATCCCTGTGCCACTTCTTTGAGCATTTCCTCTTTGGTCAGCTGTGGCTTCTTTGTCAAAGGAGTTTGTAAAATTCAATGCACTTTTCTCTAAGGGCAACTTCTTCTCTCTTGGATTCATCTTAGTTTATTTCAAGTCCTTGTAACCTATTCAAGGCTTTGATAGAGATAAGGTTAGGGCTAAGTTAATCAATTAATTCTCAATTACTTAATTTCATAGGGTTAATGTGCTTTCAAGAATTTATGCTAAAATTTATTTCATATTGACTCTCTTTCGCGTCTAAACAGGAGGAGCTATGGATTGGAAAGAAACCCTTAATCTACCAAAGACCAACTTTCCCATGAAGGCTAATCTTACCGAGAGGGAACCTTTAATATTAAAATTTTGGTGTGAAAGAGAAATTTACAAGGAGATGTTGAGACAAAATAAAGATAAACCCCTCTTTGTGCTCCACGATGGTCCACCCTATGCAAATGGTCACATTCATCTAGGCACAGCCCTAAATAAGATTCTTAAGGATATAATTGTTAAGAGTAAATTCATGATGGGGTACTACTCGCCTTTTATTCCTGGTTGGGATTGCCACGGCCTACCCATTGAGCTCAATGTTGAGAAAGAGCTTAAAATTAGAAGAGGAGAACTTTCTCCTCTGGTGGTTAGAGAGGCATGCAGAAATTATGCCCAGCGCTATGTGGAGATTCAAAGAGAGGAATTTAAGAGATTAGGAATATTTGGAGATTGGGATTCTCCCTATTTGACTATGAGTTATGAATATGAGGCAACTATTGCCCGAGAATTTCTGAAATTTCTCGAAACTAACCAGGTATATAAAAGAAAAAAGCCTGTTTTCTGGTGTCCAACCTGTGTAACTGCGTTAGCAGAAGCAGAGGTGGAATATGAGCCTCACCTTTCTCCCTCTATCTATGTCAAATTTCCCCTCACCGAGAAAACAAAGGCTCATCTCTGCCAAAAATTATCCCTTACCTTAAGTGATAGGGTATTCGTATTGATCTGGACTACCACTCCCTGGACACTACCTGCTAATCTTGCTTTAGCCTTTAATCCAGAATTTGATTATCTACTTATAGAGTTTCAAGAGGAGTACTTAATATTAGCGGAGGGAAGACTCTCAGCCTTGCTGGCGGAACTAAATGTCCCTCTTCCTAAGATCTTGGCCAAATTTAAAGGGGATTTATTAGAAAAATACACTGCTAAACATCCCCTATACGAGAGAGAGAGTCTTATTGTGCTAGCAGATTTTGTGACCCTGGATACCGGGACCGGTATAGTGCACATAGCACCAGGCCACGGAGATGAGGACTATCTGATTGGTTTAAAGTATGGCTTAGAAATTTACACCCCTGTCGATGTAGAAGGAAAATTTTTCCCTGAACTTCCCTTAGTAGGAGGCTTAACCCTGAAGGAGGCTAATCTAAGGATTGTTGAGGAATTAAGAAATAAAGGGCTACTCCTTCATGAGGATAAAATATCTCATAGTTATCCCCATTGCTGGCGATGCAAAAACCCCATAATCTTTAGAGCAGAAGAACAGTGGTTTATATCAATGGAGGCAGGAAATCTTAGACAAAGGGCTTTAAAAACCTTAGAAGAGGTCTCCTTTATTCCTGGTTGGGGAAAAAATCGCCTTCAAAGTATGTTAGAGAGAAGGCCCGATTGGTGTATATCAAGGCAACGAGTATGGGGCGTGCCTATTGTAGTCTTTAGGTGTAAAGATTGCGGGGAAATATTAAAGGAATTCAGATACTACCAACGGGTAGTGGAAATCTTTGAACGAGAGGGTTGTGATCCCTGGTTTACAAAGCCAGTAGAGGAATTTCTCCCTGAAGGAACTCTCTGTCCATCTTGCCATGGAAGCTCCTTTGAAAAGGAGAAGGACATCCTTGATGTGTGGTTCGATTCGGGGGTCTCCTTTGCAGGGGTCTTAGAAAAAAGGGAAGAACTTAACTTTCCAGCAGATCTCTACTTAGAAGGTTCCGATCAACACCGAGGATGGTTCCAGAGTTCTCTCCTTTGCTCAGTGGGGACCCGTGGAAAGCCTCCTTACAAAAAGATCCTCACCCATGGCTTTGTGGTTGACGGCAAAGGCAGAAAGATGTCAAAAAGCTTAGGAAATGTAATTCACCCTCAAGATTTAATCCAAAAATACGGCGCAGAAATAATTCGATTGTGGGTCTCTGCGGAGGATTATAAAGACGATATAAAAATATCCCAAGAAATATTGGATAGACTGGTAGAATCCTACCGAAAGATTCGCAACACCTGTAGATTTCTATTGGGAAATCTCTACGACTTTTCTCCATCCACAGACCTAATACCCTTTGAAAGTCTTCCACTCTTTGAGAGATTTATTCTCTATAAACTCTCCCAGAGTTTAAAAAAAATAAGGAAAGCCTATGAAGATTTTGAATTTCACATCGTTTCCCATGAGATTCACCGATTCTGCACTGTAGAACTTTCCTCTCTTCTTATTGATATCAACCGAGACTATCTCTATTGTGAGGCACCTCAAAGTTTCAACAGAAGAGCCACCCAGACGGTTTTCTATTATGCACTTGATACCTTAGTGAAAGTTATGGCACCAATTCTATCCTTCACCGCGGAAGAAATCTGGCAAAATCTCCCCTACCCCAAGGAAAAGAGCTCAGTTTTTCTTACAGAGCTTCCTGATTATTCCTTTCAACTTACTGAGGAGGAAATAAAAAGATGGGACAAGATTTTCCATCTACGAGAGGAATTCCTACGGGCCTTAGAGATAGCTCGAAAGGACTTAAAAATAATTGGAAGTTCCTTAGAAGCAGAGGTGTATTTCCAGGCACCTCGAGAGTGGAGAGAAGTGTTAAGTGATTATAGGTTTTGGGAATACTTTCTTATGGTAGCTAAGTTTATAGAAGAGTCTCTAACCGAGGAAGAGCTTACATACACCTCCCAGGAAATAGAGGGGCTCAAAATTTTAGTAAAACCTACGAAGTTTCTTAAGTGTGAGAGATGTTGGCAAAGAAAACCTGAGGTTGGTACCCTGGAAATAAGGGATCTCTGCCAAAGATGCTTGCAAGTAGTTAAAAAGCGCCTTTAATATGGGACTATTCTACCTTTCCGGACTTTTAGTTTTACTATTAGATAGAATTACCAAATATCTAATCTTGAAGATTAATTATGACCACATAGAACTTACCTTTTTCCTGAATTTGGTTAAAGTCTGGAACAAGGGGATAGCCTTTGGGCTTTTTAGAGATTTCTCAAATTTCTTAAATATTTTTCTCATTCTCTTTACTCCTTTGATTCTCATAATGATATTAATTTTTGCCCGGAAGCAACCTCGCTTTGAACAAATCCTTTTAGGCTGCATCTTCGGTGGAGGAATGGGCAACTGGTTAGATAGAGTGCTTTTTGGTGCAGTCCTTGATTTCATAGATTTTCATGTCGGTAAATATCACTGGCCTGCCTTTAATATTGCGGACCTTGCCATTTCTATCAGCTTGATAATTTTTTTGGTAAGATGCTATGTTTTTAAAGATTTTAGAAAATAAAGCTTTACTAAGATTGCTTTTTGGACCTAAATTACGAGACCTAAGAATAGTTTTAGAAGATCATTTAAGCAAATTTCTTTATAAAAGGGACCACAATTTTTTTGAGGCCCAAGATTTAAACATACAAGAGTTAAATAATTGCCTTTTTAATATAAAGGACCATTTTGCCCAGGAATTAGGCTCCGCTCCTCTACCCGTTACCTTTCTTCTCTTTGAAAATGAGATTCCCCTTTCTACTTTACATCTTTTACCTGGAAAGATTTACTTCACCAGAGAACTAAAGGACTCCATAGAAAGAAGCCTTTCGAAGATTCAATTGTTTTATAAGATTGAGCCCATAGAGGAAAATTTCTTTGAACTCCTTTTACCTCCTACAGTTCCCCCAAAACTTCAATTCTCCTTTAAAGAAATATTCTATGTTCCCCACGAAAGACCTTGCTTTTTCTGTGGAACCTATTGCCATGAGAGTAAAGAATGCCCTGGATTGAGTGTGGAAAATCCACTGGATAAATTTAAGGGGTATTTGGAACTTTCCTTTGAGAATTTGACAACAAAGTTAAAGGAGGCCTATCGAATTGCTCCCTATAAAGATGAATTTTTTCAAGGTTTCTGGGGTAGACATTTTTATCTTTTCCCTTCCTTTTTAAAATATCTCTTTTATTATCCTCAAGAGATTTCCTTCTGGTCCGCTATTTATGAACCTTTCACTTTTCCCATAAAGGGAGGCGAGCTCTTCCTTGCTTTAGAAAATCTGACTCGGGGGAACCTTTCTGCCGCGGAGGCTGCTTTTAAAAATTTTGAAGGAGAATTTTTGAGTGAATTAGGGTTAATTATGGTTAATATTCTCAAAGAGGATCATACCAAAGCTCTGTATCACATAGAAAATGCTCTAAGCCAAGCGGCATCACCCTTTTCTAAAAGCTATCTACTCTTTTTAAAGGCTTATCTTTATCATTATAAGCAAGATCTCCTCTTGGCTGAGGATCTATACAATGAGGCTTTAAAGATTGATTCGAGTTGTCTGCCTGCCTTCTATTTTCTTCAACTCCTCCGCTATGAGAACCATGAACCTTGGCAAAAGATATTTCCTTTTTTTCAGAATCCCTATGTAGTTTATCTTGCCTTCTTGGAGCCCAAGTTCATCAAACATCAAAGGGAATTAGAGGAAAACCTTGAAAAGATCTTCCATTCCTATAAAGAAGAGGCCTTAAAAAGGCTAAAGGAAGTCGAAGATAAATACCATCACTTAAGTGAGATCTTGACTGAAGATGATCAAATAGCCTATGACGAAAAAATAAGAAGAATTAGAAATTCTCTTTATAGTGGAGGCCTTCACCTTATTGAAAGTTCAAGTAGAGCTTCACTGGAACTTCTCTTGGAATTAAACGGCTATGTCTTTGCAACTACCAAAAGATTAAAGTCTCAGTGGACAAAACTACAAGATCGCTACAGGGTCTTAAATAACTTCTGGCAAAAATATCCCTATAAAGAAGAAGATGTTCATTTTGCAAAAAATCTCCTACATATCTCAAATCTACTTGAAAAGGCAGGAAATAAACTTAAGAGGGCGGAAATCTCTAAGGAGCTAAAATGGATTAAAAAGGAGCTCTCTCAGACTTTAACCCTCATTGAAGACCTCGAAAAAATTAGGGAGGAGTTGATAAAGAAATGGAAGTTTAGAACAAAACTACGCAAGTTTTTAATAAGATTTGGTCTTTCTGAAGGAGCCATTCTTCTACTATATTTTTTATCTATATTTTGGGAGAGAGGAGACTTTACTGAGAGGATTTTCACCTTGGGAAATTTTTTCCTCGTTTCCTTCCTCTTATTCATATTAGTCTTGTTCACCATCTCCATAGAAAAGGATGAGACCACAATTTCTATTCCTTAATGCCAAAAACATTCCCTTTAGGGGTTATCTTTTCCAAGACCTGAAAGAGGAAATTTTTCTAACCCCTGAAAATGTTATTCCCGAGGTTGTAGAGGAATTTTTCAAAAGATTAGAAGGGGCTATTAGAAAGGGTTATTATGCCTTAGGTTTCTTAACCTACGAGTTAGGATACCTTCTTGAGCCAAGATTGAACAAACTCCTTCCAGCACCTTGTTTTCCCTTAGCGTATTTTGCTTTATTTCGTAAGGTAAAGCCCCTTTACCTATATCCCTTAGAAAAAGAGGAGGGATTTGAGATTTATTTAAAGGGCCTAAACTATTCGCCTGAGGAATATCGGCTTGCCCTCTCAAAAATCAAAAATTACATTGCCAAAGGAGACACATATCAGGTCAACTTTACAGTGAAATTAAAATATGAATTTAAGGGTGAGCCTTTTAAACTCTTCTTGAGTCTTCTCTTTTCTCAAAGATGCGAATATGCTTTTTATATTGAAAAACCCCAATTTATTATTCTTTCTCTCTCACCAGAACTCTTTTTAAAAAAAAGAAGAACCCTTCTTTTAAGCTCACCCATGAAAGGCACCCTTTCGCGTGCTCCTCTGGAAGATAGGGACAGAATTCAAAAAAGACTCCTCAAAAAAAGTCCTAAGGTTAAAGCGGAAAATCTTATGATCGTAGATTTGATAAGAAACGACTTAGGAAAAATATCTACCCCCGGATCTGTCTGGGTCAAAAAATTCTTACAAATTAAGACTTACCCTACTCTTCATCAAATGATATCTACGGTTCAGGGAAATCTTAAGGAATTCTCTTTTTACAAAATTTTTCAAGCTCTTTTTCCCTGTGGCTCTGTTACTGGTGCTCCGAAAATACGCACCATGGAAATCATAAGGGAGTTAGAAAAGGAGCCCCGAGGAGTATATACTGGAGCTATCGGTTATCTAACTCCTGAGGGAGACTTCCTCTTTAACGTGGCCATAAGAACTCTGGTGCTGGAACCCCTCTCTCAGGAACATTATAGAGGTGAGCTCGGTATCGGGGCAGGTATACTCTGGGATAGTATAGAACAAGAGGAATACGATGAAACTCTTCTTAAGGCTAATTTTCTTTTGAAACGCCTCCCCTTTTTTAAAATCTTTGAGACCTTTTGGTGGTCAAAGGATAGGGAAAATTCCTTACTTTGGTATCACTATCAGCGGATGCTTTCCTCCGCTCGCTACTTCAAATTTGTCCTCCCTTTGGCCCTAAAATCCTTCCAAAACTTTAGAGAATACTTAGAAGAAAACCTGACTCATAAGACGGGCTATCTCCTTAGAGTAAAGGTTCTACTCACTCCCGAAGGAAGGATTGAACTCGAAACCCAGGAATTCAAGAGTCTTTACTGGGAAAAACCCCTAAAAGTGGGTCTGCTTCAAAGATCAACCCCCCTTAGTGTGTTTCATTATCATAAAACAACCCACCGTGAAGAGTATGATAGAGCCTATTTGAAGGCAAAAGAGTTAGGCTTAGGGGAGATTCTTTTTTATAATGAAAGAGGAGAGCTTCTTGAGGGCTCTATCTCAAACATCTTCCTTGAGAGAGGAGGCCATCTCTATACGCCACCTCTTGATCTCGGAATACTTCCTGGCATACTGAGAAAAAAGCTAATCTCGGAGGGTAAAGTAAAAGAGGCCTTTCTTACCCTTGAAGACCTTAAGAACTGCTCTAACCTGTGGATTGGAAATAGTCTTAGGGGGCTTGGTAAAGTGGAAGATTGGATTATATTATAACGATTAAATCAATTTATAAGGAGGCATTTATGGCTGAGAAAACCTATCAGATCGCAGTTATTCCTGGAGATGGCACAGGACCTGAAGTAGTTAGAGAAGGTGTAAAAGTTTTAGAAGCGGTAGGCAGAAGATTTAATATTAAATTTAACTGGACCTATTTTGACTGGGGTGGAGATAGGTATCTTAGGACTGGAGAGACCATTCCTGAAGGAGGTTTAGAGGAGCTTAAAAAGTTTGATGCCATTTATTTAGGGGCAATTGGGCATCCTGAGGTTAAGCCTGGAATCTTAGAAAAGGAGATACTTCTAAGAATTCGCTTTGAGTTGGACCAATATATTAATCTTCGCCCAGTGAAACTCTATCCTGGGGTTTGGACACCTATTAAAGATAAGGGGCCAGAGGATATTGATTTTGTGGTAGTGAGAGAAAACACTGAGGGGCTCTATGCGGGAGGTGGAGGCTTTCTCAGAAAGGGCACTCCTTACGAAGTTGCAGTTCAAGAATCTATAAATACCAGAATGGGAGTAGAAAGATGCATACGCTTTGCCTTTGAGCTTTGCAGAAAGAGAAATAAAAAAAGAAAAGTAACCTTAGTTGGAAAGACTAATGTGCTTACCTATGCCTGGGATCTATGGTGGAGGGTCTTTCAGGAGGTAGGAGAGGAATACCCTGATATAGAAAAGGATTATGCCCATGTAGATGCCACCTGTATGTGGTTTGTGAAAAATCCCGAATGGTTTGATGTTATAGTTACGGACAACATGTTTGGCGATATAATTACTGATCTTGGAGCCATTATCCAAGGCGGTATGGGCATAGCAGCAGGAGGAAATATCAATCCCCAAGGAGTATCCATGTTTGAACCGATCGGGGGCTCAGCTCCTAAGTATACGGGAAAAAATGTAATCAACCCTTTAGCAGCAATCTGTGCGGGTATGATGATGTTAGAATGGCTGGGAGACAAAAAAAGAGACAACTCTCTTATTGATGCTTCCCAAGCTATAGAAAGGGCAGTTATAAAGGTTTGTAGAGATCATTTAAAAAGCCTATCTGCAGGTCAAATGGGCTATACCACTCAGGAAGTGGGTGATTTGGTGGCAAAATACGCGGAGGAAGGTGTAGCACTATAGATAAATCACTACTAACCCTCTCTACAAACTGAGCCCTCTGCCCTGAGTTGAAACTTTCCATAGGGTTTTTATAATTAAAATAATACCAAAAAACTATGCTCCAAAGCCTTAGATTAAAAGTTACTCAAAAATTCTTACTTTATCTTAATTTAATACTTTTTATTTTTTTATTTTTTCCCTTTTTACTTCTTTTCCATTACTTAGAAAAAATTTTTACTGAGCAGGTAAGAAAACAGGCCTTAACGGTTTATCATCAAATTTTACTTACCAGAAAGTGGATTGCGGATCACGGAGGAATCTATGTAGAAAAACTTCCTTGGGTGAAGGAAAATCCATATCTCAAAATGGTAGGTGAAAAAACTAAAATTTTTACTCGAGAAGGTGGTATCCTTATCAAAGAGAATCCCGCTTTAGTGACCCGCCAGTTATCAGAATTAGCCCGAGAGAACAAGCTTTATTGGTTTAAAATTACCAGTTTAAGGTATATAAACCCTGCCAATAAACCCGATCCCCTTGAAGAAGAGGCCTTACTACACTTTGAGAGGAATAAAAAATCAGAAGAATTTACCAAAATTGTGACCATTCAAAATCAACTCTTTTTCAGGCTAATTAAACCCCTTTATACGGAAAAACCCTGTCTCCGATGTCATGCCCGACAGGGTTATGCGGAGGGGGACATCAGAGGAGCTATTAGCATCTTTATCCCCTTCGAGGACACCTATAAAAAAATTATTTCCTACAAATTTTATACAGTTATCAGTTTTATCCTCCTTTGGCTTTCTCTCAATATTGGAATCCTTGTTATTTCCAATAAATTTATTTTTACTCCTCTTTACTGTATTACCAGCCTATTGAATAAACTTCGTTTTCTCTATACTTCAAACAGGTGTTCTAAACCAACTAAACAGGATCCTACCTTTACAAATGAATGGTCTACATTATTAGAAAGCATAAATAATTTCCTTAAAGAAATAAACTATTACCAAGAGCAGATGGAGGAAAAAATAAAAGAGGCTACTAAGGAACTTAAAGCACAGACAGAACTCTTGCAAAAACTTTTAGACCACAAAAGTTTCATAATTTCTAACATGGCCCATGAAATCAAAACCCCTCTTACCTCAGTTAAAGGAAGTATCGATTTCATATATCACTACTTTATTGAAAGAGAACTGGGTAATGGCTCAGACCTTGAAAGGGAAAAACTAAAGGAATTTCTAAATATTTGCCGAAAAAACATTCAACGCCTTATTCAACTCTTCAACATGCTGGTAGATTTAGAAAAGCATGAAGCCAACCTTTTGGAATTAGATAAGAAACTATTTTCGTTAAGGGTTTTAATAGAAGAGGTTCTATATTCCTTGAGAGGACTTAGTGAACCTAAAGAATTGGTGTTTCAAGTGGAGGTAGAGGGAAATCCTATCTTAGAGGGGGATTATGAGAAACTCTTTATAGTCTTAACTAATTTACTATCAAACGCTATTAAATATTCTCCTCATAAAGGCACTATTCTTATAAAGGCTTACCCTGTGAACTCTAAGGTCAAAGTAGAGGTTAAGGATGAAGGTATAGGTATTCCCCCTGAAGAGGCAGAAAAAATTTTTACCAAATTTTACAAAAAAGGGGAGGGCGGTTTTGGCTTAGGTTTAGCTATAGCCAAAGCTTATGTTGAAGCTCATGGGGGACAAATTGGTTTCATTCCCTGTGAAAGGGGAGCCTGCTTTTACTTTGAAATTCCTCAAAAATCTGTATAATAAAACATATGAGTGAAAAGATTTTAGTAGTGGATGATGACCCAGATATATTAACCATAGTCTCTTCCTTCCTTCAAATAGAAGGATTCAAGG
This sequence comes from Caldimicrobium sp., assembly GCA_025059715.1. GTDB lineage: Bacteria > Desulfobacterota > Thermodesulfobacteria > Thermodesulfobacteriales > Thermodesulfobacteriaceae > Caldimicrobium. Next base: position 38,319 of record JANXCE010000006.1, read on the forward strand.
TTCTTACTGCAGATAACATTGCCAAAGCTCAAGATCTTCTGAATAAAGAAAAACCCTCTCTCATCATACTGGACATAATGCTTCCGGACAAAAGTGGTTTGGAATGGTTAAAGGAGATAAAACTGCAGCATCCAACGTTGCCGGTAATTTTTTTAACCGCCAAGAGTTCTCTCTCCGATAAAGTGCTTGGTTTCGAGTTAGGAGCTGATGATTACTTAGCCAAACCCTTTGAGCCTTTAGAATTAGTAGCCCGCTGTAAAGCCCTAATTCGAAAGATTAAACTACTGCAAACTTCAAAAAAGGAGTTCTATTGCCTCGGGAGGCTAAAAATCGATATAAAAAGTAGAAGAATTTTTAAGGATGAACAAGAAATCCATTTAACACCCACCGAATGGAAAATATTAACCTTGCTACTTTCAGAACCTGGTAAGGCCTTTAGCAGAGAAGAAATCAAAAATGCTATTTGGGTTGAAAAAAAGATTTACAACTGGAGTAGAGTCTTAGATGTTCACATAAAAAATCTCAGAGAAAAAATTGAAGATGATCCCAACAATCCCCGATATATTCTCACAGTCCATAGTTTCGGTTATAAGATTCAAGAGATATAATTTCTAATCGCCTGCCTTGCCTAAGGAATAATAGGTAAGAAAAACATTTAAAACACCCTCTATGCCCTTCATAAACTTTAGAGTACTCTCAATCTCAAATAGGGATTCTCTCTCTATTAAATAAACAATCTTTTTGTTCTCAACTCCTATCACTTCAATAGCATTTGCCTTTAAGATATCGATAACCCTTTCTAAGCCTTCATTATCTAAAACTTCTAAAAAACCACTGGCAATAGGCATTATCTACACTCCTAATTTAAACTTTATTAAATTAGCCTTTCCTCCACAGGCCTCTACACAATTTCCACAAAATATACACTCTTGACTCCGAATATGTCCCTGCGGGACCCTCTCCGCTATCTTTACCCCCATATAACAGACCCTTTCACAAGAAGCACATTGCAAACAATCTTTGTCTTGAAATTTTAAGTGTAATAAACTAATTTTATTAAACAAACCATAGATCTTTCCAACGGGACAAAGCACCCTACACCAAAGTCTTGGAAAAAGGCCCTCTAAAAACAACAAAAACAATAAAAAAAACAAAGAATATAAAAGAAGAGAAAAATCAACGGGAAAGTTGAATGTCAAAAAAACCAAAGCAGTAAGGGTGCGAAAAAAGTTAGTTAAATGTGAGATATAATTAGTGAATACTGGTATACCAGAAATAAAAGAAATTAATAGAAAAAATAAAACTACAATATATCCTGTGTGTGAAGGTATTTTGTAAGAAATTTCTAAATAGGGCGAGGTTTTCAGTCGGTTAATCCAATTAAAAAACAAATCCATGGGACAGACCCAGCCACAAAAGGCTCTTCCAAAGATAAAATAAATAAGCAAAACAGGTATAACTGCCCATAAAGAATCTATAGTAAATTTTTTGGAAGCTATAAGAGCCTCTACAAAGGCAAAGGGATCAAGAAGCTTTATCCAAGAAATTAAAAGGGATCCACTCAAACCCCCAATTAGCAATTTTATTCTTAAAAACTGGAATAAAAACAATACTAAAACCAACACTAAAACTATCCTTCGCAGTAAAGTATATCTTTTCAAGTTTACAACCTGCAGACTTTTCATCGGTATTCCCTCTCTTGAATCCTTCCTCGAGATAATATCTTGGGTAAATTTTCATTATAGACAACAAGATATCGCTCTTCCATGGTCATATTTAAGAGACGTTGAAACTCTTGGTCGTATTTGGGTTTAACCCTTTGGTATATCTCTCTCTTTATCACCTTTACTGCGGATCCACCTAAGGGACAATATTTTACGCACAAACCACAGCCTACACACTTTTCATTAATATAAGGTTGATTTCCCCACTCGCTATTGTAAAAATCAAATACAAAGGCTCCTAAGGGACAGGCCTTACTACAACTCAGACACACATCACCATTCCAACCAAAGCATAAACTAAAATCAATTAAAGCTTGCCCCATAGTCACCTTCTCTTTTTCCACCTTTTGAAGAGCCCCTGTGGGGCAATGCTTAGGACACTCCATACAGAGCCCACAGGGGAAATCTCTCATGTCCTTAACATAGGGAGTGCCTAAATTTCTAAAATCTGCAAAACCTACCACTGCAAGAGCATTATACTTCATAGCATGACAAATATTGACACATATTCCACAACTAATGCACTTAGATCTAAATTCTCTCTCTGGTAGGGCACCGGGAGGCCGTATCAGCCCTCCTATAGGAATATTAGCTAAAGGAGGCTCGAATTCCTCTTTCTTCCTTGCTAAACTAAACCCTCTTGGAGATTCTATATGATAGAACCCTAGGAGAGATAAGCCCATTAATCCTGCTATCTTTAAAAAGGTCCTTCTAATCACTTTCTTTCCAAATTGAATTTCTTAATAATATTATAAAATTTTATTAAAAATTTTTTACAAAAAAGGGGGCATGGGCCCCCTTTTTTGAGGTATTATGTCTACTTCCTATGCTATAACTTTCCCTGGTTCTGCCTGTCTGGTCTTAGTTCTTCCTTTATAGATTTTGACGGCAAACATCTTGTAATCGGGTTGAAAACTGAAGGGATCAAAGTAATCGGGCATTATCATATTTATGAGTTTATATTCATCAAACCAGGGAATAAAAACATAATCCTTTCGTGGTCCACCGGTTGCCTGAGTTACATTGAGCACTTTAGCTGGTAGCTCAATTTTGCCCCGACGGGATTCCACAATGACCATATCTCCAGTCTTAATCTTTAGCTCTTTAGCAAGTTCTTCGTTAATCTCTACATATGCCCCAGGAACGGCACGCGCAAGTTGGGGCACCCTGGTGGTCATACTTCCGGTATGCCAGTGTTCAAGCACTCTACCCGTGCATCCTCCATACTTATATTCTCTGGTATCATAAATAACCAATTCTGTTCCGTCAGCCTTTTTATAGGCACATCTCAATCCAGCAAATTCTGCTGGACTAAGGGCTATAAGCTTTAGAGCATTGAGATCTTTGTCAGGATCCCCAATTACGCTTACTGTATATCTGGCCTTAATATCGAAAGGTAAAGCGGAATTTTCATCTACTTTTTTAGGATTAAACACTCTCTCTATTATCTCTACTGTTCTGTATTTGACAAATTTATTTCCCTCGAGTTTACAAGCCCACCAAGGATTGGCCCAAGCAATGGCTCTGCCATCAATCACTGGAATTCTTCCCCCAGGTCTGGTAGGATCATCTACCAAACCATGAATGAAAGGATTAGATGAATAGAAGAATACATACCACCCTGCGGGAACATTTTCCTTCTTGTGATATTCAAAATCTTTCATCTCTTCAGCAATCTGTTTCTCAATCCAGCTCGCATAGACAGGATTAAACTTTTTCAAGTTCTCAATGGCTGTCTTATAAAACTTTTCAATGTGGGGATCGTAGGGATAGGCGTATTGTATGCGGGACTCATATTTGTCGTATCTGCGTTTGACATCGGGATTAGTATGATAGTCCTCTGGAATTGGCTGGCGATAGCCATAATTTCTCTCATGAAGCATTGACTTTTTCATACCAGTAAAGTCATAGGCCGTTCCTCTACAACAATCGAGCACATCAAGCCACACATTGGCAGTGAATTTTCTATTCCAGTCTTTAGTTTTGGCTGCGGAAATAGTCTTTTTCAGCCAGTCGGGACCATCATATTCCTCTGGCCAAAAACGAGAAATCAAACCCTTGGGTATTATTCCCTCCTCCTCTAATCTCCGGGATATAATAGCTGTTAGTGTGTGATCAGGAATAGAGTCTTTATGAGGTGGTATATAATGCCTGATAACTTGATATCTTCTCTCTAAGTTACCATAGACGTATTCTTTTTCACTCCAAGAGGAAGCAGATAGCACCACATCCGAAACCTGGGTTGTGGCATTAGGAAAGGCTTCAAAGGTCACAACAAGGGGCCAAGGTGTACCTTTGTGAGCTCCTCCCATGGCAAGTCTATAAGCCCAGGAATAGGGATTACTCTGTCCAGGATTTACCGTAGAGATAAACATCACCTTGATCTGATCCGCGCCCAGTCTTCTAAACATCTCTACAGTGTGTGGTCCCGGTATTGGATGAATCTTAATCTTTTCTGCCTCCTTTGTAGCCTCCGCTTCACTCATTCCCTTCTTCCTCAGGTAGGCAACCACGCTTCTTCTCCAAATGCCCTCTATAGCTGCTCTATGCAAGGGATTAGCTACTAATCTTCCATAGGGAAGCGCATGACAGAGAGCACCAGGAGCTCTGATTCCCCCACAGGCATTGGGCTGTCCCGTAAAACTGAAGGACAACCTACCAGGCTTACAGGCCTTGCCGGTGATAAAATGTAACATGTGTAAAGTGGCATTAACCCAAGTGCCCTGCACCTTCTGATTGACACCCATAGTCCAACAAGTAACTGTATAGCCCTCAGCAAACCATTTGGCGGCAAGTCTTATGGCTTCAGGCCCAGAGATCTTCTTCCAAGTCCTTGTCTTAGCATCGTAAAGTAAGGGAGATTCCCCCTCAAAAAGGGCCTCACTAATCTTTTCTGGCTTATAATCCTCGAGAAAGGCTAAGAAGAGGGCAAATCCCTTATAAAGATCCTTTTTTATCTCCTCCTCCGAGGCATATTTCTTCTTAGGGTCGGGATAGACAACAGCGGAATGCCCTGGTGTTGGAGGTGCGGTATAAGATATATCCCAAGCCTCACCTCTTGCCCCACCATAATTGGTCTTAACCCAAATCTTTTTCACATCCTGATGGATTCCAAAGGAAACATGCCTTTCAATAAATTTTTTATCTAAGTATTTCCAATTGGCACTTACCTCTCCCTTAGCTACATCATATTTAGCTTTATCTAACTCGAAGGCAATTACATAAGCCATGGAATTTAAGAGTAAAAGATCCCTTCCTGAGGCAATGGGAAGCCAGAGATCGGCAATAGTTCCAGAGCGAGTCTTTCTGGGATCGGCCAGGATTACTTTAGCATTGGGATTTTTAGCCTTTACCGCAGCCATTCTGTTGAAAATTATTGGATGCGCCTCCGCGGTATTTGATCCAATCAAAAAGAAGGTATCCGCATGTTTTTTGAAATCGGGATCAGGCACATCGATGTCATCAAGGGATCCCCAGGGCTCATCCTTACCTACCGCATAGAGATAACCTACTACTGCAGAGGCCATACAGGTTCTCGGCTGACCCTCAATGGCATTATTCTGAAGCCCTCCTTTAAAAAGGATATTCATTAAATGGGACTCCTCAGTCCCTGCTTGTCCGCTACCATAATAGGCAATACTGTGTTTCCCAAACTCCTTATAAGCCTTTACACAGGCCTTAACGATAAACTCAATAGCATCCTCCCAGGGCACAACCACAAAATTTTCCTTTAGATCTACCTCAGAAGGTTTTAATCCCCTGGGATCCTTGCTGGTCTTACCCTCTTTTACGCGCGGAGAATTCTCTAAATCAGGCTTGCCAGTTGCAGGATTGATCCACTCCTTTCTTATCAGAGCACCACTGGGCCTATCCTTATATTCCAAGGCATGGTGAAGATAAAAACCTTTGGTGCAAAGAACTCCTCTGTTAACAGGGCTCTTGGGATCACCTTTTATAGCCAGTATTTTCACTGGCTCTCCCTTAGCATCCACCTCACACTCTACAAGCATGGTGCAACCAATAGCACAAAATCTACAGGGACCAGCAGGAAAGGTCTTCACATTAGTGGCAAAAACCTCCTCCGGCTTGGCCAGTCCGGCCGCTGCAGTTGCGGCAGCTATAGCACTTAATCTTAAAAAATCTCTACGACTTAATTCCATAATAAACACCTCCTAAGAGATTATTTTTTAGCCTTAGTTACTGCCTTTTTTGCAGATAACGCCTCAACCGCTACTCCATCCCCATAGGGTGAATAATCTCCATTGGCTGCCACCCCCATGACTGTCAGCACTGCCTCCTCAGCATCCTGTGGAGCCACCCATTCAAAAACCCACTTTCTCTTCGTATTACCCTCTTGGGTATGGGTTAAGTAGCCATGTAAAAGTTGGGTATTTTTATCATCCTTAATCTTTAAGGTCCCACCTACCACTTGAGCCGCAAAACCTCCCTTGGACTCACTCACACTTAAAACCTTAGATTGAACCTCCACAGTTATAGTATAGCTTCTACCAGGTTGAAATTGAGAAGGGAAACCCTTAATTATCACCTTTGTGGCCTTACCCTCAATATGACAATTACCACATTCAAGATTCATAGCACTATTTCTATGGGCAGTAAGATCAGAGGGAGAGAACAAAAGGTTTCCCAATAACCATCCTCCAACTAATCCAGCTATTCTTTTAATCATATCATGCACCCCCTTAAATTTGTCCTTTAATAAACAATTCATCAATAAGAGCCTTATTTATCACTACCTTGTGTCCCTTCTTAAGCTCAGCCATATATTCCTCCATTAGCTTTCCTCTCTTTTCTTCCATAAGCACATTTCTTATACTCTCTTTAAGGGTGTCAAACTCAATATAGCCAGGTTCTTTAACTTCTTCTAATCTAAGGATATGCCATCCGAAGGGTGTCTTTACCGGCTCACTAATTTGTCCCGGTCTCATCCTTTTTAGCACCCTTTCAAACTCTGGAGGCATTTTGCCCTCTTCTAAGTATCCAAGACTTCCTCCCTCTTTAGCTCTCTCCTTATCAATGGATACTTCTTTAGCTAATTTTTCAAAGGGTTCTCCCTTCCTCAATCTCTCCTGCACAGCCTTTATATCCCTTTCTTCTTTTACTTGAATATGACTTACCTTGTAACGCTTAGCCAGCTTGTAGTGTTCTTTGTTTTTATCATAATACTCTCTGATCTCTTTATCGCTAACCTTGAGCTTAGGTAGGAAATCTCTCTTGATTAGTTCCTGAACCATTAAAATCTTTTTCTGTTGTTCTAATTTAGCTTGAAACTCGGGATCCTTATCAATATTTTTCTTTTTTGCCTCTTGATAGAGAAGCTCCATATAAACCCAATCTTCTACAAACTTGTCTAAAAGGGCCTTGTTAACCCGATAGAGTTCCCTCTCTTCAGGCGGACGCAATTCTATGGCCTCCTTTAAATCCTTTAAAGTAATTTGAACCTCTCCAACCTGAGCCACCACCTGATTTTTATCAGCCTGAGAAATCCTCTCTTTCTCCTTTCCCTTACAGCTTGAAAGTGCCAAAATGATAAAAATAGTTAGGGCACTAAAAAACCTTTTCATTTTTCCCCCATTCTGCATATAATAACTTAAAAATAATACAATAAATATTTATTTATCCCATTAAAAAGGGGGGGTACCCCCCCCCTCTTTTAAGAGAGAAGGTTTTTTACTACTTCTTTGCACCTTCGAGTTTAGCTCTCTTTTCCGCTATTGCCTTATTGAGAAGGTCAATTGCTTCCCAGGAAGCTTGCACCGATCTCGCTAAGGTAGCAAGGGCATGTCTTGGGTTGTGGAAACCGTCGGAGTTCTCTGCCGTCCACCACTCCCAATACATATGAGCTTCCTCATGAAGTTTTCTGGCTTTATTCAATGTGGCCTCATCCACTCCCCAATCTTTGGCTCTCTGGAAAGTCTGCACAAGCTCTCTTAGCCACACTTCTGCCTTTCTCATTTTACCTTTCACATGCGCCTTAACTGATTCCACTGCGTATTCAGCATCCTTAGGTGTCCAGTCAGTATGACATTTCAAGCATGGCCTCCAATTAAAATCTCTGGGAGATGCATGGAAGTGAGAGGTAAACTTCTTTTCACTCTTGACAATCTTATCTCCAGAGCTTCTCTTGGCAAATCCAGCCTGACCCTTGTCAGTATGACAATCAATACAAGTTGCCCCAATTTTGGCATGCTCAGAGAAGTAGTAAACCTCAACTTCAGGATGCTGAATCTTCCAGAGTTTTGCACCGGTCACATAGTGCACAAAGTCAAAGAACTTGTATTTCTCAATGTGCTTCATACCAGTGGGCTCAATAATTCTATACCTGTCGGTCTTGGCAATGGGGATAAAGGGGAAGTGGTTAGATCTTCTGTCAGTGGCGAAGTCAACTGGGACTGGTGGCTTACCATATTCGCTCTTCTCATAATCGAAAAGCACTCCACAGTTATACTCCACATGGCACTGACCACAGAGAAGGTTGGTATCGTATCTGTCAAGAATGGCAATCTTTCTCTCATATCCTCTCAAACCCAAACCTTCTTTGTTTCCATAGACCTTAATATTTGCCCTACCCACATATCCTTCGTGCCAGAGGGTATCATTTCTCGTGGTTAACGCCTCAATTAAAGCATCCCTGACGATCCTTGGTTTTGCCGCATGAGGATCATGACAGGTATAGCAGTTCATAGGATTGTTAGTATAGGTCTTAGCTATGTAAACAGGGTTTGTGGTTCTATTGATATCACTCTTAGGAGTGGGATCTCCCATATAGGGCCACTCTAAGATGTGATCCTGAGTCTTACAGAGTAAGCACATAGCAACGGCAGCTGCTGCTGTTCTTGGATGGAACACCTTTCTTGGACCCTTGGGATCTTCCTCTGGATAGGCATCAAAGAGAATCTCCCAGGCCTTAACAGGTCCCTTCTGAATTACATCCTGATACCCCCTTCTGTACTGAAATCTTCCACCATAGGCCCGATCCGCTGCTAAGTGATCTACGAGCATATATTTATGACTCCTTGGCTCCGCATGATAGATCTCAAATGCATAGGGACGAATTAAAGTTTCCCAGAAGGGCGAACGAGATTTGGGATCTCCCTTATCATAATAAAGGTGCTTACGATAGTTATGACCCATAAAGCTCTCATACTGCTCCTTATGACACTTACCACAGGTCTCATGATCAGTAATAGTCTTTGGCCTTTTAGTTACATTCTTAAGATGCTCATGAAGACCAGAATGACAGTTAATACAATTAACATCCTTGTGAGCTCCTGTAGAATGAAATTCCTTAATCAAGGCGTGACAGTTATAACACTGCTTGGGATCAACCGCAAACTCATCGGGAGCCTTAACCGCATCAACCTTTTGACTAAAAATAAGACTTCCTGCTAAAAAAGATCCAACCACTGCACTTACATAAAATAACTTCTTTTTACCCATAGGCTACCCTCCCTTTTTGGAGTTTATTTTCTTTCTTATTTTATATTATGAAGGCTTGACTGTTAAAAGTATAGACAAAATTTTGTTAATTTTTTGTAAATTTTAATTATTTCAATCTATACATACAATAGAATTTAAGATTCTCCTTAGGCTCTGACATAGCTAAAACCCTCCTGTTGCCATTCAGCTAAGGCCACAATTCCAGAGGGGATGGTCTTAGCACCCTTAGGTAACATATCCTTGGAAAAGTTTAGGCTCCGTAAGGCAGTCTCACAAAAATAGACCTCTCCTCCCAAATTTAAGACTTCTTGATATAAATCCATATAGGAAGAGAAATCCTGTAATACCTTAACTCCCTCATAATTTACTAAAATTCTCAGTTCAAACTTTTTGTCCCTCATATGGAGGGCAAAATTTCTGGATACCTTGAGCCCGGCCTCAAATCTTGCAGGATCGGGCACATGCACTACTAACTTTAAGTTCTCCATAGCCTCCTCCTCAAATTCATCTTTTAGACTTCTACTTAATAACCTCTTAAGGGAATTCCTTGGATCTTCTCCTTCGTAGATTATTTTATAGACCTCTTCACAAATTGGAAGATTGAGTGCCCTTTCTTCAGCAAGTCTCTTGATGACCGAAACAGTTTTGACTCCCTCCGCTACTTGTCCTATCTCCTCAAGCACCCTTTCTATATTTTTTCCTTGGGCTAAGCGTAAGCCTACCTGGTAATTTCTGGAGAGAGTGCCTGTGCAGGTAAGCACAAGATCGCCTAAGCCTGCCAGCCCATAAAAGGTTTCCCTCTTTCCTCCAAGGGCTATACCACATCTCTCAAGTTCCCTTAGGCCTCGGGAGATTAAACCTGCTCGAGCATTCAATCCCAGAGCGAGTCCATCGGAGATACCAGCAGCTATAGCAATCACATTTTTTAAGGCGCCTGCTAACTCTACGCCCAAGGGATCGTAACTTCTATAAACTCGCAGATACTTCCAGGCAAATACTTCTTGGAGATAGGTGGTTGCTTCTTTCTCAAAACCTGCTAAGACCACAGCGGTTGGCAATCTTTGCGCTAACTCAAAGGCAAAGGATGGGCCTCCTAAAACAAAATACTTTCTATCCTCGCCAAGATGGCTCCTAAGAATTTGCAGTGGGCTCTTTCCCGTCTCTATGTCCATGCCCTTTATACCTGAGACATGATAAAGGGATTTTTTAAGGTAGCTTTTTAGTGTTAACAGAACCTCCTCAAGGGCGTGAGAAGGTATAGTCCAGATAACTATCTGGGTTTCTGTTAAGGCTTCCCCCGGAGATAGAGTGGCCTTTAAGTTTGAGGGGAGTTTAATTCCCGGTAAATACTGGGGGTTTATATGTTCCCTATTTATTGTGGAGACTATTTCTCTTCTTCGGGCTAAGAGATAGACCTCATAGGCCTTTTCTGCAAGAACCTTACCTAAGGCAGTCCCCCAAGAGCCTGCGCCTACAATAGCTATCTTGAGCATAGTTGAAATTATATAGAAAAAATAAAGCAAAACAAGTGCAAAAGCTACTTTAGAAGCACGATGAGTAAAAGACTTATCCCTGAAATAAAAAAGGTAGAAAGCAACCCTACAAAAAAGGGTCTAAAGCCAATTTTCAGAAGTCTTCTAAAATCTGTCTCTAATCCCATACCTGCCATCCCCATAAGAAGCAAAAATAGAGCGGTAAACTCCATCCACTTAAGAGCTTTGGGAGTAAAAAATTCAAGAGAATTTAAGATTACCATTCCTGCAAAACCAATTAAGAAAAGAGGAAAGGTTATAACGCGTGAAGACCTACTCTCTCTTTTTTCCATAGCACCCCAACTAATTATTAAGGAAAGGACAAAGGCAAGAGGGATTAATAAAATAACCCTTACTAATTTAACCAGCACCGCTACCTCTCCACTGCTTTTATCTACACTAAAGCCAGCAGTAACAACCTGAGCTACTTCATGCACTGAAGAGCCTACCCAAACCCCATAGGTTTCTAATGTCAGGGGAAAAATCTCTAATTTGAAGATAACTGGATACAGAAGCATAGACAAAGTTCCAAAGACGGTGATAGCACTTATTGATACGATAATATCCGCTTCCTTTGACTTAGTTAGAGAACCCCCAATTAAAACTGCCGAAGCTCCACAAATGGATGTCCCCATCCCTAAAAGAAGGCTCATCTTTTGAGTCAGACCAAAGAGCTTTCCTAGAAAGATAGTGACTATCAAGGTGGTAATCAGAGCTACAGTTGGTACTAATAGAGCTTCCCAGCCAAGACCTAAAACCTTATCTAAGGTAATCTTAGACCCCAGCAAGATGATCCCCAGGCGTAAAACCTGTCTCATGGAGTAGAAAATGCCCGGAAAATAAAAATTTGGCACAATGAAAAAATTTCTAATAATCATACCGATGCCCATGGCCGCAATTAGCGGGCTAACATAGGAAACCTGAGCACTGGTATATATGGCCAAAGCAGAAATCACCGCAGTAAGTATAAGCCCAGGAAGCTTTTCCTCAAGACTTGGCGGAAGATACCCCTTTAAAAAGGACAAAGATATAGGCTTCTCCTCTCTTTCTAATTCGCCCCTCATTAACCCTCCCTTAATTTATTGTAATATTAAAAACTAAGTAATTCATAAATTACAACTTTAAAAACTCTTTTTGTCAAGACCTTGATTCTTAAATCATTCCGAAAGTGCCTTGAGAAAATGGATAGCCTTGGTAATATCTAAAATTAATAAAATTTTAGCCGATTAAAAAGGATGAAAGCATGGAAAGAGAAGTTGTTAGAATTGATATTAGCATTCCCATGGTGGCTTATCCTATTTCAAAAGAAGAGTGGGAGAAAAAGAGTGCACGAGTTGTAGGAGATATGCCTATCTTTTCCTACATACCTCTTAAAGATACCCTTGATGAGGCTCTAAACAACTGGTTAAAGTTAATTAACGCCAAACTCGATTATCTCATTAATCTGCTCACCTGTGAAAAAGAGGGATTTACCGGTTTACCCTATCAAAGGGTTAATTTTAGTGAAAAGGGAATACGTTTTTTATATTCCTCACCTTTAGAGAAGGGCCAAATTATGGAGGTTAAATTGGTGCTTGATTTATATCAAAATCTTGGATTTTACCTCTATGGGGAAGTGGTCAGGTGTGAGAAAAAGGATGATCAGTACGAAGTAGCCTTAGAGTGGCTTCCCATGCCTCTTGATATTCGGGAAAAAATAAGCTTTTATATCTTACATAAACAAAGGGAAATAATAAGGGAGAAAAAGGGGCTTTAAATTATGCCTGCCATAGTAGGTTTCATAGTAGTCATACTTTCTGTTGTGGTAGGATATGCCTTAGAGCATGGAAATTTTTCAGTTCTTATGCAACCTGTAGAGTGGTTAATAATCTTTGGTGCAGCAGGTGGAGCCTTAATCACCGCCAACAATATGACAGTAATTAAAGGAATTGTTCAAGGAGCTATAAAGGCCCTTACTAAACCAGCAGTCTATACTAAAGAAGATTTCGTTGATCTCCTATTACTTTTAAATGAGATCTTCAAGAAAATAAAAAAGGAAGGCTTAATTTCAATTGAGCAAGATATTGAAAATCCTGAGGCAAGTAAAATCTTTTCATCTTATCCTAAGATCCTTGCCAATCATATAGTTCTGGATTTCATTAGGGACACTTTTAGGTCTATTTTAACTACTAATATTAGTCACTTTGAATTAGAGGCACTCCTGGAGAACGAAATTGAGATCATTTTTCACGAAAGCGCCGAGCCTGCTCATAGGCTATCCAGTCTTGCGGACTCCATGCCAGGTCTTGGATTAGTTGCGGCGGTCTTAGGTATCATTTTAACTATGGGAAAAATTGATCAACCTCCCGCGGTTATGGCTCATCATCTTTCCATCGCCTTAGCCGGAACCTTTATTGGAATATTGACCTGTTATGGCTTTATGGCACCACTTTCTGCGCGGATGGAAAAGATAGCCCTGGAAGAAAAGGAATATCTTACAGTCATTAAAACCGCCATTGTGAACTTCATTGGGGGAGGAGCTCCTCAAATCGCGGTTGAGTTCGCCAGACGGTCTATCCCTCCCCATATGCGACCAAGCTTTGCCGAGCTGGAAGCTAAATTAAAAGAGAGAAGATAATGAGTGTTCCTCCCATAATTGTTAAAAAAGTCAAAAAGGTTACTGCTGGTCATCACGGCGGCTCTTGGAAGATTGCCTATGCGGACTTCTTAGCAGGCATGATGACCTTTTTTCTTCTCATGTGGTTAGTAACCCTTATGGAGCCTAAAACGAAGGCACAAGTTGCTGCTTATTTTAGAAAATTTAACATCTTTTCTAAGGCTGGAGTTAGTATGCTAATGGAATTTTATCGGACCGGCAAGATGGAAAGTCCTAAGGTGCAATTCTTGCCACAGGAGCTCCCTCCAGTCAAAGGAGAAGGGGAACGTTTTAGAAAAATAATTGAAACAAGACTAAAAAGCTTACAGGAGCATGTTCTCATTGAAGCCTTTGAAACTACTACAAAAGAGAGAGTAGTCAAAATAGAAATTATAGAATTAGTTAACAAACCTTTATTCAAAGTAGGTAGTGCGGAACTCTTACCTGAGGGAAAGGAGATCCTTAAGGTCTTAGCAGAGGAATTAAAGGACTTGCCTGTCCTAATTTCTATTGAAGGCCACACAGATGCCCTATCCACTCGTAGAGGGAAAGTGGGCAACTGGGAACTCTCTACCGCAAGAGCAATCAGTGCCATGTTGGAACTGGAAAAAAATGGTGTTCCCTCGGAGAAGATCTTAGAAGTGGTAGGGTATGCGGACAACTTTCCCTTGATTAAAGATAATCCCTTTGATCCCAGAAATCGCAGAATAACCCTGACCTTACACTACGGTAAAGCGGATCAACCGCAGGTTAAAGCAGGAGAAGGACCTCCCTTAACTCCTTAACCGAAAGATCACCCTCACCGGAACTTTAGTAAATCCTAAGAATTGCTGAAAACGCCTTTTGATAAATCTCTCAAGGTGAGAGGGAATCCTTTCTGGTTCTATATTAGTAAAGACTACAAAGGTAGGTGGAGCTACTTCTATCTGAGTTGCATAATAGAATTTCACTCTTTTCCCCCTTACATTAAAGGAATATTTATTCATCAACTCCTCTAACAAGTCGTTTACCTTAGCTGTAGAGACCCTTCTTTTATATTGCTGGTAGATCTCCTCAACCTCCTTTAAAATTTCATCCACATTTAGGCCTTCTTTTGCGGAAATCAGAAGATAGGGCATCCAGGGTAGGAATTTTAGTTCTCCTTTAAGCACTTCAAGAAAGGCTTGAGCTCTCGCTCTCTTTTTAATTAAGAGATCCCATTTATTTACAAGCAAAAGGCCTGCCTTAAAATTTTTGTCAATTAGTCTAAGCAAGGTTTTATCTTGATGGGTTAATCCCTCTTCTGCGGTTATAAGCAGTATTACCACATCCACTTTCATCAAAGTTTCTAAGGCTTTATCCACCGAGAACTTTTCCGCCCGCTCTTCAATCCTTGCTCGTCTTCTAATGCCAGGGGTGTCTATTAATAATATGGGCAGTGCCCCCTCTCTTTCCAAGAGCACATCTACACAATCTCTTGTGGTGCCTGGTATTTCAGATACAAGCATTCTCTCATATCCCACAAGCCGGTTAAGAAGGGTGCTCTTGCCTACATTTGGTCTTCCCATGATGGCCACCTTAATTGCTGGCTCTTGAGGAAGATTGAAAAGCTGGTGGCCAGCTTCCCTTTTTAGATGGTCCTTCAATAAATCTATGTTTAACCTGTTTTTGGCTGAGATAGGTATTAGCTCCCCCAATCCCAAGGCATAGAATTCTCTTGCTCTTTCTTGATCGGCCTTACTCTCTACTTTATTTACAACCAGAAGGACCCTCTTGTTTAGAGATCTCAAGTAACTTGCAATCTCTTCATCTCCCCCAGTAGGGCCCTCTTTGGCATCTACTACATAAATTATAAGATCTGCTTCTTTCACAGTGGCTTCCACTATATCCCGAATAGCCTGCGAGAAGAAGTCTTTACTTGCTAAATCAATTCCCCCAGTGTCTATAACTTTAATACCCTTTCCCTCTTCAAGCTCCACATAACCAACCAGAAAATCTCGTGTAATACCTGGGCTTTTTTCTACAATTGCCTTTCTTTCTCCTATAAGGGTGTTAAAAAGAGTAGATTTTCCCACATTTGGTCTCCCTACTATTACCACTTGAAACACGGCTTCCTCTCCCCAAGTAATCTTTTTACCCAAAGATAACCTTCAAAATTTACGAAGTGAATGAGCCGCACCTTTAAGAATTCTTCCGTAAAGGATTCATTAGAGGCTTCTTTGCGAATAAAACTTCTCTTCCTTCATATGAGACGCACTTAAGGTTTGCAGACTCAAAGGCTTTTAAAGAATCAATTATGCTTTTTTCTCATACATCAACCACACACTGAGCAACAAATTGGGAATCCTCCCTTTGAAACTTAGACAAAGTGAAGGTAGCACCTTTTACCTCTACCCCATACCCATAGCGAGTGGGATCAAAGGGAACTCCGAGAATTTTTCCCACTAAAAGGTATCTACCCTCTTCAGCTTTGAGCTCCCCTTTAAATTCATAAAAAATTTTATTCTCAAGATAGGTAAGACTCAAAACCTGATTTACGAAGTTAACTAAAAGTTCATCCAAAAATTCCGCGCTCTGGGTCAGTTCAACTTCAAAGAGGGGCCTCTCCTCCAAAAAAGAAGAATCCTCAACCAAGAGTGTAGCTAAGGCCTTTAGCAAATTAGATAGGGCCTCCTCTGGTGTATTACCATAGCCCCTTATTCCCACATCCGCCATGTGCTCGAAGGTCTCATATTGAAGCCTCATCGCCTCCCTCCAAAATGTCCCTCATTAATAACTTTAAACTTTACTTTATTTCTCATGGGATACAAGTCTTAGCCCTGTAGCTTCCTCATAAGGATTTTTCATAGGGATCAGAAAAGAGAAACCTTTTGTTGAGGTTTTCCTTCTCCACGAAGTATAGAGGAAATAGGAATCTTGAAAGGAAACTCTTTTGTCTTTCTACCTCATCAAGGTATAAATAGTAAGTATCCTTGGGTAAAAGATAGAAGGAAGCCTTTCTCTCTCTTTCTAGAATAATCTCACCTCTGATCTTGTCCCTTAATATTTTTCCTGAAGGGTGTATTAGTATCTCACCCTCTATTTTGGAAGCTTGATATTTATAATTTTTCTCCCCCCATATGAGGGTTAAGCCTTTAAACTCTATCAAAAAGCTCTCCCCTGTGAGGGGGATTACTTCCAGAGCAGGCTTAAATATCTTTAAATCTGCCCAGAGCTCTAAATCCCTTAAAGAGTAAAAGTTTCTCACCTCAAAGTGTCTTAACCACCTTTCCTTTAAAGCTCGTTCCTCAAGGGATTCCCCACCAAGGTGAAAAAGGCCTTCCAAACTTCTGATTCCAAGTTTCTTTAACAGAGGAAACAGTTTAAATTCTCTCTCCGTTGAGAAGTATTTATTTTCACTCACTATCAAATAGAACTCTTTGCCCTCTTTTAGAAGTATTGCCCTTAGGGTCTTATATTTGGGAACGATTATGATGTTTACCCTATCATAGAGAGTTTTAAGCCCTGCAAAGGTTAACCAAGAAATGCCAAACCATAGAGCAACCTTGTATAATCCCTTAAGACCTTTCAATGAGGGAAGCTTAAAAAGAAAAAATCCTAAAAGGATGACTATCAATCCCCAGAGCAGGAAAAGATTTACTGGTAAAGGCGGAGAATATTGCCAGGTAAAGAGAGGAATTTTCATGTAGTGGGAGAAAAGTTCTGCTAAAAACTCCATAAGAGGCTTAGCTATGGGAGGATAAACAAGGGCAATAAGAGCTATAAAGATAGTTCCGGGGATAAAAACAAGGCTCCAAAAGGGGGTGGCAATCAGATTGTTAATAGGTGTTGCTAAGGAAATCTCTCCTGCCATAAGGAGTAACAGAGGAAAGGTAAAGAGGCTAATAATAGTGGAGACTGTGAGACCATAGCTAATAGCAAAGATAAGCCCTTGTAAATACTTAGGAAGTTCCCCGTAGTAGGGGAGGCTTCTTAAGTTTGATCTAAAGAGGCTATCGCCCCAGAGAAGACCTAAGGTTGCCATAAAGGAGAGTTGAAAGGAAAAGTTGCCGATGAGGGTAGGAGAACACAGGAGTAGTATGTCTGCGGTAAGAAACAGGACTAAGAGGGAGGGAGTATGGCGAAAGAGAAGTTTGCCTAAGAGTAAAAGACAGAGAAATAAAAAGGCTCTTAAAGCTGGGGGCTGAAGACCCGATAGAATCAGAACTATCCCCGCTCCTGGTAGGGCTAAAAACCCTGCCCACAACTGCAAGGGTAGGCCCAAGGATAAGAGAGGTGTAAACTTCAAAAAAAATTTCGTCACCTTGTAAAGTAATCCATAGAGGACCGCTAAATTAAAGCCCGAAATAGCAAGCTGGTGATAAAGCCCTTGAGATCTTAAGGTTTCTAAATACTCCTTTGGAAGTTGAGTTTCCACCCCTAACACTAAGGCCTGAAATAATCCTTCCGCTAAGGGAGAAAGTTCCTTTGAGAATTGAAAGAGTCTAAATCTAAGACCTTCTGTGCTAAAAGCCTGTTTCTCTATGCAATATACTGGAGCGCCCTCCTCTAACTTAAACTCTTCCGCAATGCCCCTGAGAAAAAGTCTTTCTTCTTTGGTTAATGAGTAGGGATTAAGTTCTCTCTCTTTAACTCTGAGGGTTGCACTGCAGGTCTGCAGGGGCTTAAAGGTCCCTCTAAAGGTCGTAAACTCAATCTCTTCAAAACTTGAGGTAAGAGCCCTAATCCGGTATTGTTGATAATAGGGCTCAACCCTAATGATCGTAAAACTTAAGCTTTGGGTGGAATTATATTGAGTTTCTCTATGAGGCTTGTAATAAACACCCAAGCCTAAGGCATAAAAACAAAAAGTTAACAGAATCAAACCATAGGCCTCCTTTTTCTTGAAAAGGAGAAATAAACTGGGCAACAGAAGAAGAGTTAAGTAAAATGGTATCCTATAAAAGGAGAGGAACAACCCTGAAAGCAAAGCTATAGAGAATAGAAAGAGGGGATTTTCCCTCAAAATCTTCCTCTAAAGTCTTGGACCAAAAAGGATACTTCCCAGTCTAATTATAGTTGCACCCTCTTCGATGGCAACCTCAAAATCATGGCTTGTGCCCATAGATAACTCCCGAAAGGACTCTCCAAAAAAGGGCTTAAACCTTTCAAAAAGTTCTCTCATCTTTACGAAATAAGGTCTGACTCGATTGGCATCCTCCTCTAAAGGAGGAAGACACATTAGCCCCCTAACTTCCAAGTGTTTAAGCTGTTGGATAACCTCACAAAAACTCTCTAACTCCTCTACTCTAATACCTCCTTTGGTTGGTTCACCTCCAATATTAACTTCAAGCAATATGGGCATGGTTTTATTTTCCTTGGAAAGCCTCTTTTCCAGTTCAAGGGCTAATTCTTTTCTATCAACAGTCTCTATCATGTGAAAAAGTTTTATAGCCCTTTTAACCTTGTTAGTCTGAAGCCTTCCTATAAAGTGCCACTCTATAGATAAATCCTCCAAAGCCGTTATCTTTTCCTCTGCTTCCTGCACATAGTTTTCTCCAAAAAGGGTGATGCCATAATTATAGAGAAATCTAATCTTTTCAGGAGACTGCCTCTTACTTGCTCCGAGAATCTTTATATCTTCTGGTTTTCGTGCTACTTTATTACAGGCGATAGCTATCCGCTCCTTGACATAATTTAAATTCCTCAAAAGTGTTTGCTCAAGCTCCCCCTTCATAACCATCCCTTTTCCGTAAGGATGAGATCCATTTTTACATCATAGGGCTCAAGGGGCAACTCCTCTATTATTTGACAGCTAAAGGCTACACCGATTTTCAAGCCTCTAGTATCCCTTAGAGTTTTATCGTAAAAGCCTTTTCCATAGCCAAGCCTGCCCCTTCTCTTGTCAAAGGCTAATCCTGGAACAAGAATTATATCCAATTTGGCTACTTCCACAATGGGTGCCTCAGGAGGGGGTTCAAGAATACCAAAGGGCCCAGGTGTTAGAGATCTCAGATCCAAGATCCGGTGAAAAGTGAGTGTTTGCCCTTTGAGATCTGTTTTAGGTAGAAAAACCTCCTTTTCCCTTAGGGCTTCAAGTAAGGCGTAGTTTAAGTCAACCTCCTGATTTATACAGGAATAAAAGGCAATACGCTTAGCCTTTGCGTAATAAGCTGATTCTAAGAGCATTTGGCAAATTTTTATTGAGCCTACTTGCCACTCTTGAGGATTCAGCTTGAGGCGAAGCTCTTTAAAAAACTTTCTTAAAAGCTCCTTTCGAGGAGCCTTAGACAAAGGGGTTGAATTATCTTGGATGTCCAGCCTTTCCTTTCTCCGCTACCAACAACCTGGCTAAGGCCCGCTGGAGAGCAGCGCGTGCCCGAGCATAATCTATCTCTTCCCTTTTAAGGTAATATTCCTGTAAGCGTTTTTCTGCTCTTTCTTTGGCTCTTAAAGCCCTCTCTACATCAATTTCTACCGCTCTTTCCGCCGTCTCTACAAGGAAGGTAATCCTATTCCCTGAGATCTCACAAAAACCACCACTCACCGCAATCCATTCCTCTCGGTCTCCAACTCTATATCTTAGTGCTCCTATTTTAATGCCAGCTACCATTGGAGCATGGTGAGCAAGCACACCAAATTCCCCTACTATACCCGGAGCGGTAACTATATCAACCTCTTCCCTTATCACCACCCTTTCTGGAGTAATTATCTCCAGTAAGATACGTGCCATAAAAGCCCCCTTAGGCCTCAAGAAGCCTCTTTGCCTTCTCTACCGCCTCCTCAATGGTGCCCACCATGTAGAAGGCCTGCTCTGGTAAATCATCGTGTCTTCCCTCCAGAATCTCCTTAAAACCTCTGATTGTATCCTCGAGCTTCACATATCTTCCGGGTAGGCCTGTAAAGGCCTCTGCCACATGGAAGGGCTGAGAGAGAAATCTCTGAATCTTTCTTGCTCGAGCAACAATGATTTTGTCCTCTTCAGAGAGTTCCTCTACTCCAAGGATGGCAATGATATCCTGCAGATCCTTGTATCTCTGGAGAACTTGCTGAACCTGACGGGCAACGCTGTAATGTTCCCAGCCCACTATGTTGGGATCAAGTATCCTTGACTGGGAATCAAGGGGATCCACAGCAGGATAGATTCCAAGCTCCGCAATCTGTCTGGAAAGAACCACCGTTCCGTCAAGATGGGCGAAGGTGGTGGCGGGTGCTGGGTCTGTTAGGTCGTCTGCTGGAACATAGACGCACTGCACTGAGGTAATTGAGCCTCTGGTTGTAGAGCAGATTCTTTCTTGTAAGGCCCCAATATCTGTAGCCAATGTAGGCTGATATCCTACGGCTGAGGGCATTCTTCCAAGGAGCGCGGAAACCTCTTGGTTAGCTTGGGTAAATCTGTAAATGTTGTCAATAAAGAGAAGCACATCCTGCCCCTCTTCATCGCGAAAATACTCTGCTAAAGCAACCGCTGTGTGAGCAACCCTTGCTCGGTGTCCAGGTGTTTCATTCATCTGACCATAAACCAGGGCTGCTTTATCAATAACTCCTGATCTTTTCATCTCCAAATAAAGCTCATTTCCTTCACGGGTCCTCTCCCCGGCTCCGCAGAAAACTGATATTCCTCCGTGTTCCATAGCGATGTTGTGAATCATCTCCATCATAACCACTGTCTTACCAACGCCTGCTCCACCGAAGGTCCCCATCTTACCCCCACGAGGGAAGGGAATCAAAAGATCAAAGACCTTAATTCCCGTCTCCAAGACCTTGATCTGGACATCTAACTCGGTTAAGGGGGGAGCGGGTCTAAAAATGGGATAATATTTTTCCGCCTTTATTGGTCCTGCTTCATCCACCGGGTCTCCCACCGCATTGATAATCCTTCCCAAAGTGGGTTTACCAACGGGCACCAGTAGGGGACCACCAGTAGCTAAAACCTCCTGCCCTCTCTTCAAACCATCGGTATAATCCATGGCCACACAGCGCACTATATTGTCCCCAAGCTGTTGGGCAACCTCTAAAACCAAGTTCCACTCCCTATCGTCAATCATAGGATTGGTCACCCTCAAAGCATCTAAAACCTTGGGCACCTTACCCGGCGGAAATTCTACATCTACAACCGTTCCCATTATTTGCACAATCCTTCCAAGGACTCTTTCTTCCGCCATAGGGATTACCCTCCTTCTTTTCTTATCCTTTTATAGCCTCGGCACCACCAACGATATCCATAAGTTCCTTGGTGATGCTAGCCTGTCTTACCTTGTTATAATACAAGGTTAACTGCTTAACCATATCTCCACAGGCTCGATTAGCATTATCCATAGCTGTCATCCTTGCCGCCTGTTCACTCACTGCAGTCTCAAGCATAGCGGAATATATTAAAGTGTTAAGATATTGGGGTAAAATCAGAGGTAAAAGCTCCTCTTCATCAGGCTCATAAGTGTAAGAACTCGCACTTGTTCTCTCTGGCACCTCAAAGGAAAGAGGTAGAAACCTCTCTAAACGAGGAACCTGTCTAATTACATTTATAAAATATCCGTAGATTAAGTAAACTTCATCCCACTCCCCATCTAAATAAGCGGTTATGGCGGAACGGGAAATTCTACGGGCATCCTGCATTAACACCCTTCCCATTACATTGCCAAATACCTCTCGCACCGGCAACTTCTTCCTAAAATAACTTATACCTTTTCTTCCAACTAAAATAAGCTCTATAGCCTTACCTTCTCTCTGATTTTTTTTTATAAAACTCTCCGCCTCTCTTATAATGTTACTATTAAAGGCTCCGCATAGGCCTCTGTCTGCAGTTATTATAATTAGTCCAACTCTTTGCACTATCTCCTTAGTTTTCAAGTAGGGAATTCTCTCCTTGTTGAGACCCGGAGAAGTTAAAAGTTGAGCGAGCACCTCTTCAAACTTCTGACGATAGGGCCTAAAACCTTCCAATCTACCTTGTAGAGACCTCAACTTTGAAGAGGCTACCATGTTCATTGCCTTAGTGATTTGGCCTATCTTTTTTACCGCATCAATTTTTTTCCTTAGATCTCGCAAACCCGGCATTTCACTCCCCCTTAAGGAACAGGCACAGGTTCCACATTGTTTGTCTTCTTGAATTCCTCATTAAATTCTCTAAATACTGCCTTCATTTTCTCCTCTAATTCTGGAGAGATCTCTTTCTTTTCTCTTATCTCCTGATAAATCTCAGGATATTTACGCTCTATGAAGTCATAGAGTTCTCTCTCGTATTGAGCCAACACCTCGAGGGGCATCTCGTCTAAGAAGCCTCTTGTTCCTGCAAAAAGGATGCAAACCTGCTTTTCCACAGGAAGGGGCTGAAATTGAGGTTGTTTGAGAATCTCTACTAATCTTGCTCCTCGGTGGAGAACCCGTTGGGTTGCCCTATCTAACTCCGAGCCAAACTGGGCAAAGGCTGCAAGTTCTCGATATTGAGCAAGCTCCAACCTTAATCTTCCTGCAACCTGCCTCATAGCCTTTATTTGAGCAGCCCCACCCACTCGGGAAACAGATAGACCCACATTAATGGCAGGCCTGATACCCGCAAAAAATAACCCTGGCTCCAAATAAATCTGACCATCAGTAATTGAGATAACATTAGTAGGAATGTAGGCGGACACATCACCCTGCAGGGTCTCCACTATAGGAAGAGCAGTCAATGAGCCACCACCATACTTATCATCCAGCTTGGCTGCTCTCTCAAGGAGCCTCGAATGATTGTAGAAGATGTCCCCGGGATAGGCTTCTCTTCCCGGAGGTCTCCTTAAAAGAAGAGAAATCTCGCGATACTCCGCTGCTTGCTTAGAGAGATCATCATATATCACTAAGGCATGCCTTCCTGTATCCCTAAAATACTCCCCTATAGCACAGGCGGAATAAGGAGCAATCCATTGCAAGGCTGCGGGATCTGATGCACAAGCAGCAACCACTGTGGTGTATTCCATAGCTCCGTATCGGCGAAGAATCTCAATGATCTGGGCGACCGTTGATTTCTTCTGCCCAATAGCACAGTAAATACAATAAATGTCACTGTTTTTCTGAGCTAAAATAGCATCAATTGCAATGGCAGTCTTGCCAGTTTGTCTGTCTCCTAAGATGAGCTCTCTTTGCCCCCTTCCAATAGGGGTCATAGCATCGATAGCCTTAATTCCAGTATACATTGGCTCACTTACAGGCTTCCTCACAATAATACCTGGGGCCTTGATCTCAATCCTACGATACTCCTTAGCTTCTATTGGTCCTTTACCATCCAATGGTCTTCCCACTGGATCAATAACCCTTCCAATAACCGCCTCACCTACAGGAATAGAAGCTACCTGGCCCGTTCTTTTGGCAACATCTCCTTCCTTTATCTTTGAATAGTCCCCCATCACTGGAATACCCACATTATCAAACTCCAAATTAAGGGCAATACCTACCTCTCCGCTATCCGGAAACTCAATAAGCTCCATATACTCACAGTTTCTTAAGCCAAAAACTCGAGCAATACCATCCGCAACCGATATGACTACTCCCATCTCTTCAAGATTTATCTTCTTCTCAAACTCTTCTATTCTTTTTCTGATTAGATCACTTAACTCCTGAGCCTTTATCGCTTCCATTGACTATACCCCCTTTATAATGATTTCCTTAAACCTTTTAAGCTGAGTTTTAAGAGTTCCATCCCATATGTAATCACCCACTTTTACCTTTATGCCACCCAATATCTCTGGCTCAACCTTAACCTTTAGGTAAACCCTTTTCTTTAACACCTCACTCAAAACCTCCTCCAAGGTCTTGTGTTCCTCTTCACTAAGCTCAAAGGCACTTATCACCTCTCCCCTTGCTATTCCAAGCTCCTCATCCACTAAAGCCTGATACATCTCCACAATGTCATTCAAGTATTGAATCCTCCTTCTTTCAACCAAGAGTTGTAAGAATCTTTCTACTTCAGGATCCACTTTAAATTGCTTTAAAAGTTCCATTAGGATTTCCATTTTTATATCTGGAGGATAAATAGGGCTCTCTAAAGCTTTCAACACATCTGGAAGTGCCTTGAGCCCCTCTTGAAGCCTCTGTAAATCATCACCAAAGGTAGTTACTTTATTTAGCTCCTTTCCCACGATGAAAAGACCTTTAGCATACTTTAAGGCGGTAGCTAAGGCTCTCAATGCATCATCCTCCCTTTAATATTCTCCACAAACTCCTGGAAAAGAATCCTTTGATCCTCTGGCGTAATCCTTTGCCTTAATATCTCTTCCGCAAGCTTAACCGCCTCTTCCGCTAACTCAAGGCGCAAACTTTGCTTAGCCTTTTCCATCTCCTGGGCAATAAAAAGTTGCGTCTGCTCCTTGATTCTCTCTACTTGAAGGCGAGCTTCTTCCAGTATTTTATCGCGCTCCTTTAATCCCTGCTCTACATAACTCCTATATATGGCCTCTGCCTCCTCCTTAAGATTTTTTACCTTCTCTTGAAGCTCAACATATTTGGCTTCAGCCACCCTTTTTTTAGCAAGAAGCTCTTCGTATTCTTTCTTTAGCTTCTCTTGTCTGCTTACAAAAAAATTAACTATGGGCTTCTTTAAAAGCTTGTACAGAATAATAATAAGAGCTAAAAAATTGACGGTCCACCAGATTAAGTTCTTTATTTGAGAGGCCGTTATTCCGTGGACTCCCTCGGCCATACCTTCCTCCCTAAGAGTTTTTCCACAATAAGCACCGCAAAGTATTCCCTCTGGGCAAAAACTTCCTCCCTAAGCTTAGCAAATTCAGACTTAAAGGTGCTCTCCCAGGACTTCTTAAACTGCTCCATTTCCCTGGCCACTCTGGAAAGCTCCTCCCTTTCAATACGCCTTGCCTCCTCTTTAAGAGCCTCCCTCTTCAAAAGGCCCTCTTTACGAGCAGAAGCTAAAGCCTCCTGATAATTTTTTAAACCCGATTCCACCTGTCTCAATAAATCCTCAATCTCCCGCTCTAACCCTTTATATTGCCTCCTTCTTTCCTCAAGAAATTCCATCACCGGCTTAATCAATATAATGTTTAAAAGAACTGCAAGCACAAGGGCTTCTATTATCTGAACAAAAAGAGTTAGATCAAACTTCAACATGAGAAAACCTCTCTAAGAACTTTCCAAGATTTCTTAAAAGACAAAGCATATCAATTTTCTTCTTATAGTCAAGTTTGAAATTAACTTAAATTTAAGAGTTATTTAAAAAAATCTTTTCTAAAGGCAACATTAAATAATAAAGAAAGCATTAAATAGGAAGAAATGGTTATAGATCCGCCATAACTAAGAAAGGGCTGAGGAATACTTGTCATGGGAAGCAGGCCTATGGCTCCGCCAATATTAAAGAGGAATTGAAATAGTAAGACGATGACAATTCCGAGACTTAGGAATTTACCTAACAGATCCTTAGCTTTTTTGGAAATCTCAATTCCCCAATACAGGAGATATCCGTAGATGAAGAGAAAGAGTGTTGAGCCTATTAGACCAAAGGCTTCTGCCCAGACAGCGAAGGCAAGATCGGTGTTTTTAGCTGGAAGATAGTTAAGTCTTGTGGACCAGCCCTTTTGTAGTCCCTGCCCCAGGAGACCCCCAGAACCAATTGCTATCAGAGACTGATTTATTTGATACCCCCAAGTCTTGGGATACTTTTCCGGATCAATGTAGCCGTAGATTCTACCCTTCTGGTGAGGCTTAAGCTTATTCCAAGCAAGGGGAAGCAAGATTACAGAAAGGATTATCCCAAGTAGGGCTAAACCTATGAAGAGACGCCTTGGAAAGCCAAGAAAGAGGAGAAACATAAAAAACATTAGAAATATAATTCCCGCATAATCGAGATCCACCGGTAAGAGAAACCCAACGGGAAGAGAAATCACAATCAGCAAAAAGAGGGCCTCTCTAACGCTAAGCTTGGGCTCCATGTTCTTTGCAACAAACAAACTTAGAAGATACACTAAAATAACCTTTAAGAATTCCGAAGGTTGAAAACTTAGAGGTCCAATGATTAGCCATCTCTTTTTGAAAAGGGCAAGCACTATGAGTAAAAGTAGCATACCTCCGTAGAGGAGCCACAAAAGCTCAAGGGAGACCCTGCGATAATCAAATTTAAAAAGAATTGCCAAAAAGAGGCCCAAGCCTAGAAGATTCCAAATGAAATTTTTCCAAAAGTAGATGTTAGTTTCTCCCATACCTAGTTGATTCAGAATGTTAATTCCTACGAGGGACAAAAAGGCTAAAACCGCAAGGAGGTTCTCCCTAAGGAAATGTCTAATTTTCAGCTTGGTTTCCATTAGTAAGTCCTCCTGGCAGGTCAGTGGGTAATTCTCCATCTTCCACGGGTTTAGGCAAGAATTGGGGAGGCAACTTGTAAAAGGCTCTATACAGTTCTCCGGCAAGGGGAGCAGCTACTGCCCCACCTCCTCCTCCGTGCTCTATTAAAACTGCAGAGACTATTTGAGGAGTAGAATTGCCCGCATAACTAACAAACCAGGCATGATGTTCCAGATGTCTCGTCTTTCGATGAAGCGCAACCACCTGCGCGGTTCCAGTCTTTCCCCAGACGAGGATTCCGGGAACTCTGGAGGCTTTACCCGTGCCAACATCTACAGCTTCTCTTAAGCCCGCTCTTAACCATTCTAAATATTGAGGATCTATCTCCACTTTGCCCTCCGCCTGAGGGGTATTTCTAAAAACCAGAGTGCCATCCTTTTTTCTCACTTCAGAGACTATGTAGGGCTTATAGAGAAATCCTCCGTTTGCCAAGACCATATAAGCCCTTGCCATCTGGAGCGGAGTAGTTAGGATATATCCCTGGCCAATGGAGATTACCACCGTTTCTCCTTGATTCCAATTAGTTCCGTAGCGCTTCTTTTTCCAAGCTTTATCTGGCACAAGCCCAGGTTTTTCCTCAGGAAAGCCAAGGCCCGTGAGTCTTCCCAAGCCAAAAGCCCTTGAAACTTCCGCCAACAGATCTATGTCAAGTCTTGAGCCTATGGTGTAAAAGTAGACATCACAGGACACCGCTATAGCCTTAATAAGACTAACTGGCCCATGGCCCCTTTTTTCCCAGCATCGAAAAACATGGTTCCCAAAGGGATAATATCCCGAACAAGCTACTGACCAATGTAAGCCCTTTACAATACCTGCCTTTAAGCCTGCTAAGGCGGTTATTAACTTGTAGGTGGAACCCGGCGGATAGGCCTGAAGTGCTCTATTGAGCAGGGGCTTTCGTGGATCCTGGGCAATTTTTTCCCACTCTCCCTCTTCGAAACCTATGATAAACTTGTTGGGATCTACCGCAGGCATGCTCACTAAGGCAAGTATAGCTCCGCTCTCTGGAGAGAGGGCAACAATGGCTCCTCTCTTCTCTTTAAGAAGTTCGTAAGCTTTCATCTGAAGATCGTGCCTCACCGTTATAATCAAGTCCTCTCCCGCCAGGGGATCTACCCTTCCCACCACCCTTCCTAACCTGCCCTTAGCATCCCTTTCCATCTCAATTCGTCCATTTTGCCCCTTTAGATGGGATTCGTAGAGCCTTTCCAGCCCCTTTTTGCCAATCAAATCCTCTGGAGAGTAATTCTTTCCTCTCAGGGCTTCAAATTCCTCCCTGTTAATTTTAGCCACATAACCTAAGAGATGGAAATAGGCTTCTCCATAAGGATAAAATCTTTCAGCCTCAACCTCTACTGAAACCCCTGGCAAGTAGTATTGCCTCACCATTATACGGGCTACCTGATCCCAAGTGAGATTTCTCTTCAAAAGAATCCTACCAAAGGAGCTCCTTTTTGCTAAATAAAAGTGCTCCTTGAGTTTGCCGTAATCCTCTGGGAGTAAGAGGCTGAGTTTCTTTAGGATGCTTTCCTCGTCAGATAGATTTTCCAAATCAATGTATAATTGAAAGATAGCTCTATTGGTTGCCACAACTACACCATCTGCAGTTAGTATCTCCCCACGGGGCGCTTTGATCATGTATCCGGCAATAGACCTTGCCTTTGCTTTATTGGCATAATAGGGATGCTTAACCACCTGAAGATAAAAGACTCTAAGCCATATAAGGCCGAAGAACACAAAAAGGAGCACCTTTAGCCAAAAGAGCCTTCTTTCCCATAACTCCGCAAGGGTAACCCCCTCTACCCAAGACCTCTTTATTCTGGAAACTTTAATCGGAGAAAAATTGTTAACTTTCAACTTCTAAAACCCTCTTAAGAAGGAGAGTTAGCCCATAAACGAAAAGCAGATTTACCAGAGCATAAAGTATGGACTCCGTAATAAGATCAAACCAAAAAAGATAGGTTAGATTAAAAAGGAGCAATCTCTTGAAAAAGATAAGCACTTCAAGAAGGAGCAAAAGTAAGAGGCTTAAGCTCCAAAAAAAGGCGCGGTAATACCTCCACTCCTGTTGAAAAATCCTCTTACTGTGGTGCCATGCTAAGAGAAGCCCAATGTAATAAGTGCTAAAGATAAAATAGGGATAATATCCATCAAAACTTCTCAATATTCCCAATAGAGCAAGGCTTATAAAGGCCCAAAGGTTCAAATTCAAGAGGGGAACTGAGCTTAAAGCCAAGGCGCTATATATATCCACAAGGGGGAGAGCAATTACTTGAGAAAGCACCCCTTTTACGAAGAATAGCACAAACACCAAGGGCAAAAACTTTAAAATAAAGGTCCTTAAGCTCATCCTCTTAAAGAGAAACTTCGGGGATTTTCAGCAACACCACCACGAAGTCCAGATTGTAGATATCAATCAGAGGTTTGACCTCTGCCCTTTTAAAGAGTCCCTGGGGATCTTTCTTAATTTCCAGTATTTCACCAACGAGCAAGCCTTGCGGAAAGAGAAGATCTTGCCCGGAGGTAATAACTCTGTCACCCTGCTGAGCTTGAGAGTAAAGGGGAAGGAATTCTAGGGTGACCGTTGGCTCCCCTTTACCCTTGAGGATAGCTCTATCCTGAGTGCGCAAAATTTTTACATCTACCGCAAAGGAAGGATCAGTAAGGAGAATTACCTTACTCCAGGAGCGGTAGACCTCAACCACCTGCCCTACAAGCCCCACCCCCATGCCTTGAACATAAGCTAAAACGGGCATCTGGGGTAAAAGTCCTTCCCTTGAGCCTTTATCTATTACCAAAACTTCACTGTAGGGATCTATGCCTTTGTAAATGATCTTGGCAACAACTTGGGGAAACTTGGTTTCAAAGTTAATTTGATAAAGTGCTTCCAGTCTCTGATATAGTACCTCTCTCTCCTTATAATAGGTAAGCTCCTGCTCCAAAGCAAGAAGCTTCTCCTTTAACGCTCTATTTTCCCCTTGAACCTGAGTTAAAAGGAGATAGCTCTGAAAAAAAGCCCTAAGCCTCTCACCTAAATGAGCCTCCGCCCTCCAAAGGGGCTTTAATAGATAACCAAAAAAACTATCAATAGGAAGATATTGGAGCACATATAGGCCTCCTGTAAACAAAAAAAACAGCGCTAACCACAAAACAACTCGCCTCATCTTCATAGTTAATCATTTTAACACAACTCTCTCTCTTGTCATAACTTTATATGGATCCAAAGGATTTTAGATGAACTCCCCTTCTTAAAAGATCTTTCCTAAAACCAAACCCTAACATTTTAGTTGTCCCATATTCTGGAGCATCCCCTGCCTGTTCCTACTCTCCTTAAAATACTCCTTTACTCAACAAAAAGATTATCACTATTGAAAAAACTCAAATTTATCAGATAATAAAACTACACCATGGCAACTAAAATCAAGGATGGAGGTAAAAGATGATTCCTGCTACAAATCAGATGAAAGAGGAACTTGAAGGATGGATAGCTTCAATGATAGAGAAAATCCTCAGGGAAAAGTTTACTGACTTTGTTATGGAGCATGAGAAAAAAGCTAAGGAGATTTCCCTCATAGAGAGACTGATAAGAGTGGAGGAAGAGCTGAGAAGTATGAGGGAGTTTGAAGAAAGGAGATTTGAGGCTTTACTTACAGAGATGAACACTCGCTTTGAGGCCTTACAAAGGGAGATGAACACTCGCTTTGAGGCCTTACAAAAGGAAATGAATACACGCTTTGAGGCCATGAATGCCCGCTTTGAGGCACTACAAAAAGAAATGAACACCCGCTTTGAGGCTATGAATGCACGCTTTGAGGCCATGGAAAAGAGATTGAACTTCTTACAGTGGTTCGTAGCTGGAGCATTCACCCTCTTAACTATCCTAATTTCGGTGCTAAAAATCTTCGGCTAAACTAAGGGCACCTTGATAGACCTGTCAAACTCCATCACACGCCACTCTTTGGCGTTTCACTAAGTTCAATCTAAGAGTTCAATCTAAGCCAAACATTCTGCTCAAAATAAAGGGAGTTGTCCCCAAACTGGGAACATCTCCAACCTGTTCCTATTCTCTTTAAAATACCCTTTTACTTAACAGAAAAATTATCACTAATGCATAAGTTCAAGGTCTTTTTTGAAGGAAAAAAAGACTTAAAAACGCTATAAAGACTTGAAGCAATCAAAGATGAATCCCAGAGAAAAGAAGTCGCCTAAAGGCTAAAGGGCATGGAACTTCGTAACTCCTTTGGCACAAAGGCCCACAGATTGACCAAAGAGGAAATGCTCAAAGAGGTGGCGGATGAGGTAATAGCGTTTATCCTGAGTAACAGGAGGAAACCTTTTCGCATAGGCAAGGAAAAGCTTAAGCCCTTGGTGGATAAATTTTGTAGGGAGAGGAGTATGGCTTTGGTAGCAGTATCTGCTCTTGGAAGGATTATATAGTATTTTAAAAGAAAGGAGGTAAGTTGGAGGAGAGGTAGTGAAGAGGCTTTAGTTTAGTTTTTATGGGAAGACGGGAAGATTTATTGAGAGGGAGAGGAGGATGTGGCTAATAGATTTGGATTTGCCCGTGAAGAGTAGTCGTTTATCGAGTAGCGTTGGGAGGGACTTTTGGAGTAAGTTTTGGGCTTGGGAAGGTGTCGCCTTTGGAGTGGATTTGTCATAAATTTAATGAGAATTTCCCTCAGTTTAAAATTCTGTGGACTCATACATCTTCTTGTAAAAGGGCAATTTTGGAGTAAATAAAGGGTGTGAAGATAAGGGAGGTTTTGGAAACCCTAAAAGGGGTTTTATTTGGAAAGGACCGGGCGGTGGAGTTAGCCCTGTGCTGTCTCCTTGCTAAGGGGCATCTACTTATTGAGGATTTGCCTGGTATAGGAAAAACCACCTTAGCCCTTGCTTTGGCTAAGACTCTAGGGTTAACCTTTGGCCGAATTCAGGGAACCAGTGATCTTTTGCCCTCGGACATAACGGGAAGCTCAATTTACAACAAAAAATTAGAAAGCTTTGTCTTTCAAAGGGGGCCAATTTTTCATCATGTAGTCTTAGTGGACGAAATCAACCGCATGAGCCCAAAGACCCAAAGTGCCCTTTTAGAACCAATGGAGGAGGGGCAAGTAACTGTGGATGGAGTTACCTACCCTCTTCCTCAACCCTTTTTTCTTATTGCCACCCAAAATCCCATCGAATACTTTGGCACCTTCCCCCTGCCTGAAGCTCAATTAGACAGATTTTTGATGAAGATTTCCATCGGCTATCCACCAAGGGCTCTTGAAAGGGAGATTCTCCGTAGAGGAGGGCTAAAGGAGGAGATAGTAAATCTTCAAGCCCTGATTACTCCAGAGGAAGTCTTAGCCCTACAGGCAAAGGTAAGAGAAGTCCAAGTTTCAGAAAGGGTGCTCGATTATCTACTGGATGTAGTTGAGAAAACGAGAAAGCATCCCCTTTTGCTGGTTGGTCTATCTAGTAGGGGAGCGCTAAGTCTCCTTGCTGCGAGCAAAGCTAAAGCCTTCCTTCAAGGTAGAAATTATGTAGTGCCCGAAGACATTAAAGAACTTGCACCTTATGTGATACCCCATAGGGTAATCTTTCGGGAGGAGTACGAAAGCCAAAGGGAGCACCTCTTAAAGGAGATTTTTGAAGAGTTAGTAGTGCCAGTTGAATAAGCTGTGGCTAATTTTCCAATTGGGATCTCTCAAACTCACTAAGACGGGGCTACTCTATTCACTCCTTACCATTTTCCTTGGGGTCTCTGCGGTAAATACCAACAACAACATTCTCTTTGTTATGGTCTCCCTGCTGTTAAGTTTTATGTGGCTTTCTGGAATCTTCTCCAATTTAAATTTGAGAGGGATTCACCTGGAGGTGCTTCCCCTTTCGGAATGGTATGCCAGAAGATTGGGATATCTAAGGGTGCGCCTTCAAAGAAAAAGACCCATCTTCCCCTTTTTCTTGCTAAGAATTAGCCTAAGAATCAGGGATACTAAGGGGAAACCCTTTGAGGTTGGGATCAAGAGGGCCTTTCTCCAAGGAGAAGAGGAAATAGGAATCCCCGTAGTATTTCCATCGAGGGGGAAATACCTTTTGGAAGAGGTAGAAGTTACCTCTATCTTTCCCATGGGCTTCGTGGTAAGAAGGGTGTCCTTTTCAATACAGAGGGAGTTTGTGGTTTTTCCGGAGCCAAAGAGGTGTTCCTATTTGAGGAAGAGAGAAAAGAGGAGGACTAAGGAGGGAGAAAGCAGGGGAGCTCTCCGAGGTTACTCGGAATTTGAGGGCATCCAGGAATACCTTGCAGGAACCCCTTCTAAGTTTATATCCTGGAAGAGTTTGGCTAAGTGGGATCAGCTAAAGAGAAAGGTCTTCACCGAGGAGGAAAAACCACCCCTGATTATTGATCTTAGAGGCGTTCCGGGAGGAGATTTAGAGGAAAAGCTTTCCTGTGCCTGCTACCTGATCTTGGAGGCCTTCCAGAGGGGAGAGGCAATTGGGCTCATACTTAGAGAGAGGCTCATACCACCTGCTACTGGCCCCTCTCACAGATACCGATTGTTAAAGGAACTTGCCCTCTATGGAGAGAACTAAAATAGAGCGCCTTAAAATAGAGCGCTTTCTACTTCTCTTAAGCCTCGTAATACCCTACGGTCTTAATTTCAATACTATTAGCAAAGAGTTTTACTTTCTCTCCCTGGGATTAACCCTTTTCGCCCTC
Organism: Caldimicrobium sp.; assembly: GCA_025059715.1. Lineage (GTDB taxonomy): Bacteria > Desulfobacterota > Thermodesulfobacteria > Thermodesulfobacteriales > Thermodesulfobacteriaceae > Caldimicrobium. The sequence goes on from JANXCE010000006.1 coordinate 71,652, forward strand.
ATCTTGGAGAGTAAAAACTTTTACCCTCCCCGCCTCCTAATCAATACCTTGGGACTTCTCTTCATACTTTTCTTTTTCTTTACGGTGACACTGGCCAACTTTTTGGAAAATGCCCTAAGAACCCTCTTTTTACTGCTGAGTTTAAAGCTCTTTGAGAAAAAGAGGCTTAGAGATTACTTTCAAATCTATTTACTGGAATTCCTCATCCTTGGAGGCACGAGCTTTTACTATACCTCTCTTTGGTTTTTTCTCCTTCTCCTCTTGCAGATCATCTTTATCGGCTATGCCCTCTATATCCATCTCTATTTGGAAGAGGGAGAGCTCCACTTTATCACTAAGCGGGAGTTAAAGTATATACTGGTGAGTTTTGGAGCCCTGTTGTCTTTAAGCCTTTTTGTTGCAGGCGTATTTTTTGTGAGTCTCCCAAGGCTAAAGGATCCACTCTTTAACCTCCGAGGGGTTGAAGAAGGTAAGGCTGAGACGGGTTTTACGGAAAAAATAAGGCTGGGAGCCTTTTCGGAGATTCAGGAGAGCTCCGCCGTAGTTTTGAGATTTAGTCTAAGGGAGGGCCAACTTAAAGACCCCTCTTCCCTTTATCTAAAAACCGCGGTTTACCATTACTTTGATGGAAGGACCTGGGAAAGAAGAGAAGGTGCCTCTCTTGAGGGTAAGCCCTATCTGGAAAAAAGTGGGCCAACTTATAGGGCTACCTTCTACCTTCATAGAAACCTCGAGGACTATCTTCCAATTCCAGATTATACCTCCTCACTTAGAGCAAATTTCTCCTATATCCCCTATAAGGAGGGAACTTATAAGACTGCGGAGATAGTTACCTATCCCCTAAAATACGAAGTGGTCTTTAGTATGTCTGCTTCCCTAAGGGAAAAGGCTATTCAAAGGGAGTTATACCTACAGGTCCCAGAGGTAAGTGATAGAATTAAAAAACTTGCCTTAAAACTCAAGGGTAAGAGTGAGAGGGAGACCCTGCAAAACATAGTGGAATTCTTTCAAAAAGAGGGATTTCGCTACACGATTAGAAGGCTACCTCAGGGAGAGGGCCCTTTGGAGAGCTTTCTCTTTGAGCGAAAGGAGGGGAATTGTGAATTCTTTGCAGGGGCAACTGCCCTCCTTCTTAGACTAAACGGAATACCTGCAAGGGTAGTGGGAGGCTTTAGAGGTGCTCTTTACTCTCCAACCGGAGACTACTACATAGTTCAAGAGAGGTTTGCTCACTCTTGGGTAGAGGTTTTCCTTGATGGCTCCTGGCTAAGAATAGAGCCAAGCCCTCAAACCTCCTTCTTCCTTACCACCAAAAAATGGGGCCTTTTAGAAAGGTTAAAAATTTATCTGGATTTACTAAACTTTTACTACACGAAATTTATTCTCGACTATGATGTGAACAAACAAAGGAAACTCTGGCAATTCTTGGGCGGGAAATTCACTCAAGTTTGGCCTAAGCTAAGTCCAAGCAAAAACGAACAGCATTCCCTCAAATCCCTAAAGGCTCCCTCTTTAATGCTCCTCATTCTCTTATTCTTGGGATTAGCAATGTTGGTTAAATTTAAAAGAGAGATTTTTACTTATCTTGAGGGTTTAATAAGACCTGAAGGGGCTCTCCTTAGAGGATTTGAAAGTCAGTTAAAGAAAAGGGATTATGTAAGAAGTAAAAATATGGGACTTTGGGAATTTGTGGAGATGGTTCAAGAGGAGGACCTAAGGGACTTAGCTAAGCAATTTGTCAAAATTTATTCTGAATATTATTATAGAGATAAATCCTTTGATAGGGAGGCAATAAGGGAGCTGAGTCTGTGTCTCAAGAGGCTTCAAAACTTGAAATAAAGGCAGGAGCGATTGAAAAGAAGGGAGGCCTCTTAGAGGGATTTACTCCCAACAGGATAACCCTGCTTAGAATTTTGTTGTTGCCCCTACCCTGTGCCCTCCTCTTTTTAGAAGGCCACATGGCAAAGCTCTTTTCTTTAGGGCTTGGCTCTCTCCTTGGGTTCACGGACTATGTAGATGGGGTTTTAGCGCGAAAACAAAAAAGGATTACTCCCTTGGGAAGAATGCTTGACCCCGTTGCGGACAAAATCTTCATTACCATAGTGTATCTTACTTTAGTCTATTTGGGATACTTTCCCTTTGCTCCAGTTGCCCTTCTTTTAAGTCGAGAGATTCTCGTTGCTCTCCTTAGAAGCTGGTTCCCAGAGGAGACCAAGGTAGTTAATCTTGCCCGCTGGAAGACTGCTTTACAGATGACCCTTGCGGGTGTAGCAATTGGAGTTAGCCTTATAAATAAAGAATACTTGAAGATTATAGAATATGCCCTTTGGGGTTTGGTGCTCTTTAGTTTTCTTTCCGCTCTGCCCTACATTTATAGGGTAAGAAGGGCACTTCTTAGAACCCAGATAGAATCTATGCTTTTTGCTAAATCCCTGTTATCTTTGGCTTTTAACTTAAGTCTCTTGATGGTCTTTCCCCTTTCAGGAAAGCTTTTCTTTATAATTCAAATTGCCCTTTCCTTTTACTTCTTCCGGAAGGGTCTTGCCCGCACCTCTCCGCTCCATGCCCAAGAGGAGTCCCTCCTAATTATGGCGCTCCTTTCCGCCCTTATTCTTGAGGCACTCTACAGAGAGGCCTTGTTTTATAGTCTTTTGCTTATTTTGGGCTTTAGTCTGTATAGAGATGGAGCCAAAAGCTTTAAACTTATTTGGGAGATCTTAAGGCGGAAATAGCCTGAGCATAGTCTTTTTTTCCAAAAACGGCTGTGCCGGCAACTAAGATGTCCGCACCAGCGGAGATCACCTGGGCAGCAGTCTCCTCATTAATCCCACCATCCACCTCCACTAACACTGGCAGGCTCCTTTGAACGAGAGTCCTTTTTAGCCTTTCAATCTTTCGCAAGGTCTGAGATATAAACCTCTGTCCTCCAAAGCCGGGATTCACGCTCATGATTAGCACAAAGTCAAGCTCTTCCAAGATGTAGTCAAGGACCTCTAAGGGAGTGTGAGGATTTAAGGAAACCCCTGCCTTTTTACCCAGCTCCTTGATGGCGGATACTCCACGGTGTAGATGAGGGGTCGCCTCTGCATGTATGCAAATCCAATCCGCTCCGGCTTGGGCAAAGTGTCCTATGTATCTTTCTGGTTGGACAATCATAAGGTGCACATCAAAGGGAAGCTTAGTGTGGGGCCGAAGGGCACTAATTACCAAAGGCCCAAAGGTAATGTTGGGAACATAAACTCCATCCATAACATCTAAGTGCAAAAGGTCTGCTCCTGCAGTTTCTACCGCCTGCACCTCCTCTTTTAGCCTAGAAAAGTCCGCCGACAAAAGTGAGGGAGCAATCAAGGGATAGTTATTTGACATGAGGTGAGCCCTTTTTGGGAATAAGGGGTATTATTTTAGAGGTTTTTCCCTCCTTTTTGTCCTTAGCCTTTTCTGGAGAGCTTGTCTCAACCTTTGGTTGAGGAAGCCCCTCAGGACCTAAAAGGGGTAGAAAGGCTTGATACTGTTTTAAGAGTTCTGCGGGAACATGGGTAGTATACCAAAGGATTTGGGCCCTCTGAATGGTAATGTAAGGAAGACCGAGTAGCATGGGAAATAGCCCGGTCTCTTGGGAGACCATAAGAGCTGGCCACTCCATCTCAAAAAAGTCCCTTTTCTCCAATACGAACTGTAAGTTCTCATACAAGGGATTAAAGCAGACTAATCCCAGATATAATCCAGTGGGAAGCTGAATTAAAACAGGATTTTTGGCTACAGGTTGATTTTGCATATGTTGTTATTTTATTACAACCTAATAATCTTTCAAGGCTTGGTTAAGGTAATCTAATAGCCCCGGAACTTCCACCTCAAAGTCTAAAACATAGAGGTTTTTCCTTGGGGTAAGCTTTACGAAATCCTTAAGGGTGGTGAGATAGCTTTCCTCCTCCTTTAACTTAAAGTTCCTATAGTTGTAGTGGTCAGGCAGGGCATAGAATTCCTTGACCTTTAGCCCTAATTTTTTGACTACCTCTATGAATTGGGAATTAAAACCCAACCCAGAAAAACAAATAAAGGAGAGCTCTTTTCTTAAGGGCTCCTCCTTTAACTCCCAATTTAGAAGACGCCACCTCGTGCGATACATCTTAAACACTGCTTTGTCTTCCAAGGCAAAGTCAAAGGGATAGACCTCCTGATAGGTTAACACCAACACCTGGGCTCTCTTCAAAGAGGAGAGGGGTTCTCTTAATCTCCCCCAGGGCAGAAGCTTATCAGAAAGATCCTGCTTCTTTAGGAGCACGAGATCGAGATCTCTATAGATCTTTCGGTGTTGAAAGCCATCATCTAAGAGGAGAAGCTCAAGGCCCAATTTTTGAGCCATGACTCCACCACCATAGACCCGATCTTCACACACCCCAACAGATACTCTCGAATTGCCCCGGAAAACAAGACTAAGTAAGTAGGCCTCATCGCCTGCCTCATCTAAAGAGGCTTTCAATTCTCCTTGGGATAGCACCTCTCTGTAGCCCCGACTACTTCTTTTGTAACCTCTAAGAAGGATTCCCAGCTTGTATTTCTTAGAGAGATTCTCTGCTAAAAAGCGAGTAAGAGTGGTTTTACCTGTGCCTCCACAGGATAAATTTCCCACTGAGATAACCTTTAAGGGAAGTCTTTCAACCCGAAGTAATTCCCTATCATAGAGGAAGTTTCTAAGAGAAATAAGCAAAAAGTAGGGGTTTAGGTATTCCCAGAAGGCCATTTATTTTTAGACTTTAGTATGTCTGTTAGCAGAAAAAAGACAAATATTAGCCCTCCAATAAAGGCACTCAAATATTGGCTAAGGATTCGCCAAAGTATTACAAAGACGCCAAGGGACTCACCTTCGAGGTGGGGACTAAAAATGGGGAGAGCACCAAGTTCACCAACTCCACTACCTCCAGGAGTAGGGCTAATAAAAATAGCATATAGCAAGGGGAGTTGATCAAGAAAGACCTCCTTAAGATTGGCCTGAGGATTAAAGGCCTTCACTAAGAAGATGCCCATAAAGAGAAAGCTAAAATAGAGCAGAATACTTAACATTAAAGCTATAAGAAAAGTTAGTTTTTGGGTGCGAATGAATATTCTACAGGTTACGAGATAGCGCAAAAGAGTCCGACGAAGTTTATAGAGAAAGTTTCCCTTTTCCTTGGTGGTTCTAACAAGAAGGATTCTATAGAGAATATAGACTAAAAGGGAGAACACAAGAAGGGCTCCCACAATTAGACCAAACTCTTTCATCTGGCGGGTATCTTTGATAAGGGCTTGCAAGGTTAAAGGGAAAAAAATCACATAAAAAAGAAAACCAGACACTCCTTTCATAGTGACTATGGTCATAATTTGATAAAACTGACCTCCTCTACGGGAGAGAGTATATAGGGGTAAGACCTCCCCTCCCAAATGGGCAGGGGTTATAGTTGCCCCAAAGGTATTGGTGAAAGATACCAGATAGCCATACCAGAGGGAATAGTTAACACCAATAGCTCTGGCTATAATTATCACTCGCAGGGTATCAAAGGTGTGATAAAGAAAGAGGGTAAAAAGGGTGTAAGAAAAATACTTCCACTCTAAGGCTCCTACGATTTCTAAGACATCCTTAGGAATGTATTTATAACTGAGATAGGCAAAAGACAGGACTATGATGACCAGGGTGAGAATAAGCCCGTAGAGAAAATTGCGGAACATGGTAAACTTCATTATAGCACATTTCAACCCCTTTTAAAACCACAAAATTAGGGTATCCTTTAAAGATCATGGAAAAGAGGATTCTTTGGGCTCCTTGGAGAGGCACATATGTTTCCGAAAAAAAGAGAGAGGGCTGTATCTTTTGTCCACCCTTCGAAGGAATATCTCCAGAGGATCGCCCGATACTTTACTTTGACTCTTTAGTTATGGTTATGTTAAACAAGTTTCCCTACAATACGGGACATCTTCTAATTTCTCCGGTGAGACACATTGCGGAGCTTGAGGAGTTAACCGATGAAGAAGCTCTGGCAATAATGAAGATCACCCAAAGGGCTATAATAATTCTAAAGGAGGTTCTTGAGCCTGAGGGCTTTAATGTGGGCTTTAATTTGGGAAGGGTTGCAGGAGCAGGATATCCCAACCACTTACACCTACAAATCGTGCCTCGCTGGGAGGGGGATGTGAACTTTCTAACTCTACTGGGAGATGTTAGGCTGGCCTCTCATCACTATCTTGAGGTATATCACAAACTAAAACCATACTTTAGGAGATCCGAGGGGAGTTAGGAAGACTATGAGAAAAATACCTAAGGTTATGTCTACGCAACATCCAGACAATGTGTCTCTACCCTTCTTTGCGGAAACTCCCGATATGTCAGGAGAAGACGAAATTCAAGAGGCCTATTATGCCTTTTCTCACTTGGGATGTGATGAACAGATGTGGGATAGCGAAGGTAAAGAGGTTGACGATTTTGTAGTAAAAAAGCTCTTAACCAGATATCCCAACTTCTTTAAGAAAAAGCGCTTGGGTGAAGAGCTCTTTCTCACGCTTCGTATACCCAATCCAAGTGTGGAGAGAGAGGAAGCTAAGATATTGGTTGAGGCCTTAGAGAGTATACCTCGCTCCATGGATGCAAGTAAGCTGTTTTATCCTCAAAGCTCTGTTGCTCCCATCTTTGAAGTCATTTTACCCATGACCACCTCCGCAGAAGAGCTAAATCGTGTCTATTATTTCTACAGAAATTTCATCTCGGGAAAACAGCATCAACCCATCTATGAAGGCTCAATAACCGTTGCGGAATGGGTAGGGGAGTTCTTGCCAGAAAAGATCAATGTGATTCCCCTCTTTGAAGACGTTTCCTATATGATAAAGGCAGACGAAATATTAAGAGATTATCTCCAGGATAAGGAGGAACCTTACTTAAGGGTCTTTTTTGCACGCTCAGACCCAGCCTTAAACTACGGGCTTCTTTCTGCGGTGTTGGCCAATAAAATAGCCCTAAGGAAGATCTATAAACTCTCCCAGGAAATTGATAAGGAACTTTATCCCATCTTAGGAGCAGGGTCTCCCCCCTTTAGAGGTAATCTCACTCCCTACACCGTAGATTATGTGCTTTCAGAATACCCTTCAGTTGAAACCTTTACTGTGCAGTCTGCTTTTAAGTATGACCATCCCATCGAAGATGTGTTAACTGCGGTAAAGAGAATAAAATCCTTCGTTAGATACCCCTTGGAGGACTTTGACGAGGGATTTGCCCTAAACATTATCCAGAAAACAAGCCAAGAATATCAAAGCGTTATTGAAAGGCTTGCAGGAATTATCAATCTCATTTCTCGCTATGTTCCTCGCAGAAGAATGAGGAAGCTGCACGTAGGGCTCTTTGGTTACTCGCGACAGCTTGGAAAGGTTAGCTTGCCAAGGGCCATCGGCTTTTGTGCCTCTTGCTATTCAATGGGTCTGCCTCCAGAAATCATTGGATTCTCC
>JANXCE010000070.1 GCA_025059715.1 Caldimicrobium sp.
TTTTTAATTTAGTGATAATACTAATCTTTATATCCCACATGGTTCAGATGAAACTCCCACACCCCTGCCCTATACTTGTAGTTAGAAACCTCCTTTATATCCCACATGGTTCAGATGAAACTAGCAAAGAAAAAAAAATCTTCCAAAAGCATTTTAGCTTTATATCCCACATGGTTCAGATGAAACGGTCAAACAAGTAAGTATTACTCGTTTTAGAAAAGACTTTATATCCCACATGGTTCAGATGAAACAAATTTATCCACTTCATCTACTATTCTACTTTCATCTCTTTATATCCCACATGGTTCAGATGAAACGGTAATGTTTATTTGACTACAAGAAGTATTCTTTTACTTTATATCCCACATGGTTCAGATGAAACTTTCCTCAAAGTCATACTCATATAGACGGTCTTTGAACTTTATATCCCACATGGTTCAGATGAAACTCCTCTCTACCCCAAGCATAAAATCTACTTCCACCACCTTTATATCCCACATGGTTCAGATGAAACGGATTCGGATTTGACGTTAGCGAGTCGGCTAAAGTCCTTTATATCCCACATGGTTCAGATGAAACGAGATACACTTCCCAGAGTTTTCAGGCAATGGCAAAACTTTATATCCCACATGGTTCAGATGAAACACAAAATCCTCCAACACTCTCGGCCTATACTCTATTGACTTTATATCCCACATGGTTCAGATGAAACTAACTAT
>JANXCE010000071.1 GCA_025059715.1 Caldimicrobium sp.
GAACCACATGCGCGTGGCGGACTTGGTACTGGAGCGTGCCAAGCGACTGGTAGAGCAGGGGAAAGATGTAGTGGTGCTGTTGGACAGCCTTACCCGCTTTGGACGCGCCTCGAACCTCACTACCACCCCCAGCGGGCGCACCCTCTCAGGCGGATTAGACCCCGCAGCGCTCTACCGTCCCAAACGGTTCTTCGGCGCAGCTCGCAATATCGAAGAAGGCGGCAGCCTCACCGTCGTGGCAACCTGCCTTATCGACACTGGCTCGCGGATGGACGAGCATATCTTTGAAGAGTTCAAAGGCACCGGCAATATGGAAATCGTGCTATCGCGCGACTTGGCGGAGCGGCGCATCTTTCCCGCTATTGATGTCAAACGCTCTGGAACCCGCCACGAGGAGCTGCTGTATACTAAAGAGGAGCTAATGGCAATCTGGCAACTGCGGCGCCTGCTCGCCAACCAAGACGACTTGGTCGAAGCCACCGAGCAACTGATTCGGCTGTTGCAACGCACCAAGTCGAACCGCGAATTCTTGATGGAGGTTGTGGCGCGCACCCGCGTCAGCTGAGGAGGCAACGAACCATGCGCGACGACGAACGCCGCTGGCGCTTTGAAGACGAACCCGAAGAGGAACCCGAAGACTTTCTCTTCGAGGACGACAACCCATTTGAGGAGCTGCTTGGCGGTGGG
>JANXCE010000072.1 GCA_025059715.1 Caldimicrobium sp.
TCTGAACCTTTTGTTTTTTATATTTATAGTTTATTGATTTAGAGTTATTTCATTATTTTGTTTCATCTGAACCATGTGGGATATAAAGGATGAAAACAATGTGTTATTTTTTGCAGATTACTCTGTTTCATCTGAACCATGTGGGATATAAAGTTTAAACCTTGGATTAATAAGCGAAGATGTGTATAAGTTTCATCTGAACCATGTGGGATATAAAGTTTACAAACATTACTTTGGACATTACAGTACCACCACGTTTCATCTGAACCATGTGGGATATAAAGAAACGAGAGAGAGAATCCGCACATTTTGAAATGCAAAAGTTTCATCTGAACCATGTGGGATATAAAGATTTGCTTTGCATTAAGCTTAGTAATACAGATGAAAGTTTCATCTGAACCATCTGGGATATAAAGGAACTACAAAACAAACGGAGGATTTGAAGAAAAAACAGTTTCATCTGAACCATGTGGGATATAAAGTTTTAACTATGGTTACATTTTTTAACGGAAGATGGAGGTTTCATCTGAACCATGTGGGATATAAAGGAATTCGGGATTTAATATTTCATCTTCAGGTGAATACGTTTCATCTGAACCATGTGGGATATAAAGTATGGAATTAATTATAGTGTTGTTTTTGAAGTAGCTGTTTCATCTGAACCATGTGGGATATAA
>JANXCE010000073.1 GCA_025059715.1 Caldimicrobium sp.
CGTGTTCCAAGAGGATGATGAGGCGTTTGAAATCTGGCATCGCGAAGTGGGCATTCCCGAACGCCGTATCTGGCGTTTGGGCGAGAAAACAAACTTCTGGCCCGCTAATGCCATCACCGAAGGTCCTAATGGTCCTTGCGGACCCTGTTCAGAGATTTTTTATGACACGCGCATCGACACGGGCTGTGAGGATCCCCACTGTGGCCCTGCGTGCGAGTGCGGGCGTTGGCTGGAGATTTGGAATCTTGTGTTTATGCAGTACGAGCGCACGGAGGAGAATGGCAAGCCCAAGCTGTTGCCTTTGCCCAAGAAGAACATCGACACAGGCATGGGCTTGGAGCGCACCGCTGCCGTGCTGATGGGGCTGGAAAGCCCCTTTGAGACCGATGTGTTTGCACCGATTGTGCGCCACCTCGAGACGCTGTCGGGCGTGCGCTACAAACAAGGCGAACCTACCGACACTGCCATCCGCCTGATTGCTGACCACGCGCGTGCGGCAACTTTCACGATTGCCGACGGCGTTATTCCCCAAAACGAGGGGCGTGGTTATGTGCTCCGACGCATCATCCGACGCGCCATCCTGCGCGGGCAGCGCGTGCTGGGGTTCGACAAGCCTTTCCTTGCTGACCTTGTGCCTGCTGTGATTGAAGCCTTAGGCGATCAGTATC
>JANXCE010000074.1 GCA_025059715.1 Caldimicrobium sp.
AGGAAGGCTTTAAGATTTTCAGGGTCTTTAAGGATTGCCTTAGCATAGAGATCATAGGGCTTAAGTTCAGCCATAGAAGAAGTATAAGGGAAATCTGTTGAGAAGACAAGAGTTTATGTGAGAAAGCCTTAGAATAGTTATGTTGGGTTGTATCCAAACTTTGGATAAATAGAGTGTTTGTGGGTTGTTTTTCAGCCCCCTTTCTTGGACACCTCTCTTGTTAACCTCATCCCTGTCGTTACCCTTTAACCTCCAAATATCTTCAGGCACTACATATCCCAATGAGGAGTGTATCCTCATCCTTTCAGATACTATATCTTCAAATACCACCCTATCCAAACATTCCCTGCTCAATACTCTGTGGAAACTCACTATGTGCCCATTGCTATAAGGTTTGTTCAGGAGAAATAACTTTCTTCCTCTATTCTCCCCTTTTCAATAGGACTTACTAAAGGCTTGAGATCAGATTTAGAAAGGATTTAATTTGTCCCAAAAAAAGGGAAGCGACTTAGGGCAACTTTTCCCAGAATTTGGAAATATAGATACCCTAATCGAGGCTATAACCGAATTTAATGAGAACCTTTTCAGGCTCTGAGGTGATTACCAATTCTCT
>JANXCE010000075.1 GCA_025059715.1 Caldimicrobium sp.
CATCTGAACCATGTGGGATATAAAGAGGTGCTGTGAAAAGGCTAAGGATATACCGGTAGATGTTTCATCTGAACCATGTGGGATATAAAGATATAGGATTGAAGGCTATGGTGAACTTATAAAAGAGTTTCATCTGAACCATGTGGGATATAAAGATGTTTTATGGTGAGGCTTGCTATTGCCATGAGTTAGAGTTTCATCTGAACCATGTGGGATATAAAGATAGTCTTATCGGTTCAACCATAATGTCTATACCTAGTTTCATCTGAACCATGTGGGATATAAAGCAATTTGGGTCTTGTTCTGACAGTCTTGAAATTCTAAGTTTCATCTGAACCATGTGGGATATAAAGATAATCTCCATCTGTAGCCTTTTTAAGCCTCAAGGTGTTTCATCTGAACCATGTGGGATATAAAGAGATGTTGATATCGGTGTAAGACATCCTGAATCATTCGTTTCATCTGAACCATGTGGGATATAAAGCAGCTAGTGGCAGGGCATTTGTGTTAACCATTCCAAAGCGCGTTTCATCTGAACCATGTGGGATATAAAGAGGTGCTGTGAAAAGGCTAAGGATATACCGGTAGATGTTTCATCTGAACCAT
>JANXCE010000076.1 GCA_025059715.1 Caldimicrobium sp.
AAAAGGGAAAAAACCAAGGTAAGTGGGGGATCAGGATACCAAAAATGACTGAAAGACTTAAACTCTATTAAAGAAGCTTCTTCCTATCTAAGAGTACTGTTTACAGGTGTAAGAAACTTTTAAGGGAAAGTGGAGGTAAGTAGAAAGGCACAAAAGCGGTGGAGAGAAGAGATCCCGAATAGGTAAAGAAAAGCTTAAACCTTTTGTGGATAGATTTTGTGAAAAGGGGAAAAGCCCCTGGGGAGCTTGTGAGAATAGACAGCATAGTGTATTTTTTAAAACGAGATAAAGAGGTATATAATAGCTAGAATAGATACACATAGGAGATTTGGATTGACTATGAGTATAGTAATTTTATTGAGAGATCTGGGAAGGATTTTATGAAAGAGGTTTAGAAAGGGTTATGCCTTTTGAAATAAGAGGGGTGCAAAGAGAATAATGGGAGTTAAGTTTTTGGGGGAATTTAAGAGGTATTTAGAGGAAGAGGGGATAGAGCACTATTTTAATTATCCGAGGAATCCGAAGGGGAATAGTTATGTGGAGCGATTTAATAGGAGGTTG
>JANXCE010000077.1 GCA_025059715.1 Caldimicrobium sp.
TATATCCCACATGGTTCAGATGAAACCTACTACTCCTAAATAAGGACAAAGATTTAGTGTATTACTTTATATCCCACATGGTTCAGATGAAACTAGTATTAATCCTGCAATATACAATCTCAATGTAAGCTTTATATCCCACATGGTTCAGATGAAACATTAATTTTCTGTGCTACTTTCTCTCCAGCTGCTTTCTTTATATCCCACATGGTTCAGATGAAACGTTCTGTCCTACAAAATCTAATAAACAACTATCAATTAACTTTATATCCCACATGGTTCAGATGAAACTGTATTATAAAACAACTCTCCTTCACTCGGATTACTCTTTATATCCCACATGGTTCAGATGAAACGGAATGTGGTGCCGATCAAAGGATACCAAAGAATGACTTTATATCCCACATGGTTCAGATGAAACGGTGTTGCCTCTTTCAGAGGAAGGAGGTGATGTGGACTTTATATCCCACATGGTTCAGATGAAACTTTATACTCTCTATTAATTTTGC
>JANXCE010000078.1 GCA_025059715.1 Caldimicrobium sp.
CAAGAGTAGTAGTTCTGTGGATCACCTTTTCCTTTCAATCCCACATTTGGCGTCTAAAACATGGCTTGTTGAGACTTTAGCTCAAACCATCACCCCTTTCAATCCCACATTTGGCGGCTAAAACGAAGCATATGAACAAATATTCAGACAAAAACATTGGCTTTCAATCCCACATTTGGCGGCTAAAACTAAACTCAACCCCAGCAGTGTCCCCTGTCGTAGAACTCTTTCAATCCCACATTTGGCGGCTAAAACTGGGCACAAGTACCGTGGCTCATCAAAAAGGAATACCTTTCAATCCCACATTTGGCGGCTAAAACGGTGCAGGATTTACTTAGGTTATTTATTTTTGTCATCTTTCAATCCCACATTTGGCGGCTAAAACAGCAAGTGACGAAGACGTTACAGTGAGGGTTGGTAACTTTCAATCCCACATTTGGCGGCTAAAACAGTACGACCCTGACTCCTGCACCAGATCACTGTCTTCTTTCAATCCCACATTTGG
>JANXCE010000079.1 GCA_025059715.1 Caldimicrobium sp.
CAGGAGCTTTTAAAACTTCGAGCAAGAATAGTTTTAGCCGCCAAATGTGGGATTGAAAGTTGAAAGGCTCTTCCACCGAACCAAAACATTACTAGTTTTAGCCGCCAAATGTGGGATTGAAAGTGCTTCTTCAGGGGTGATCACTCCCGCTTGAAGAAGGTTTTAGCCGCCAAATGTGGGATTGAAAGGCTTGAGGCAAGATTTCCTAACAATTCCAAAATTATAGTTTTAGCCGCCAAATGTGGGATTGAAAGGGAAAACAAAGTTTCCCGTAAGACCTTTCGATACAGCGTTTTAGCCGCCAAATGTGGGATTGAAAGCTGCCTCTTGTGGTGAGAATTGTTCCTGTAAAATTAGTTTTAGCCGCCAAATGTGGGATTGAAAGACCCACGCTTTTGCCATTGTTACCCCTCCTCCTTCTGTTTTAGCCGCCAAATGTGGGATTGAAAGCAACCGCCTTACCTCTAAGTGGTTTACATAAAGCAAGTTTTAGCCGCCAAATGTG
>JANXCE010000007.1 GCA_025059715.1 Caldimicrobium sp.
AGAGTCAATGAAACCTAATCAAAAAACATCTTGCAGTTAATCATTTGAAAGAAGGGTTTCATTCATTCCTTATAAATGAGCAGTAAATACAGACTTTATAAAGGGGGCATAAGTTTTGCCTCTGATTGGGAAGTAAGAAAAAGGGGAAAATTGAAAATCAAAAAAATCAATCATAAGCAGACCTTTTAGTAAAAAAGATAGAAACAAGGCAAGTGTGACACCTTCGTGGTTACATCAAAGATTAAGAACAAGAGCTAAAATTGCTACAAAGACTTAAAGCAATCAAAGATGCATTCCGGAGAAAAGAAGTCGCTTTTAGGCTAAGGGGCACCGAATTTCACAACTCGCTTGGCACAGAAGCCCATAGTAGACGCCTCTGGTATTATTAGAGCTACGATCAACAGAGTATTTTGAGAAAAAGTTGGTTTGTTAGAGGACGAGGTAGTGAAGAAACTTTAGTTACTTATGGGAAGAGGAAAGGATTTGTCGTGCAGGAGTGGGAGGGACCTTTTTTGGAGTAAGTCTTGAGCTTGGGAATATATCGCCCTTGGAGTGAGTTTATTATAAATTAAACGAGAATTCCCCTCAGTCTAAAATCTCATAGAGTTTTATACAACTTTTGACTCTTTTTTGATTTTATGATAAATTTCAAAAAACATGTCTCATTTTGGCGAAAGTCTTCCTATTTATAGTGTTCTTCCCTTTATTGGAATGTTACTATCTATATCTCTCTTTCCCCTTATAGCTCCGAGATTTTGGCATAGACATTTTGGTAAAATTTCTCTTTTTTGGGCCCTTGTAACCGCAATCCCCCTACTTATTCTCTTTCCCACAGAGGCTTTTCACATTTTACTACATGTGTTACTTATAGAATATATACCTTTTGTTATACTTTTAGGAACTCTCTATGTGATTTCTGGTAACATTTACATCCAGGGCAACTTTCAGGGCACTCCCTTTTCAAATACCCTTATTCTCGCTCTTGGCACTGCCTTGGCTTCTCTTATGGGGACAACTGGTGCCTCTGTAGTTTTGATCCGACCCTTGCTTCGGGCAAACCTAAAAAGAAGACAAAAAACTCATCTGATAATTTTTTTTATTTTTTTAGTTTCTAACATTGGTGGTTCGCTTACCCCTTTAGGAGATCCTCCTCTCTTTTTAGGCTATCTGAAAGGTGTGCCCTTTTTTTGGACTCTCAATCTTCTCTTTCCTATGCTTCTGTGCAGTGGTGTTCTGCTACTTATTTTCTATCTTTATGATTCCTATCTTTATTCCAAGGAAAAACCTTTCTTGAATGGAAAAGAAGCTTCAAACTTCTTTCAAATTAAAGGTTGGTATAACATTATATTTCTTTTAAGTGTGCCTTTAATTATACTTTTGAGTGGAAAATTAGAGCTTTCTTCAGTAGGTGTTTTTGGTATTGAAAGGCCTCTTCAGGAGTGGTTAAGGGATCTTGCTTTAATAACCATCGCGCTTTTATCTTTTTTACTAACACCTCAGGAGGTAAGGGATAAAAATGAATTTACTCTCTTTCCTATAAAGGAGGTTGCTATTCTCTTTTTTGGGATATTCATCTCTATGGTCCCTGCCTTAAATATCTTACAAGCGGGAGAAAGAGGAGCACTGGGGTTCTTAATAAAGAACCTCAAAACACCTGAACAGTATTTTTGGACAACCGGACTTTTGTCCGCTTTTTTAGATAATGCCCCAACTTACCTCACTCTGCTTAGCTCCTGTCTTGGCTCTTTTTATCCAAATGTGGGAGAAAGGGAAGCTCTAATTAGACTTCTCCAGGAAAAGGGAGATTATCTTCTTGCAATCTCCTGTGGAGCAGTTTTTTTTGGTGCCCTAACATATATTGGTAATGCCCCAAATTTTATGATAAGATCAATTGCGGAAGAAAAAGGTATCCCTATGCCCAGTTTTTTCGGTTATCTGCTCAAATTTTCTATTCCTTTACTTATTCCTCTATTTTTATTGATAAATTTATTTTTCTTTAGGAGTTGAAAACTATGCCCGTAGAAAAGATACTTTTTGCTACTAAATTTCGAGAACCTTCTTATCAGGCTCTAATGGAGCTTTTGGAATTAAAAAAAGTAGGACTTCGAGAAATAGTTCTTCTTAACGTTATTCCTCGAGAAGAGGTAGCCTATGTCCCCTTTGGTGGTTATCTAAGAGATAAAGCTTTGGAGATGATGGAATCTGCAAAATTAAAGTTTCAAGAATGGGAAAAGGAACTTCAGGAAAGGGGCCTGAGGACCAAAATTATAGTGGAAGTAAGCGAACCCGTTGCTAAAATCTTGGAGATAGCAGAACTTGAAAGGGTTGATTTGCTTGTTATTGGCAGAAAAAGGGTTTTATCGCCCCTAAGTCCTGAGATACCCTTAAAAATAGTAAGTAGAAGCAAAATCCCTGTGCTTATTTATAGACGAATAGTGCATTATGAGATTGATGGAGAACTCTTTCAGAGAGAGAATGTTCAGATTTTCAAAAAACCCTTGTTGGCTACAGATTTTTCTGAATCTTCTAAAAGAGCAGCTCATTTTTTAATGAACTTCAATGCTCTTATAGAGAAACTTTTCGTAGTTCATATCCTAAAAGAAGGAACTTTAGAAGCTATTTCAAGAGAGGACCTGGCAAACATTGAAGCACAAATCAAAGTTAAACTGCATACAGTTTTAGAGGAATATAAACCTTTCAACATTAAAGGTGATTATTTCTTAGGCATAGGTGATCCTCCAAAGGAGATCTTGGAATTTGCCCGAGAAAAGGAGTCTACCCTGATTGTTTTAGGAAAAACCGGTAAGGGCTTGCTTAAATGTCTCCTCTTAGGAAGTGTTTCCAAGGAGCTCATCCATCATTCTGAAATTCCTCTTTTAATTGTCCCCTAACTATGCTCCTTAAACTTAAAAAAAGTTTAGGACAACACCTGTTAATATCTCCTGGAGTCATTGCTAAAATTGCAAAGCTTGCTCAAATTAAGGAAGGTGAAGTTTTAGTTGAAATTGGTCCTGGCACCGGTAATCTTACCAGAGAGCTTTTAAAATATCCCTTTAAAAGGCTCTATCTTTTAGAAATAGATAAAGAAATGGTTGAATATTTAGAGAGGACCATCACTGACGGACGAGTAATAATTCTCAAGACTGATGCGGTAAACTTCAATTTTAACTCCCTTCAAGAGAATCAATTGAAGGTCTTGGGAAATCTTCCCTATAATGTAGCTAGTTTAATTCTTGAAAACATAATTTATTATCATCAACTCATATCTGAAGGTCTATTTCTTGTTCAAAAAGAATTAGCAGAGAAATGGCTTTCTGGAAAATCTTGGCTTTCAATATTTATTCTCACCTTTTATGACTTGGTTTACCTTATGAGTATTCCTCCAAGATTTTTTCGTCCCCCTCCTAAGGTTATATCTTCTCTAATTAAAATAATTAGGAATCCAAAGGCAAAGATCCCTGATCTTCCCCTTTATAAAAAATTCTTGACTTCTTTATATCAGAACCGAAGAAAAATGCTACGGAGAAAAATTCCAGAATCACTTTTAGAAAAAGTAAGTATAAGAGGTGATCGTAGGGCGGAGGAATTAGATATTAGAGAGGTTTTAGATCTCTATCAGCTATGGACAAAGTCTCATTAATTGAAAATTTTTCATAACTCAGAGAAGTTGAATTTTCCATCTTAAAAGTTTCTATCTTTAAGGAGTTTCTAATTTTGTAGATAGCGGTGAGATGTTCCTTATAAGTTCTTGAGAAGATGTGTTTTTTTTCAGGGGTGGCAACGAAATAGAGGTAGGGGACCTTAGCGGGTTTTAATACAGCAAGAAGACTACTTTTACCAGGATTACCAATGGGAGTGGGGGGCAACCCAGGATTGAGATAGGTATTATATGGGCTCTTAACTGAATGATAATCTTTATAGGTAAGCCTGCGGAAAGTCTTGAGAGCATAGTTAATAGTAGGGTCTGCTTGAAGGGGCATACCCCTTTTTAGGCGATTAAAATAGACACCTGCTATAATAGGCTTTTCAGACTCATGAAAGGCTTCTTTCTCTACAATAGAAGCAAGGATAACCACCTCTTTCAGTGAAAGCCCCCTCTTTATAGCAAGATCCTCCAACTCCTGCCAAATCTCTTTGAATTTATTAGTCATCACTTTAATAATCAAGGGGGGTGGTGTTTTTTTAGCAAAAAAGTAGGTTTCCGGAAAGAGATACCCCTCTGCGGTAGGGCCCGGCAAACCAAGTTCACTTATAAAATCAGGATTCTCTGCCCATTTTATAAATTCCTCCTTAGAACAAATTTTTTCTCTTTCTAAAGCCTCTGCGATTTGCCACAAAGTTGCTCCCTCTGGAATGGTAATGCGATGAAGATATACTTTACCTTTAATCAGAATTTCAAAGATCTCTGAAAGGCTCTGATAGGGATATAGTGCGTATTCTCCCGCTTTAAAATCCCTATATACGCCCCTCCTTAAGGCCTCTAAAACAAATACTGAACTACTTCTTATGAGCCCCTCCTTTTTTAACTTTGAGGCAATGGATAATAAACTCTCACCCCTTTCTATCTCTACTATCTTTGGTAAGGCCCTTTTGTCCGAACTAGCTGGCTCAATTCCCTCAATGTAAAGGCCAGTGAACAGAAATATATGAAAAATTAATAGTAAAAACCCTAAGACCTTTTTATCTCTTGAGAACTTCATTTTTTGTATTATCCTTTACCTCAAAAAGGGGTAGGTAAAATGGACCAGGTAGATATTCTTAAAATTTTAGAGAAAGAGGCCACAGATAACCCCCATGCAGTATGGGCTCAACATCGGTTAGCCTTAGCATATCTTAATTTTGGAAAATTGCAAGAAGCTAAAGAAGCCCTAAAAAGGGTGCTTATGTTGGATCCCTATCATTATGAAGCTATGATAAATTTAGGAGTGATATTAGCTCAGGAAGGCGAATTAGAAGAAGCCAAAAAAGCCTTTACCTTTACCTTAAAATTTCATCCTAATTCCTATGAAGCCTGGAATAATTTAGGACTCATTGAATTTCACCTTGGAAATTTTGACCTTGCGGAAGAATGCTATAGAAAAGCAATAGACCTAAATCCACAAAATCCCTCCCCTTACATAAATCTTTCCACCATCTTAATTGGTAAGGAACGCTGGGAAGAAGCTATAAAGTTATTGGAAATAGCTAAAGAAATGGCCCCACAAGTTGCTACTATTCATAATAACTTAGCTGTTGCCTATTATTACAAAGGTGACAAGGAAAAGGCTAAAGAACATCTTCGTATAGCTAAAAGTAAGGGATATCCCGTAAATCCTGACTTTGAAAAAATGCTTTATGAGAGTTAAAATTCCTAAATCACCCCTGTGTCCCTTCTGTGGCAGTCAGATTGACAAACCCACTCTTTTGCCCTTAGCCCTCTGTGAACACGAAGCAGGAACTTGCGAATGCGGTGCGGTGTATGTTTTAGATGCTACAGGGTTTAGCAGAGGCTCCGTATTCTTAGAGGCTTTAGTGATAGCCTGTGGAGAAGATATGGACTTGGCTCTAAGTCTCATCCCAGAAGAGGATTATAGGGAAGTCTGGTTAGAAAACTACGATCCTTTCACTCATACTATCCCCGGTGAGTTATATTATGAAGGGAGAAAAATTAGGGGCGCCCTCTGTTTTATTAAACTCGCCCAAGATTTGAAAGAGCTAAAAACTGAAAGGCTTAATAAAGATCTAAGAGAGTGGAAAAATTTCAAAGCAGTCCCTGTTACTTTGGATAGTAAATTTCAGAGAAAATTATCTCGTCAAGAGTTAGAAAACCTTTTAAGGGAAAATTCCTTAAAGGATGCTCTATGCTTTATCTTAGCTCAACCTCTTAATCTTCAGACCCTCGTAAAGCTTCTCTATCATCCTGAGGAGATTATCCGTAAAAAAGCTGTATTGTTATTTGGAGAAACAGCAAAAAACCTTATTTCAAAAGACCCTGAGAGGGTGTTTGACCTCATAAGAAGGCTACTATATGCTTGTGCGGATTCTGCCTCTTCACCCTGGGGGGCCTTAGAAGCAGTGGGAGAAATCCTAAGGGAAACCGGCTCAAAATTTAAACTCTTTATAAAAAATCTCTTTGGTTTCCTCTCCGCTCCTGAATATACAACCTATGCGCTTCAAGCATTAAAAAGAATAGCGGAAAAAAATCCCTCTATCCTAAAGGAGGGACCTTATTTAAGATTACTCTCACTCTTTGAAAAAAGCCCACCCTTCCATCAGGCTTTAATCATAAAAATTTTTACCTATCTAAGAAGTCAAGAACTTCTCTCTTACAAAAACAAATTAAAGGATGATGAGGTGGAGATCTTTGATTACGAAAACTTTATATACCAGAGAATCTCTCTTAGAGAACTATGGAAAACCTACCAAAATCTTTTTAATTTCTAACTTTCAATGTTTAGAGAAGGGCAATGAGTGAACAAGAAAATAAAGAGAGAGAGGTTCAAAAGTTAGCCCAAGAGTGTTGTCAACGGGCCTATGAGGCTTGGCTTAAAGGTAACACCTTAGATGCTCTTCACTACTACGAGGAGGCCTTAGAAATATTTAGAGAACTGGGGAGTCTTCCAGATATGGCAAATGTTCTAGAAAAAATTGGCGACATTTATCATATACGACAAAAATTTGATCAAGCTTTAAAGGCATACAAAGCCTGTTTGGACATATGCGAAAATTTTGATGATGAAATTAGCACAAGTATCGTTGCGGAAAAGATTGTCCATGTGTATAAAGAAAAGGGAGAATTAGAAAAAATGATCCCCTATCTCCATCGCATCCTTGAAATTGCGGAGAAGTATAAAGATGCCCATCGTGCAGGACGAGCTTTAACTGGCCTTGGCGATGTCTATGCATCAAAGGGAGATATGAAAACAGCAAAAGAGGCCTATAAACTTGCCCTTAAAATCTTTAAAGGAATGGGTGCTTTAGAACAAACAAAACTTTTAGAGGAAGCTCTCAAAACTATAGAGGAAAAATTTGAATCCTGATGACCAAAGAAAAATTCCTCTATTCTTCTCAGGCGGTTTTAGTTGACGGCTCTTCCTTTATCTATAGAGCCTATTTTGCTATACCTGGTTATTTAGCTACCACTAAAGGCTTACCTACCAAAGCAGTTTTTGGCATCACTCAGATGCTCTTAAAAATCCTCCGCGAGTGGAAACCTACAATCTTAGTTTGGTTTATGGACGAAAAAGCCCCCACCTTTAGACACCTCCAATACGAAGATTACAAAGCTACCCGCCCTCCTATGCCCGATGATCTTAAAATTCAAATTCCCTACATTAAAAAAATTGTATCCGCTTTGGGAATACCCTTAGTTTCCGCAGAAGGTTATGAGGCAGATGACCTTATGGCAACCTTTATTAAAATTTTTAATATCCCCATAATCCTGATAGCTCCAGATAAAGATCTTCTCTCTCTATTAGATGAAAGGGTCTCTGCCTATGATCCAGTAAGAGATAGCTACTTAGACTTAAAAGGCTTTTTAGAGAAATATGGTTTTCCACCTTCCTCTTTTCCCCATTATCGTAGCTTAGTTGGAGATACAAGCGACAACATCAAGGGTATTCCTGGAATCGGGGAAAAAACAGCTCGTGAACTCATTGCTACCTATAAAACACTGCATAGAATATATGAACAAATAAATCAAATTAAGCCACCTAAACTAAGAGACACTCTCATCAATTATCGAGAAAGAGCCTTTAAGAATCTTGAATTAATGCAATTAAAATACGATGCTCCTTTACCTTCGTTGGATATAAATTTCTATACTCTTAAGGAGCCAAACTACCAACAGCTAAAGAACCTATTCAAAGAACTTGAGTTTAGAAAGTTTATTAAGGAATTCCCCTTCCCCAAAGAGGAAGATCACATAACCATTAGAGAAGTTCAACCTGGAGATTTATTGAAATTATTAGACCTAAATCCTAAAGCTCCCGTTGCCTTTCTCTTTCAAGAAAATAAAATGCAAAACCTTTTTGGAAGACCTTTATCAAAGTGTTACCTCTCTCTTGATCCTGAGATATGTTACCTCTCTCCCTTAGACTCTAAGATATCAGAAAAACTTAAAGAAAGGGAAGTTTTTATCCACGACTACAAAAAATTTCTAAAACTCCTTTCTCAACCTTTAAAGCAAGGCTTTGATGTTAAATTAGCGAGTTATCTTCTAAATCCTGGGCTCAAACAATATGATCTGGAAACCTTGTTCTATGAATATTTAGATCTCACTTTTTCTTCGGGAGACAATAAAGGCGCCCTACTCAATGAAGATAGAGTATATGCTATCAAAACCTGTAGTTTATTCCGCTTAGGAGAAATCCTTAAGACAAGGATTGATGAAGAGGGGCTCAAAGGGTGGCTAACTAAGGTGGAGTTTCCCCTTAGCAGAGTTCTCTATCACATGGAAAAACAAGGTATGCTTATTGATTTGGAGTATGTAAGAGAGCTCAATGCTCAGTTTGCTAATAGAATTAAAGAGTTAGAGGAAAACCTTTATAAATTAGCAGGCTGTTCCTTTAATCCTCGCTCCACTCAAGAGGTTGCTAGAGTTCTCTTTGAAAAGCTTAAACTTCCACGCCAGAAGAAAACCCCAAAAGGTGAATTACCTTCCACTGATGCCGAGGTATTAGAAGACCTCTTTGAATATCACCCTATTGTGCCTCTTCTACTCCAATACAGAAGCTTATATAAGCTAAAAAGCACTTATATAGAAGTATTTTTAAAGGAGGTAAACCCTCAAACTGGTAGATTACACACGGAGTTTAACCAAACAGGCACAGCCACAGGAAGAGTGAGCTCTCAAAGACCAAACCTTCAAAACATCCCCATAAAGGGAGAAGAAGGGTTAGCTATAAGAAGGGCCTTCATAGCGGAGGCGGGGCACTTCATAGTTAGTCTGGATTATTCTCAAATAGAACTTAGAATACTTGCCCATTTTTCTGGAGATGAAAATCTCAGAAGTGCCTTCGAACGAGGAGAGGACATTCATAACTATACCGCCAGTGAAGTCTTTGGAGTAAGTCCCGATAAAGTTACCCCTGAGATGAGGAGAATCGCAAAAGTAATTAACTTTGGTATAGCTTACGGTATGAGCCCCTATGGTTTAAGTAGAGAACTTAAGATCGATGTGTCCTCTGCAGAGGCCTATATAAGGAAGTACTTCTCCAGATATCCTAAGGTGAAAGACTTTATAGAGCGAACTATAGAGTTTGCTAAAACAAAAGGTTATGTAACTACTCTATCTGGTAGAAAACGCTATATCCCCGAAATATTTAGCCCTAACAGGAGCTTGAGAGAATTAGGACAGAGAATGGCCATAAATACACCTATTCAAGGCTCCGCTGCCGATTTAATTAAAGTAGCCATGGTTGCTCTGTTTACAACGCTGGAAAAAAAGGGTTACAAAAGTAAAATTATACTACAGGTTCACGATGAACTTCTCCTTGAAGTTCCTGAAGCAGAAATCTCTGAGATAACCCTTATAGCTAAGGAGATTATGGAAAATCCCTTCTCTTCATTACAGTTAGATCTAAGGATCGAAGTTCCAATTAAAGTGAATGTAAGCTTAGGTAAATCTTGGGCGGATTGCAAATGAAGTTTAGATTAGACCGCCTATTATCCCGGGCAGGGCTGGGATCAAGAAGAGAGATTCTTAAAATAATAAGAAGCCAAAGAGTCAAAGTAAGAGGAATTACCATAAAGGATCCCTCCTTTAAAGTAGACCCTGAAAGGGATGAAATATTTATAGACAATTTTCCAATTAAAATATTGATAAATTTTTATTATAAATTTTATAAACCTAAAAATTATATTACCTCCAGAAGGGACCTCCAGAAGACCATTTTTGACCTGCTTCCTCAAAATCTTCCTGGTTTAAAAAATCTCTTTCCTGCAGGGCGATTAGACAAAGATGCGGAGGGACTAATCTTACTTACAACTGATGGTGAGTTAGCTCATAGAATTACCCATCCCAAATGGAAACTTCCCAAGATCTATGAAATTTATATAAATAAACCTCTTTTAGAAAGGGATAGAATGAGAATAGAAGAAGGTATCTTACTAAAAGAGGGGAAAACTCATCCCGCAAAAGTTAAGCAATTAAACCAGGAGGGGACACATCTGGAAATTAGTGTTACCGAGGGTAGATATCACCTTTTGAAACGCCTCTTTGGTGCCTTAGGATATAAGGTCCTCAGTATTAAAAGATTAGCCATAGGACCTTTAACTCTGGAAGATCTTAACCCAGGGGAGCTTAGACCCCTAACTGAAGAGGAAATTTCAAGCCTGAGAAAAATTCTGAACCTTAGGGAAAACTAATCTTACTCTTGAACCACCTGTAGGATTTTCCTCTAACCAAATTTTGCCCCCATGAAGCTCAACAACTCCAGCTATAATTATAAAGCCAGTTCCCCTCTTTTGTAGAATTTGGAAATCTCTCTTATTAAAGGCATCCCGAATATCCTCATGGATACCCGGACCAGAATCGTCATATATGACCTCAATTTCCTCTCCTCTATCCTTAATCTTTAATTCAATTTTTCCCCTTCCGCCCATGGCCTTTATAGAATTATCTAATAGATTAATCCAAACCCTTTTAAGTTGAGAAGGGTCTCCCTTAATTAAAGTGTCCCTAAGAGTATCCTTTTCTAGGGTTATAGCCAATTCGATTTCCGAATAAGCTAATTGGTATAGCTCCAAAACCTCTTCAATGTTTTTTAGGATATTAACTTTTGATCTCTCCGAAAGGGGTTTTTGAGAAAAATAATAAAGATCAAGAGCAAGTTTTCTCAACTCCTCTATATAATGATTCACCACTGAAACTGTCTTACTAAGTAAAGCTCTATTTTCCTTGCTAAGAGGTTCTTCCCCTAATCTTCTTTGTAAACGTTCCATGGATAATCTTATAGGCGTTAAAGGATTTTTAATTTCATGGGCTATTTTGATAGCAACTTCTCGCCAGAGTGATAATCTCTTTAAGATCTCCTTTTCCTGCAAATTTTCAACGATGAGGAGAAAAAGAGGCTCTTCAAAAAGATCAAGCCTCAAAAAGGTGATACCCCAAAATAATTCTCTTTCAATCTCTGAAAGGTGAAAAACTTTATAAAAGGAAGTAGATAAATCAAGGTTCTTTAGATAATCCCTTATAGCCAATTTTTCTAACCAGTCTTGTAGGTTTGAAATATTCAGGAATTCAAGCCACTTTTTAAAGGTTTGATTTAAGAAAAAGGGCTCTAAATTCTCTTTAATTATTAAAATCCCCACAGGAAGGGCATTTAACACCCCACCTAAGTAGTAATTGTATCTCCTTAGGGTCTCTTCATATCTCTTGATCTCTTGCGCCATGGTTCTAAAGGAGTTTATAAGGCGCGCTATCTCATCCTCCTGATGGGAAAACTCTGGAAGGTTTTCTAAATCATACTCTCTTTGAGAGAGCCTTTGGATGGCTAAGATTAGACTTTCTAAAGGCTCAGTTAATTGTTTACCTAATTTGTTCCCAACCCATATGCTAAGATAAAGAGTAAGAAAAAACAATATCGAAAATGATAGAAAAAGGAATAAATTTAAATACTTACTAAAATATTTTTCATCTTTACTAAAATTCACAATGGCCTTCGGCTCAATTAACTTTCCCGTAGAGAGAATGTAGGGGTTACCCTTAGCATCTTGCACCAAAATAAAGACTCTCAGGAGAAGATTTGAATTTGAGGGTTGTATGTGAATTTTAGGCTTTTTATCTCTCAAGAGTTCTTCAATAATGGAGGGAGATATGCCGGGTTTTTCTTCTAATTGAGAGGAATAAGTTTTTTTATATAGTTCACCATGATAGGTATATACCTCTATGGAATCTAATTGTAAGAAATATCTATATTGTTCTCGAAGAACTTTACTCCGTATGGTTTCTGTTTTAGAAATATATTCATCTCTAATTTTATATGCCTTTAATAACAACTCTCCTTCAAGGTCTTTGAGAAAATCCTCTTCTTTTAGGAGATTACTAATTATCTGAAGTGTAGAAATATCTTCGAACCAAAAGTCTATTCCTTTCTTTAGAAAGAAAAAACTGCCTAAAATTAAAATAATAGCAGGAAAAGTAATGGATAATACATAAACCGCAATTAGCTTGAACTTCAGACTTCGGGAAATCCTTTTTCCTCTAATATCCCAAAAAATATTAAAGAGATAACGAAAAATCAAGTATAAGAGAAAAAGGAGGATCAATAGGTCAATCTGAATAAATATAAAGAGTAGAAAATTTCTTTGTGACCATTCCAACCACTCACTTTTGTAAAGAATATATTGAATAGAAAGAAAGGAAAGTATAAAAATGAGAAATAAAAGAAACTTGTAGGCAGGTCTACGGAGAAAGAGCATATCTTTTAGAAGTTTTAAGAATTACTTCTCTTTCCTTAGGGGTATAACGTAAATCCCTATTAAAGTGGCTGGGATATTTAAGGGTAACTTTAATGAGAAGATAGGTTGTTCTATCTAAAGGAGCTAAATTTTTAAAATTGAGAGGAAAAAAATAGAGCGACGCTATCTTTGATATAAGATCTTCCGCCCTATTAAAATGGGAATATCCCCAATTATCTTCAAGAAAATATTTATTCAACTCGGGGATATAACCCGCCCGTTGAAAATAAACATCTTTATAGAGGAGATCCTCTCCCAGGAGTCTATCTCGATATATTTCAAACTCATAAAGAATAAGTATATTCCCACTCTGTCTCTTTAACGATAATATAAGCTCCTGAGTAGGGAAGTTACTGAAAACTAAACTTAAAACAAAATATCCCTCCGAAGTCCTCTCTAATTGGATGGCCTTTATAGAAAAAGCTTGGATACCCTTAGGAATAATAAAGAGAAAAAGTAGAAAAACGAAAAATGTTTTTAGCATAGGTATTTTAATGATAACCAAATTCATTAAAAGCACAACCTCTGAAATTTACCCTTGACTATATTGCCTTTTTCTTTTAAAATCTGAAAATAAAAAAATTTAAGAAAGAGGAATTAAAGTATGAAAAAAACGAAATTTTCAAACAGCAGAAGGGATTTTTTGAAAGTTTTAGGGCATCTTACTGGAGCCTTATTTCTCAATATAGATGGCTTTTCTAAAAATCTTTTGGCCCAAACGAAAGAACTCACCCTGGAACCTCAGGTTTTTCCTGGTAAAGAAAAAATGATTATTTTATCGAGAAAACCTATAGTTTTAGAAATGCCTCCTGAGGGTTTTGAATACTTTATTACTCCAAATGAATTATTCTTTGTTAGAAATAATACTTCTATGCCAGAACTCAATGTTAAGGATTGGAGATTAACTATAACTGGCGAGGTTAAAAAGCCCCTTGTTCTAACCATGGAAGACCTGAAAAAATTTAAAGAAGTTGAGGCTCTAATAACCTTAGAGTGTTATGGAAATGGTAGAAGTTTTTTTGAACCTAAGGCCTCTGGTAATCAATGGAAAAAGGGAGGAATTGGCACTGCCCTTTGGAAAGGTGTAAGACTTAAAGATGTATTAGAAAAGGCACATCTAACCGATAAGGCAAAGCATGTTATTTTTGATGGGGCAGATGAACCCTTTACCCCTGGTTCACCTGATTTTAGAAGAAGTATCCCCATAGAAAAGGCCCTAAGCCCTGAGACCTTACTGGTTTACGAGATGAATGGCCAACCGCTTCCCATTTATCACGGATATCCTTTAAGAGTAGTGGTGCCTGGATGGGGTGGGGCAGCTTCAGTAAAATGGTTAATAAATATAACGGTTAGCGATAGAGAGTATGATGGCTTTTATATGGTAGACAAATATAGACATCCCAAAAATCCTGTTAAACCAGGCACAAAACTTTCCCCCAAGGATATGTTTGTCTTAACAGAACTGGAAGTGAAATCAATAATAACTAACCCTCATAATGAGAGTAAATTAAGTTCCGAGAAGATCCTTATAAAGGGATATGCATGGACTGGAGAAGGATATATTAAAAAAGTTGAAGTTTCTACTGACGGAGGAAGAACCTGGCAGAGGGCAAAAATAGTTAGGAATGAAGGAAAATATGTGTGGTGTAGTTGGGAATTTGAATGGAGACCTCCACAAAAGGGCTATTATACACTTATGAGTAAAGCTACAGATAACCGTGGAAGAACCCAACCTTTTATTCCCTATTGGAATCAAGATGGTTACTTATACAATAGTATTGATATGGTAAATGTTTATGTTGAATAAATATATTATATTTTTATGTATAATTATAATAGTATCTTTCACATCTCTAATCTATACTAAAGAGTTACCTTTACCTGAAGGTGAAGGTAAAGCTTTAATCTTAAGTAAGTGCAATCTCTGTCACGGTCTTGATGTTGTGATCAACCAAAGATTAAGTAAATTAGAGTGGGAGGATATTGTAAATAGAATGATAAGATGGGGAGCTCCGATAAGTTCAAGAGAACAGGAAATTATAGTAGAATATCTTTATAAAAATTTTGGTCAAAAATAGTCTATCTGCTAAATTAATCTTGACTTTTAATGGGGCTTTCGCTAAATTCAATTATATAGATGTAAGAAATTAATATAAATTTTGGAGGTGGGCTATGGGATTGTCCTTACTGTTTATTATACTTATTATTTTACTTTTCCTACAGGCTTCTATAAAGGTAATAAACGAATATGAAAGAGCGGTCGTGCTTAGACTTGGGAAATTTCATAAGGTAAAGGGCCCTGGATTGATCCTCCTCATTCCTATTATTGATAAAATGAGAAAAATTGATTTAAGAACGGTTACCCTTGATGTTCCTCCACAGGAAGTTATAACTCGGGATAATGTCTCCATTAGAGTAAGTGCGGTTGTTTATTTTAGGGTTATGGATCCTGATAAGGCCTTTTTACAAGTAGAAGATTATTACTATGCCACAAGTCAGCTTTCTCAGACTACTCTCAGAAGTATATGTGGTCAGGCAGAACTTGATGAAATTTTGGCGGAAAGAGAAAAGTTAAACATGAAGCTTCAAGAGATTTTAGATGCGGAAACTGAACCCTGGGGAGTGAAGGTTTCAAAAGTAGAAATAAAGGAAATTGACCTACCAGAAGAGATGAAGAGAGCTATGGCAAAACAAGCAGAAGCGGAGAGAGAAAGAAGGGCAAAAATTATTAGTGCCGATGGAGAATATCAAGCTTCTAAAACCCTTCTTGAAGCTGCTAAGATTATGTCAGAAAATCCAATAACCTTACAACTCCGTTATTTACAAACCCTAACTGAAATTGCCACCGAAAAGAATTCCACCATCCTTTTCCCCTTACCCATAGAATTACTTAGAGCTATTGCCCCTTTAAAGGATGAACCTAAGAGTTAATTCAAGAAATTTTTCACAAATTCTCGTAAGATTTAGAAATTTGATATAACCTTAGGGGGTATAAGTATGGATAAAGAGATGATAAAAGCCTTTGCAGAGAAGCACGAGGACATAAGGGAACTTTATGAGAAACACCAGTGTTTAGAGAGAGAATTAGAGGAATTAGTGAAAAAACCCTATCTTACCACTGAAGAAGAAATTAGAGAAAAACAAATTAAATTGGAAAAGCTTCACTTAAAGGAGCGCATTTTTTATCTGATTAAAAAATATCAGAAGGAGGGAGGCTAAATTGGGTGAAATAATGACTGGTGCGAAGATGGTAGTAGAGGCTCTAAAAAGAGAGGGAGTGGAAATAATATTTGGTTATCCAGGAGGAGCGGTTATTGATATTTATGACGAAATATATAAAACGGAAAATCTTCATCATGTTTTAGTAAGGCATGAACAGGGAGCAACACATGCTGCAGATGGTTTTGCCCGGTCCACGGGAAAAGTTGGGGTGGCCTTAGTTACTTCGGGGCCAGGGGCAACAAACACTGTCACTGGCATTGCAACCGCTTATATGGACTCCATTCCTATTGTGGTTTTGACTGGTCAAGTTCCTACAAAATTAATTGGTAACGACGCTTTTCAAGAGGTTGATACAACTGGTATTACGAGACCTATAACCAAACACAATTTTTTAGTAAAAAAAGTAGAAGATTTACCCCGCATCTTAAAAGCAGCCTTTCACATTGCCCGCACGGGAAGGCCTGGTCCCGTCTTGGTGGATCTTCCTAAGGATGTTCAGCAAGCTAAGGGAGAATTTAATTATCCTGAGGAAATACACTTAAGAAGCTATAATCCAACCTATGAGCCACATATAAAACAAATTGAGAAAGCCTATCAACTTTTAGAAAAAGCGGAAAGACCAGTATTTCTTGTAGGGGGAGGGGTTATCTCCTCAGGTGCTTCCGAAGAAGTAAGAGAATTAGCGGAAAGATTAAATCTCCCGGTTACTATGACTCTTATGGGATTAGGTGGTTTCCCGGGAGATCATCCTCAATCTTTAGCCATGTTGGGAATGCATGGAACTTATTATGCCAATATGGCGGTTGCCAATTGTGATTTGCTCTTGGCAGTAGGAGCCAGATTTGACGATCGAGTCACAGGAAGACTGGATGCCTTTGCACCCTTTGCTAAAATAATACATATCGATATTGATCCCACTTCTATTCAAAAAAATGTAAAAGTCGATGTCCCTATAGTTGGGGATTGTAAACGTAGCCTACAGAGGCTCCTGGAGTTAATAAAGGAAGTAGGCAAACCCAAAAAATATTTTAAGGAGCGATTTAGTGACTGGTGGGCACAAATTGAGATTTGGAAAAAAAGGTATCCCCTTTCTTACAAGGAGGACCCCAATTACATAAAGCCTCAATATGTTATCGAAAAGCTTTATGAATTAACCCAGGGTAATGCCATTATTTGCACTGAAGTAGGCCAAAACCAGATGTGGACCGCTCAATTTTATAAGTTCAAATATCCTCGGACTTTGATCAGCTCCGGGGGTTTAGGAACCATGGGGTTTGGGTTCCCCGCCTCTATTGGTGCTCAAATGGGTAATCCAGACAAATTAGTTATTGACATAGCCGGAGATGGCTCCATTCAAATGAACATTCAAGAATTGGCTACCGCCATGGATCAAAGACTTCCCATTAAAATAATAATTCTCAATAACGGCTACTTGGGTATGGTAAGGCAATGGCAGGAACTCTTTTATGAAAAAA
This sequence comes from Caldimicrobium sp., assembly GCA_025059715.1. GTDB lineage: Bacteria > Desulfobacterota > Thermodesulfobacteria > Thermodesulfobacteriales > Thermodesulfobacteriaceae > Caldimicrobium. Next base: position 17,139 of record JANXCE010000007.1, read on the forward strand.
GATATTCCGCAGTAAAGTTTGCTACTCTTCCTGATTTTGTTAAGATTGCTGAGGCCTATGGAGCTGTGGGCATGAGAATTACAAAACCTCAAGAGGTAGAACCCACATTAAAAAAGATTCTCTCCCTTGACAAGTTAGTAATTTTAGATGTTATTATAGCACCAGAAGAGGGAGTTTTCCCCATGGTTCCAGCTGGAAAGGCTACTACAGAAATGATTCTAGTTTAAAATAAGGAGGAAAGATGTCCGAGAGAAAATGTACTCTTTCTGTCTTAGTTGAGAATACTCCAGGTGCTCTTGCGCGTATTGCAGGTCTCTTTAGTGGAAGGGGCTTTAACATAGACAGTCTATGTGTAGCGGAAACTCTTGATCCAACACTTTCTCATTTAACCTTAGTTACTCGGGGAGACGATCAAATTATTGAGCAGATAATCAAACAATTAAGACGTTTAATAGATGTATATAAAGTGGTTGATGTTACAGAAGAGGAAGATTATGTAGAAAGAGAGATGGCCTTAATAAAAGTCCGAGCAGAAAAAGAGAATCGGGAAGAAATCTTTAGGATTTGTGAAATTTTCAGGTTAAAAATAGTTGATGTAACCCCAAGGACCTATATCATTGAGGTGACAGGGGACAAAAACAAGCTTGAGGCAGTTATTGAACTCTTGCAACCAATGGGAATTAAGGAAATAGTTAGAACTGGCACTATTGCTATGAAAAGAGAAAAGAAAAGCACTTGATTTTTCCTTAGATCCGATTAAAATTCCCCCTCAATTTCCTCAAGGAGTAAAGGATGCTCAAAATATCTCCTCACAAAGAGGCCCTATCTTTTGAAGAAATACAATTTTTTAATGAAGCCTTTAGAAGATGTGCAAGAAGGATAATTTTAGCTACCACGCTTGCTGGATCTGGTCATCCTGGAGGTTCTTTATCTTCTCTTTCTTTACTTCTCATGATTTATGCCTTAGCCAAGGTTGATCCTAAAAATCCACGAGCTCCAGAAAGAGACAGAGTAGTTATAAGTAATGGTCACATTAGTCCTGGTGTTTATAGTGTCCTATGTGAATATGGTTTTATCCCAGAAGAACCTTTTCTGATGGAATTTAGAAGAGCTAATTCTGCCTTTGCCGGCCATGTAGAACAAGCTGTTCCTGGTATTGAGTGGAACACGGGTAACTTAGGACAAGGGCTTTCAGCTGCCTGTGGGATGGCCAAAGCTCTTAAACTGAAAGGCCTTCCTAATTGGGTGTTCTGTCTCATGGGAGATGGAGAACAACAAAAGGGACAAGTTATTGAAGCCAGACGATGGGCGGTAAAATTTGGGCTAAACAATCTCATTGTGCTAATTGATTACAACAAACTTCAAATTGGTGGGGCTATCCATGAAGTAATGCCTCAAAGAATTAAAGAGGAAATACTTGCTACCTCCTGGAATTTGATTGAGATCGATGGACACAATTTTCAAGAAATATATCAAGCCCTTAGAAAGATTATAAAAGGTGAAATGGAAGATACCTCAAAACCTTCAGCTATTCTTGCCCATACTATTATGGGCAAAGGTATTTCCTTTATGGAAAATGATCCCAAATGGCATGGCTCCGCCTTACCAGAAGATTTAGCCAAAAAAGCCTTAGAAGAACTGGGATTTGATCCCTCGGAATTAGACCTTTTAAAGGAAAAAAGAAAAACTTACCAAGTCTCCTTTCCCCACGAAGCTCACGAAGCTTTGCCTATTTTTCTTAATCCCTCAGAACCCACAATTTATTCATTTGACACTAATATTGACTGTAGATCAGCCTATGGAATAGCTCTTTTAAAACTGGCCCAGGCTAATAATTTCTCCAATAAACCTCCAGTAGTGCTTGGGCTTACCTGTGATTTGGAAAGCTCGGTTAAAATGAGTGAGTTTAAAAAGTATTCCCCTCAAGCTTTTTTTGAATCCGGTATTCAGGAACATCACACTGCTACGGTAGCTGGAGCTCTATCCAAGGAGGGATTTTTAGTTTTCTTTTCTACCTTTGGAGTCTTTGGTATCGATGAAGTCTACAACCAATTGCGCTTAAATTCTTTAAACAAGAGTGCCCTAAAGGTAGTCTGCACACATCTTGGAACTGATGTAGGAGAGGATGGTCCTACCCATCAATGTATTGATTATTTAGGACTCCTCTTTAACCTTCAAGATTTTGAAATATACATACCTGCGGATCCTAATCAGACAGACCATATAATCAGAGTAATTGCCATGAGGCCAGGCAATATATTCGTAGGCATGGGACGCTCTAAAGTGCCAATAATTACCAAAGAGGATGGCACACCTTATTTTGATGAAAATTATGAATTCATTCCTGGAAGAGGAGATTGGTTAAGACATGGGGAAAACGGTGTCATTATTACCTATGGGACCATTACTAATGAAGCCATTAAAGCCTGGCATATTCTAAGGGAAAAGAAAATAGAAGTTTCGGTTTTAAATATTGCCTCTATTAAACCTTTACCTTTAGATGATCTCATAAGGGCTAGTGAACAACAACATATTGTGGTTGCAGAAGATCACTACAGGGAAACAGGGCTCGGAAATAAAATAGCTTCTATTTTTGGCCAATATGGAATCAAAACCAAGATTAAATTATTGGGCCATAAAGCTCCTGCGTCATCAGGACATCCTAAGGAACTATTCAAACTTGCAGGAATAGATGCTCTATCCATAGCTCAAGCCATGGAAGAGCTTCTAAATGCCTGAACTTTCAGATAAAAAACAACCCTTTATTGAACATCTTCTTGAACTTAGGGCTTGCCTTATAAAGGCTTTTTTAGGTTGGATTGTATCCTGTATCGTTGTCTATATTTTCACAGACCAAATTATAGAGTTCTTGATAAATCCCCTTAAACCCTTTCTTAAAGAGGAGGCTAAGGTTTATTTTAAAACCCTGCCGGAAGTTTTTGCTAATCAGATAAAGATTTCAGTAATTCTTGGTTTTGTTATAGGAAGTCCCTATATCATTTATCAATTATGGCTTTTTGTGGCTCCAGGGCTCTATCCTCAAGAAAAAAGATGGTTAAAATCAGCACTAATATTGAGCTCCTTTTCCTTTTTAATTGGGGCAGTTACTGCTTTTTTTCTCTTTCTACCCTTTATTCTAAAATTCCTCCACTCCTTCGGAGCACAGTTCTTAGTGTTTAAACCCTACCTTAAAGAATACATAAACTTCCTGTTGAAAATACTTGTTATCTTTGGAATTTTCTTCCAAGTTCCCTCTATCATCTTTCTCCTATATAAAATGGATATCGTAAGTCTAGAACAATTAAAGAGGTTCAGACCCTATGCCATAGTCTTATCATTTATTTTAGCAAGCGTTATTACAACAGGAATTGACCCTCTCAATCAAATTCTTCTTGCCTTACCCTTGACAGGTCTCTACGAGATAGGTATAATGATTATAAAAATTCACAATCTTAGGAGGTAGGATAATGCCCTTTGGTCTTGGCGGTCAAGAACTATTTATTATTCTCTTCTTAGCTCTCTTGATCTTTGGAGCTAAAAAATTACCAGAAGTAGGAGCAGGCTTAGGAAAAGGAATAAGATCCTTCAAGGAATCCTTAAAAGAGGGAGATGTCTCCGAGGATCTGAAGAAACTAGAGGAACCTAAAAAGGAAGCTAAAAGCGATGAACAATATTCAACTACCCAAAAGGTTTAATAATTTAAAGTAAATAGAAAAAGCCCCCTTAGTGGGGGCTTCTTAATAATTAGTTACTCTTCCGGCTTTTCCATTCCTGCTTCTAAGCCCATCCCTACTCCTGGAAGCCCATACATAACTGTGCTTCCCGTTGAAAAATATTCAAGTTTCCCCTCTTTAACAAGCTCGTTTGCAGCATTTTTGATGTCTCTGGGATTAGCCTCTGGAATTTCCCTTTGCAAATCCTTTAGATAGATCTTACTTTTGCCTGCCCCGCTTGCTTTTTTTTGGAAAACTTCCATGATCTTTTGTTTCAAAGTTTCTTTATCCATAGTTTCTACACCTCACTTGTTTTATTCAAAGTCTGTAACTGTCTCTACATGACTGGTAAATTTAAAGTGCACTGAGGTTCTGTAAGTATCATAGGCAAGTCTATAATCATCAATTAAATGCCAGGTGAAGGGAATATCAGTTAATTCAAAGAACTTTTCCCAACCAATTCTTTGAATCCAATCCCCTACTCTTTCGTATTTTCTCGCATTTTGGGAGTAAATCTCCAGAATCTTTTTAATCCATTTTACCGCGGTAGGCCAACGGGGAGGTTCATTGGGGATAAAGGGGATTACCACCTTGGAAAAGGTAGGAGGTGTAATCCTATTGGAAACCTTTCCACCAACCACTAAAGCCAACCCATCTCCCTGACCATCAGATATGGGCATGGCAGGACACATAGTATAACAGTTACCACAGAACATGCAGCGATCCACATTAACTCGGACAGACTTTCTCTTTTCACCCGCCACTTCTACTGTAGCTGGCTTTATGGCTCCCAAAGGACATGAGGCAATAACAAGGGGTATCTCACATACTTTATCTAATCTTTCATCTTCCACAAGAGGTGGCTTTCTGTGAATCCCTACCACCGCTATATCAGAACAATGAACCGCACCACACATGTTTATACAGCAAGCTAAGGCTAATCTTACCTGCGCTGGTAGTTTGTGTGAGCCAAAATAATCAAAGAGTTCATCCATAATAGCCTTAACCACACCAGAGGCATCTATTGCCGCAGTGTGACAGTGAATCCATCCTTGGGTGTGAACTATGTTTGTTACAGAGGCTCCAGTCCCTCCTATTGGAAACTTATATGCTCCATTAGGCATCTTTCTACTTTTAAGATCTTCAAGGAGAGCCCTAAGTTTTTCTTCATCAGTTACATGAAATTCTACATTGTTTCTGGTTGTCCAACGAACATAACCATCACAATATTTATCCGCGATCTCACAAATCTCACGAACATAATCTGTAGTTTCTAATCTTGGGGTTCCACAACGAACAACATATACTACCTCTCCAGAATGAGCTTTATATTTGAGAACACCAGGTTGAATTATTTCATGAGATTTCCACTTCCCGTAGTTTCTCTGAATTACAGGGGGGAGAAACTGCCAATAATGAGGGGGACCTATGTCGGTAATTCTATTTTCCATTGGCTTTTGAGGATTATATAACTTTTCTGCTAATGTAGGATCATAAGGTTGCGTATAAATTGGATCTGGTCTTTCTGGTCTTTCACTCATATTCCCCTCCTTTTTGGAATTAAATTTTTAATTATGCAGGGTGACGTTTTCTAAACTCAGCCACATCTCTTGTCCAACCACCTTCTACTTCTTCTTCTTTCCAAAAGATATAAGGATTAGAGCGGGGCTCTTTAACATGTTGAGGTATAGGCTTTATCCCTAATACATCAACTATAAATCTATTTAAACCAATCCTTTGAATAGTCTCACCGAGTCTTTCTCTGTTTTTTCCATGTTCCATCCAATAATCCCATACCTTGTAAAGAAGATTCTTGAGGTTATCATAGGGAGGTTCAAGTTTCATAAATGGAATAATTACAGTGGAGAGTTGCGCTCCCTCAAGAATCGGGGCCTTAGCTCCCATCAGAATTACTGCTCCTCTGTCATCTCCTGGCCAAAGGGCTTCAGGCATAACATTTATACAGTGCATACATCTGTTACATTCCGCATCATTGATATAGAGCTTTCTCTGCCCCTCATCCCAAAACATACATTTAGTGGGGCAAAGATCTATTACCTCCTTTTTAATGTCAAAGGGACCCCAATCTCTGTCACTATGTGCCCCTGCGTTTGGCTTCAGTTCACCACCCACATAGGCTCTAACCGCCTCTTGATCAATCTTTATCCTATCTCTCCAGGTTCCAATAACGGAAAAATCAGCTCGTGCGATAGCTGCTACACAGTCATTAGGGCAACCTGAAACCTTTATTTTAAATTTATAAGGAAAGGCAGGACGGTGAAGCTCATCCTGAAAAGCCATAGTCAACTCATAAACAATATCTTGAGTATCGATACAAGACCACTCACATCTGGACATACCCATACAACATTCAGGAGTTCTCAAATTCGAACCAGATCCTCCAAGATCCATCTTTAGCTGATGCCCTAAATCGTAAAAAATATACTCTAATTGTTCCGTAACCGTTCCAAGAAGGATAATATCTCCGGTAGAACCATGCAAATTCATAATGCCACTACCTCTATGATCCCACATGTCACATAACTTTCTAAGTGCTGAAGTATGATACCACTTTGCTGCAGGTTGATTTACGCGCACCGTATGAAAGGCCCAGATGGCAGGAAATTTTTCCTGTTGATCAGAGTATCTTCCTATAACCCCTCCACCGTAGCCAAAAACACCAACTATTCCTCCATGTTTCCAGTGAGTCTCCTTGTTCTTATAAGAAAGCTCCATCTGCCCCAAGATGTCAAAACAAGCCTGCTTTTTGTGCCTCTCCGCATAAGAATAAATATCATCAACAAAACTTGGCCAAGGACCAGACTTCAAATCATCCATCAATGGTGTATCGTGCTTTTTCACCTCTCCCATAATAACCTCCCTACAATTTTTTAGTAAAATACCAATATATAAAACCTCTTTTTTTTGTCAAGCCTAAAAATAGAAATTCAACAAGGATAATTTAAATTAATTTAGACTTTTTTACTTAATTAAACTTATTTTTTCACTTCAGAATAAAGATTTTATAGTAGAATACTATCTTTAAAAAAGATTTTGCTTTGGTAAAATAATCTTAATCTTTAAACTTATGTCCTTAGAGAATTTTCATAATAAAGGCTCACATAATAGAGAAAAAATATATTATTTAGAAGCTTCCCTTTCTGGTTTAGCCAAATGGCTTCGCTTTATGGGATATCAAGTTGAACTTGAAGAAGATAAAATTACCCCAGAAAAGATATGGAAAAAGCAAGATAGAATTTTTTTAGTCACCAGTGCTCAAACTGCTAAGCAATTAGAAAAGTTTAATTTGAGTTATCTTCTACTCCCTAGAGGGCCTCTCAAAGCCCAAATATTCTTTGTTATCCACAAATTGGGCTTAGAACCTAAGTTAACCCTTGATTTATGCAGTCTTTGCGGAAAAAAATTAATCCCGGTAAAAAAGGAGGAATTTAGAGGGCGTATTCCTTTAAAGGTATGGAAAAGATATAACGAGTTTAACTATTGTGCCAATTGTGACAAGCTATACTGGGAAGGGGACCATATAAAGGGTATAAGAAAAAAGTTCCAGACCCTGCTTAAGGGTTAACTTTTTAGCTTTTTTAATATGTAGTTAAGTATCTTTTCTGCATCTGCTATTATAGCCACGTGGGCCATCTTCACTAAAGGAGCCCCTTCATCGGTATTTATAGCAATAATAAACTCAGAATTTTCCATACCCACGGTATGTTGAATAGCACCTGAGATACCAAAACCCAGATAAAGTTTTGGCTTAACAGAAACCCCGCTTATACCAATCATTCTATCCTCTTCGGTCCATCCCGCATAGCAAACAGGCCTTGTTGCTCCTACTTCACCTTCTAAGTATTTCGCCAACTCAAAAAGTTTTAAGAAGTTTTCTTTACTTTTTAATCCAAGTCCTCCCGCTACCACCACCTTTGCCACACTTAATCTATTTATTTCTTTCTTGGTCTTTCTTTTAGCTCTAACCTTCATTTTACTGCTCCAATCAAAATCTTGAGGAAGATTAAATTTTTTTATTATTGGGTTCTCACTTCCCTCTTTTGTACTAAAAGCACCAAGGGCTAAAGTTGCCATTATGGGATAAGTCTCCGAGTAAAGTTTAGCTATAATGTTATCTCCAAAGGTAGGTCGCATCATGATTAATCTTTCCCCTTCTAACTCAAGGGCATTAACATGAGCACAAAGCCCCACTCCTAACTCCGCTGCTATTCGGGGAGCTAGGGCTAAACCCTGGAGAGTTGCTGGAAAAAAAAATCCGTAAGGATGAAACTCTCTCGCGACAAAACTTAAAACTCTACTATATAGATCATCTCTAAATTCCTTAAGTTCTTGATGCTCAATCACCAGTATTTCGTCACATAAGGCCCTTTTCAAGGAGTTATCTTCTTTTACCCTTTTTAGGTCATCAGAAAGAATGAGGAGAAGGAGTTTCTTTTGTAGGGAACGAGAAATCTCCCAAAGGGGGGTCAAAATTTCAAGACTTGCTGGACTAATTTTATCTTCAAAGAATTCTCCATAAGCCAATATTGTCTCACTCATAGCTTCTCCTCAATTTAGGATTAAATTTTTAAAAACCCCCTCACTCTTAATAGCTCCAAAAATCTCTCCGCTAATTCTTCTGGCTCTCCTTTCCAAAGTTCACCCCTCTGCACAAGGACTTTTTCAAAAACTCCCGCCACCTTTGTGGGAGAACCTCTAAGTCCCAAAATCTCCTCGGGTAGGGAAAGATCCACTGCTCCAAGGGTTCTATAATCAAGATTTTTAGCCATAAGAAGGCGTTTAAGAGAGGGGGGTCTAAAGTAATCAAGTTTTGGGCTCATACTTACCACCAAAGGCGGCTCTATCTCTAACTCCTCTTCTCCATAGTTGGTCTCCCGAATTACTAAAAACTTCCCTTCTCTGTAGATTATATTTAACACATTAATTACTGAGGGCAAATTAAGTAAACTTGCGGTCTCTGGAGGAACTTGAGCGGTTTCTCCATCTATAGACTTAAGACCCATAAGGACAAGACTGTAGGGAGCAAGAGTTCTGATAGCTTGGGCAATTACTCTACTTGTAGCTAAGGTATCCGCTCCTGCAAAGGCTCTGTCTGAGAGTAAAATTAGCTCATCCGCTCCTAAACCAAAGGCCTCTTTTAAAATAGGTAGCACATTGGGAGGTCCCATAGATAATACCGTGACTTTAACTCCATGTCTATCCTTTAACCTCATGGCCATTTCTAAGGCAGCTTTGTCTGGAGGATTCAAAATGAGCTCTGCTGACTCTCTGATAAGGATGTGCCTCTCCGGGTCAACCTTAACTGTTTCGGGCTTAGGAACTCCTTTGATGCATACTATAATTTTTTCCATTCCTTTTTTCCCCTTATTTGTAGAATTTGGCTAATTCTCTGGCTATAATATTTTTTTGAATTTCATTAGTGCCTTCATATATTTGAAGGCATTTTGCATCTCTGAAAAGCTTCTGCACGGGATAGTCTCGCATATATCCGTAACCTCCCATCATTTGGATAGCCCTTTCTGTGATCCACATAGCCTGATCAGTAGCATAGCACTTTGCCATAGCAGAGGCCCCTGAAAAGTCTTTTGCGCCACTGTCTATAGAACTTGCTACCTGATATACTAAAGCTCTTGCGGATTCAAGTCTCATAATCATCTCCGCAAAGGTATGACTTACCGCCTGAAAATTATAAACTGGTTGTCCAAATTGGATTCTCCTTTTGGCATGTCTCAAGCTAATCTCTAAGGCGGCTTGAGCTATGCCCAGGGCTTGAGCCCCTGCGCCACAGCGGGCATAATCAAGGGTTTTTAAGGCTACTAAAAAGCCTGTCCCTTCTTTGCCAATCAATCTGTCCTTAGGAACCTTACAATCATTAAAAATAAGATCAGTTGTAAGAGAGGCTCTCAAACCCAATTTTTTCTCCTTCTTACCAACTACAAAGCCAGGATCATCCTTTTCCACAATAAAAGCGCTTGCCCCTCTTGATCCCTTAGTAGGATCTGTTAAGGCTATTACAATGTAAATATCCGCAATGCCCCCATTTGTGATCCATTGCTTAACTCCATTGAGAACGTAATAATCCCCCTGTAATTTGGCAGAGGTCTTAATCGCAAAGGCATCACTGCCTGCCTGAGGCTCAGTCAAAGCAAAGGCACAGAGATATCGTCCTTTAGCTATCAAAGGTAAGTATCTTTCTTTTTGGGCTTTATTACCAAAGAGAATTATGGGATAGGCACCTAAAAAGGAAGCTGCATAAGTGGTAGAAACCCCTGCACAAAAATAAGAAAGCCACTCTACCGCAAGACACATTTCCTTCACACCCCATCCTAAACCACCATATTCTTCAGGAACAATAAGCCCAAAAAGATCCGCATCAGCAAGGGCCTTAATAGGAAGAGGGTCATAAGCCTCTCTTTCGTCCCACTCCAAAGCCCTGGGTTGAATATATTCCTCACCTATTTTTTTCACCAAATCAATAAGGATTTTCTCCCTCTCAGTAAAAGCATAACCCAACATAGCCCCACTCCTACTCTATGAAGATACTTTCAAAACTTTGGCACCTCTAATCTTTCGATCCTTTAAATCTTTAAGAGCTTTTGTAGCTTCCTCAAAGGAATATATCTCAATCTCTGGCCTTAACTGCATTTTCTCCGCAAGCTTCAAAAACTCCTCAATATCCTGCTTAGTAATATTAGCTACAGTTTTTATTTCCTTTTCTAGCCATAAATCCCTCTCATAAGCGAGTTCAAGAAGGAAATTCCTGTCTTTATCTTCCTTTCTAATAGCGTTTATAATCAGTTTTCCCCCTGGTTGTAAGTATCTTAACATGTAAAAGGGAGGTTTCCAAACAGGGGTAGTATCAATTAGAGCCTGAAGTGGAGTAGGAGGTGGGTCTCCAATATCTCCTGCAAAATCTGCTCCAAGGGCTAAGGCTAATTCTCTCTCTTGGGGATTTCGAGCAAAGACATAAACTGGAGAGTGAGGATAAAGATATTTAGCTACCTGAAGAACTAAATGATTAGAAGCCCCAAAACCAATGAGACCAAGGGGCTCCCCGTCTGTAAGGTGAGTTAATTTTAGTGCTCGATAACCGATACTTCCCGCACAAAAGAGAGGGGCTAAAAACTCATAAGTAGCATAAGTAGGTAATTTGAAGGCATAGGCCTCCTTGATTTTAAAATACTCTCCATAACCGCCATGAACATCTTTGCCTGTCCCTTTAAATTCAGGACACAGATTTTCAAACCCTCTCTGACAAAAACTACAACTTCCACAGGAAGACCAAATCCAACCTGCCCCTACATAATCTCCTACCTTAAACCTTGAGACCCTCTCTCCAAGAGCAACTATTTTTCCCACAATTTGATGCCCAGGAACTATAGGTAAAAAGGTAGGCTGTGCTCTACCTTCCAGTTCATCAAGTTCCGTATGACAAACTCCACAGGCTAAAACTTGAATTAGAATCTCATCTTCATGTATAAATGGCTCAGGCATCTCCCTTAAAACAAGATTTTTCCCATCAAAGGGACCAATCTTTTCTATAACCCAGGCTCTCATATTACTTATCCATTTTAACATAAAGCCCTGATTTATCTATCATTCGTATAAGACCACATAATTGGAAACCGAGTAGAATTTTAGGATAATTTTCACTGTACCACCTCGAGGGCAATTCAATACTAAATCTGTAATTTTTCTGAACATCCCCCTTCTTCTGGACAAATTTTTATGTATTACTGAACATATTCTCAACAAGCAGGGCAAAAACAAAGGCCTCTACCCTCGAGCCTCTCAAAAGATTAGAGACTCTTGAAGCCAATCAAAACTGAAAGAGTTACCAGCATACAGGGTCCCTTAAATACAAACTTTGATGGATCACTCCACTATCGCAAACGAAGTCAACCCGCCAAAAAATCTCTCTTCCTAGAAGCTTTAGCTCTGAATTATTTAGTTGAAAAAGGCTCTATCTCTTCATAAGATCAGAACACAGAGACATGAGAAGATGACTCTTTTACTAAGAGGTTGAGGGCTGCAGAGTGAAATCACAAAAGGTTGTGAAATCACAAAAAGTTATTAAAGCTATTGGAGAATAACTTGGTGCTTCAGCTATTTTCCTCCTATTTAATGTGCAAAAAAGGAAAACAATCCAAGTTCCAACAAAAAGGGAGACATAAAAAAAATAAAAAATGCCTAAGTTAAAGGTCTTTTTAGAAGAAAATATAGTGTAAAAATTGAAAATCAATTGTTTAGCTTCTCACTAACCCCTTCTCCCATCAAAGACTTAAAAATACTACAAAGACTTAAAGCAGTCAAAGATGTATACCAGAGAAAAGAACTTGCCTTTAGACTAAAGGGCATCAAATTTCATTACTCCTTAGGCATAAAAACCACAGTTGACCAAAGAGGAAAATGTTTTAGAGCAGTGGCGAAAGAAAGTAATTAGGTTTATACTGAATTATAGGAGAGACCGTCCTCACACAGGCAAGGAGAAGCTTAAGCCCCTGGTGGATAGATTTTGCAGAAAGAGGTGTATAAAGTAAGGGGGTAAGTTTGAAGAGAGGTAGTAAAGAGGCCTCAGTTATAATGGGAAGAGTGGAGGGGTTTCGAGAGGAAGAGGAGGAGGCGAAAGGGTGTGGCTGGTAGATTTATTCACGCCTGTAGGTTAAGTCGTTTATCAAGCAAGAGTGGGAGGGATTTTTGGAAGTAATTTTAAGGCGAAAGCTTCTTTTGAGATAGGAGAAGTACAGACTGATAATGGGAGTGAGTTTTTGGGGGGATTTGCGTATCCTCGGAATCCCAGAGGGAATGGGTATGTAGAGGGGGGGTTAACTGGACATTGGAGGAGGAGTTTATTGGGTATAAGTAGTGGATGTTGAAGGATGATTTGGAGGAGTTTAACAGGGAGCTTATGAGGTATTTGATATGGTATAATATGGAGAGGGTGCATAGTGGTCTTGGGAATGTATCGCCTTTAGAGTGGATTTGTTATAAATTTTACGAGAATTCCCCCTCAGTCTAAAATCATATGGACTCATGCATCTCCCCCTTGACAAAGGGATTTTTAGACTAAAATTAAAGACAATGAAGATCATCACAAGTCTGGTTCTTTTTTTATTCATCCTTTTTTTTACTTTTAGCTCCTCTTTTATAGAGGTTAATAGTTTCCCTCTTAAACTTATTTCTGAAGAGAGGGAAATTGAACTTGGCAAGCTCTATCTACCTGCATCCATTGATGAGTTTGAAGGGATATATCCGGAAGAAGAACTCCAGACATACTTGAACAATTTAGGTAAGAGGCTTGCTCAAAGGGCCCAGCGTAAAATGGATTATCAATTTTATTTAGTTAATTCAAACATTGTTAATGCCTTTGCTTTACCAGGTGGACCAGTAATAATTACTCGAGGAATCTTTCTAATTTTAGAGGACGAAGATGAACTTGCTGGAATATTAAGCCATGAAATAGGCCACATTGAAAAAAGGCATCATGCACGATTTGTTGAAAAACAGTTAGCGCTCAATCTCCTGCTTCAGATTGGTTCTTTTTTACTTCCTCAAAATCTTACTGGTGAAATTCTTTTCCAACTAAGTAAAATATCTGCCGGACTTATTAGTCTAAAGTTCAGTCGAGATCAAGAGAAGGAGGCAGACGAAGTAGCTTTCTCTATTCTTATAGGATCTAACTATTCACCTGAGGGGATGTTGAAGGTCTTTGAAAAACTTAAGAAATTGGAAAAAAGCAGACCTCCTGAATGGTTATCCACACACCCTTTACCAGAGAGTCGTATTAAAAGCTGGCAAGAAAAAATAGCTCAACATAAAGTTCATGGTAGTTACCTAAAAAGCACTTCAAAATTTGAAGAAATGAAAAAAATGCTTCTTCAGAGCAAACCCTCCTTTGAGGAATACGAAAAGGGAAAAAAAGCCTTTAAGGAGAGAGATTTTGAAAGAGCTGAAAAACACTTTGAAAGAGCCTTAGAACTCTATCCCAAAAATGTGCCTGCTCTAATTTATTTAGCTCGCCTTAATCTGAAAGAGAAAAATTACCCAGCTGCTCGAGATTTTGCCTTTAGAGCCCTCAAGCTTAATCCCGAGCTCTTCTCCGCCCACTATCTCTGTGGTCTCTCAGAATTTGGTTTACAAAACTGGGAAAGAAGCTTAGCCTATTTTGAAAAAGCCAAAAAACTTGTCCCCTTTGATGGCTCGACCTATTACTATGCAGGCAGAAATTTGGAAAATTTAGGAAGACTAACAAGTGCTCGAGACAACTATCAAAGAGCGTTAGAAATAGGTCCCAAGGATGCCCCCTGGTACGAAGACTGCTTTAAAAGATATAATCGGTTAAGGTAATCCATCCATCACGGGGATACTCATGCCACTTTTATGGTATCACTTTCCTGTTTCCAATGTAGAAACCTATCTGTTCTTTCCGCCGTTGTTTACCTTTGTTCTTTCTTTTTTTTGTGCAACCGCTGGCATCAGTGGGGCTTTCTTACTCCTTCCATTCCAGGTTAGTATCTTGGGCTACACTGCTCCTTCTGTAACCGCTACCAATCATCTATTTAATGTTATTGCTATTCCCAGCGGTGTCTACCGATACTGGAGAGAAAAACGTCTATATTATCCCCTCACTCTTTTGATAACTCTTGGCACCTTACCTGGGGTCATAATTGGATATTTTCTGAGAATTTCACTATTTGAAGACTTAGAGAATTTTAAACTGCTTGTGGGTGTAGTGCTTTTGATAATAGGGATAAAACTATTTTTTGATATACTCTTTCCAAAGAAACAGGTGAGCTTTACTCCAGAACCTATCAAAACGCTAAGATTTAACATATGGTATTTGAAATTTGAATATAGTAAACAAATCTACACCTTGAAAAATATCCCCTTGACACTTACTTCATTAATAGTAGGTATTATTGGTGGTGTTTATGGTATAGGAGGCGGTGCCCTTATGGCGCCTATTCTCCTTGCTTTCTTTAAAATTCCACCTTATGTTTTTGCCGGCGCAACTCTCTTTGGAACCTTTCTAACTTCTGTTCTCGGAGTAATCATCTTCATCTTGGGTGGTATTGGACCTGATTTTCTCTTAGGAACACTCTTGGGTATTGGAGGCTTATTTGGAATTTACCTTGGGGCTAAATTTCAAAAAAAGTTACCTCAAAGATTTATAGGTTTCCTTTTAACCCTTGTGTTGCTTTTTATCAGTTATAGGTATATCCTTGCTTTTTTCCAAAATTAGCGGTAGATCCAAGATTAATGATAGAAAAGTCTTAAACGAACTTTTTTATACTCTTTGAGAGTTTCTAAAGCAAGGTAATTTTTTAAACCCAACTTATTAGCCAATTCTCCTATTATAGCATAGCCTTCGCCTTTAAAATGACACATTGTATAGAGATTGAAAGGCCAATGGAGATAGTCTTGTCGGCGATAGCAGTGTGTTACAAAGGGTTTAGAGGCTAAATAATGGCCAATCTCTTCAAGTCTATCCTCTGGAATATGCCAGGCAATCATGATATTTTGCGTAAAACCTAATTTTTGATGTTTAAAAAGGGCTCCAAATCTTCTCAAGGCCCCTCTTCCTTTCATCTCCTTTAGCCAGAGTAAAATTTCCTCTTCTGGTATTTCAAGGGTTTCTGCTATTTGCTCAAAGGGTCTACTCGTGAGAGGGAGAGGCTCTTGAAGTGCTTTCACCAGGGCTTTATCTCTCTCAGTGATATCAAAAGATATAGTCTCCTTCATCTCAGGAAGTATATCTTCTGCATTTAGATCACCGTTTTCTTTGAAAACGGTTGAAATTTTAAAAACCTTTAGAATTGGGAGATATAAATAATCCTGGGCTCCACTTTCCTTATATAAAAATTCTACCTCTTTTAGAAGATCTCTCTCAGGAGGCACAACCAGAGTAAACCATAAGTTATAGGAATGATTTCGAAGATAATTATGACTGACACCAGGATGGGCATTTATAATGTCACTGGCTCTTTTTAAATATCTTTCTTCTACTTTAAAGGCAAAAAGAGAAGAATTATGTCTAAAGGCCTTAGGCTCAAAAATTGCAGATATCTGTCTAAGTTTTCCCTCTTTCTGCCACTCCTTTAAGATTTCTATAAGGTAATCTTCCTCAACCTGAAATCTTTTTGCCAAAACCTCAAAGGGCCTTGGATGAAGAGGGAAATCCCTTTGAAGGATCTCGCAAAGCTCTCTCTGTTGAGCAAGTGAAAAAGGTTCCCTAAGAGCCATAATGGAGAAAACACTTGAGTAATTTAATACGATTGGGATGTTTTAATTTTCTCAAGGCCATACTCTCGATTTGACGAATTCTTTCCTTTGTAACACCAAATTTATGCCCCACTTCTTCCAAAGTGTAAGCTTGTCTTTCACCTATGCCAAAGCGAAGTCTAATGACTTTTTCCTCTCTGGCTGATAAGGTTTTGAAGAGTTCTCTTATCTTCACGGATAAAGCAGAATTAAAGGTAACTTCATCGGGCTTTAAAGTGTTTTGATCCTCTATAAAATCTTTTAAAGTGGTATCCTCCTCTTCTCCAATAGCAGTTTCTAAAGAAATAGGTTGTTTCATTATTTTAAATATGTAATTTAATCTCTCTATTGATAAGCCAGTTTCCTTTGAAAGTTCCTCTAAGGTAGGATCTCTTCCATATTCTTGATAGAACTTAGTGGAAATTATTTTACTTATCTTGTATATGGCCTCAATGATATGAACGGGAATCCTTATAGTTCTTGTGTTTTCCGCTAAAAATTTAGTAATATTCTGTCTAATCCACCAAGTAGCATAAGTAGAGAACTTAAATCCCTTGCGATAATCAAACTTTTCTACTGCCTTTAGCAAGCCGATGTTACCCTCTTGTATTAAGTCAGAAAGTAAAGCTCCCTTGGGTGCATATTTCCTGGCAATAGATAGGATAAGCCGAAGATTTGCTTTAACAAGCTCTTCCTTCAACTTTTTAATACGATAAAAAGCTAAATTAATCCTCTCAGAGGAACTTATAATTTCCTCTATAGATTTCCCGAAATAATCAAGACTGGCAAGGATTTCCTGACGAAGTTTTTTTATCTCCTTTAGGAGCTTTTGAGTCTCCTGGGCCTCCTCTACCTCCAAAACCTTTGTCCTGCACTCCACTTTTATTCCATTGCAAGATAAAAATTTTTCTAAATTTTCAATCTTTTGAGGTGTATTTTGATTTATTTTGGTTATCAGTGTATAAAAAGTTTGGATTTTCTTATTGGTCTCTAAAATATCACAAGTAAGTTCATCAAGTAATTGTTTAGTAGGACGAACTTCATAAATAGTCCCAAGAAGTCTTTGAGTTACTTCTCTACGATAAGAATCATGGGGCTCAAGGTCAAGGAGTTCTAAAAGATCAGCTTTAATCTTTGTAAACCAGGCTAATCTCTTCTCTTTTTTGCGCTCAAATTCCTCATAATCTTTAAAGTAAACATAGTAATTTTTTTCTTTTTCTACCTTTCTTAAAATCTGATAAAATTTCATAATCTGGGTAATGTATTGAAAAACCTCTTCCAAAATTAGCCTTTCATTTTCCTCTATAGATCTACCGATCCTTA
Source organism: Caldimicrobium sp. (assembly GCA_025059715.1). GTDB lineage: Bacteria > Desulfobacterota > Thermodesulfobacteria > Thermodesulfobacteriales > Thermodesulfobacteriaceae > Caldimicrobium. The sequence continues at coordinate 34,457 of JANXCE010000007.1, forward strand.
TTTCATCCTCCCGAGTCAAAAGTTGATTATTAAAAACCTCGGATATATAGATTCTCAGAGAGTCTTCTGTGCGGGTTTTTTTTATCTCCTCTTCAACAAAATCCTCAACAAAATCCTCATCAAAATCCTCTAAAAAAATTTCTTCTTCAAAAAGACAATTTCTCTTCTGATGGAGGTTCATGGACACCTCCTTTAGTTAAATTTTAAGATTATCACCCAAATTTAAAGCACCCTTAATTTTATGTAAGGTTATCTCTACCTCAGCTTTCTTGCCTGTCCTCTCAAAGAATTTAATGCTCTCTATTATCCTTTCCAGTTCCTTCTTTCTTCTCTGCCTTAATAGAAACTCCTTAATTTGATTTTTAACCTCTTCTCTATTCTCAAAGGGAGGTGAAAATAAAAGATCACTTAGTAGTTCTTGAACCCAGTTTTCTGGTATATTTAAAAGTTCTAACTCACTTTTAGGTTGTATCTCTAATAGTAGTGCTAAAAACCTACTATAAAGCCCTTGAGGATTACTCTCTATAAAATCTCTTAATCCCACCTCTTCAAAAAAAGATAAATCTTCAGGGTTATGTAAGAGATACTGAGCTATTACCCTGAGATAGCATTCTTGAGGCTCTTCCTCTTTTCTACAATATTCATTAATTTCCAAAGAAATTGGTTTTTCTCTCCTCAGAGCTCGTCTAACCTCAAATTCCGGAATTCCCAAAATAAAAGATAGCTCATTACAAATCCCCTGAACTATAAAGGGATCCTCAACTCCCCTGAAGATATCGATTAGCTCGTAAAAGATCTTTGAAGAATTCCCCTTGTATTCTCCCCTTAGGATTTGATAACAAAAACGAATTGGTGGTTGAGATAGATGAATAATCTTTTCCTTTAATTCTAAAGAATTTTCCTTGGCAAAACTTCTCCCAAAAGAGTCAGGATCTTCACCTTCGGGTAAGACAACTACTTTAGGCAAAATATTCTCCTTCGCCAAGAGTTGTATCGCCCTTAAGGTTGCCTTTCTACCTGCTTGATCTCCATCGAAGAAAATAAAAAAATCCTCCGCCAAGGGTTTCAGTTTCTTAATATGTCTTTCAGTTAGAGCGGTCCCACAGGTTGCTACTACATTTTTAATTCCCTTATCCCACAAGGTTAAGATATCAAAATATCCCTCAACCAGGTAGAGCGCTTTCTCTTTCTTTATGAAATCCTTGCTTTGAAAAAGCCCAAATAGGCTCTCGCTTTTTTTGAAGATCCTTGTCTCTGGAGAATTTAAATATTTGGGTTCAACCTCCCCACTTAAAGCTCTACCGCCAAAGGCTATACATTGTCCTCTTTCGTCAAAAATAGGGAAAATAATCCTATCTCTAAATAGATCTACGAAAGAACCGTCTTCACTCTCTTTTAATACTCCAGCTTCTACTGCTAACTTAAGATCAATGTTACTTGCTCTTAAAAATCCTGCTAAGAATCTGCCCTCAGGGGGCGCATAACCAAGATAAAAATCCCTCCAGGTCTCCTCGCTTATACCTCTTTTCTTTAAATAGGCCCTAGCTTCCTCTCCCGAAGGGTGATTCCAAAGAATATTCTGATAGATCTTTGCTACCTTAAAAAGAAGTTCTATTAATTCTCGCTCTCTTCTCCTTTCTCCAAGTTCAATCCTTTCAACCCTTAGACCTGCTCTCTCCGCTAATTCTATTAAAGCCTCTTTAAAGTCAAGGTTTTTTAACTTCATATAAAAGGAAATTACATCCCCTGAAGCTCCACAACCAAAACATTTAAATATTTGTTTCTCTCCACTTACAGTAAAAGAAGGAGTCTTCTCCTGATGAAAGGGACAAAGTCCTACATAGTTACTGCCAACTTTTTTAAGTTTTACATACTGCGAAATAAAACTTACAATCTCAAAATGATCCTTTATCTCTTCATAGAGGGTTGAACTGGACCTTGTCATTTGACCTTAACTTTATCTCATAACATAAGAACTTAAAAGGTCAAGACTTTGAATCAATTTTTATTTATTTCAAGATTTCTTAAATTTTCAATTTTTTAACAGAGATATACAATGGTGGCTCCATTACCTCCTTCGGAAGGAGGAGCCACTTCAAAATTTTCAATTAAAGGATGCCCTCTCAGATATTCTCTTATCGCAGAGCGAAGTTTGCCACTTCCATGGCCGTGAATTATAAGTAAGGTTTTAACCCCTTTTAAAAAGCACTCGTTTAACTTCCTCTCAAGAAGCAACAGGCCACTTTCTACATCTTCTCCTATGAGATTGAGCCTCTCTTTAGTGGGTGCAATTACTTTATTCTCTTTAAAGACAGAACTCTGAGTGTTCTTGGGAGAGGATTTTGAAACAATTTTTTTCAGTTCATAATAGGGCAACTCTAATTTTAATTTTCCAATCTGGATCTCAATAAGGTTATCCTTTACTCCTATTATCTTACCCTCTCTTTTTAAAGAAGTAATCCAGAGGGTTTCACCTATATGAAAGGACTTATCCTCCTCAAGGGTAAAAATTTCTCTCTCCTTTAGGAATTTCTGAAATTTCTCTTGGGCTCGTTTGATCGCTCCTTTTGAGGGTAAGCTCTTTAGAAATTCTTTAAATTCCACCTGCCACTTTTCAAAAACAGTTGCTAAAGCTTGATCAAAACGATTTTTTAGTTCTATCTTTAGCTTTTCAAGCTCTTCTCTCTTAGAATCTAATTCCTTGAGCCTTCTTTCCCAATCCCTTCGTAATTCCTCTACTCTATCAAGTTCCGATAAATACTTCTCCTGCCAATCATAATAGCTGTTATCAGATAGAAAACTTTTGGCTCGTTGTAATAACTCTTCATCAAAACCGATTTTTTTTGCTAATTCAAAGGCATGAGATCCTCCTAAGTAGCCATATATTAATTTATAGGTTGGCTGATGGGTATGAAGATCAAAGCCCATGGTAGCCAAATCAAAACCACTTCTTTGCGTAAGAAGTGCCTTTAGGTGGTGAGAATGGGTGGTGATAAGAACTCTTGCCCCCTTCTTTATCAACCTCTCAATTAAAGCAAAAATCAATACTGCTCCTTCTTCGGGATCGGTGCCTCGGCCTGGCTCATCGAGAAGCACTAAACTTGTTGGTTCAGCAGAGTTTAAAATTCTTTTGAGATTTTTTAAATGAGCAGAAAAAGAGGATTCACCCTTAAGGAGATTTTGTTCATCGCCTAAATCTACCATAACACTTTTGAAATAGGGAATTTTGGCCTCGGTAGCGGGTATTAAAAAGCCATTTAAAGCCATCAATATAATAAGTCCCAGGGTTTTCAAAGATACAGTTTTGCCTCCAAGATTAGGTCCTGTTATGACTAAACCCTCTTTCAAGTAATAATTATTGGGAATGGGTGGATTTTCACCTTGCTCAAGGGCTTTAAGATAAAGTAAAGGATGATAAGCCTCTCTCAATTCCAGAGGACCACTCTCTTTTAATTCTGGGATAATACCTCTGTAAAGTTTTCCAAGCTGGGCCTTAGCTAAAGCCATATCAAGTCTGGCTATGTATTCCTCTAATCGGCATAGGCACTCCCTTTGGGTTAGTATCTTTAAGGATAGTGAACACAAAATCCGCTTGATCTCCCTTTGCTCCTGCCAGGAAATTTCCTCTAATTCATTTCTTAGAGAAATTATTCCAAAGGGTTCAATGAACACAGTGGCACCACTATTTGAATATCCCTGGAATAGGCCCCTAACTTTATGTTTAAACTCAGGTCTTACCGGAAGGACATATCTACCTTCTCTTTGCAGAAAAAAGTTGTCCTGTAGATATCCTAATTTATAATAATAATCTTTAATCTTTTCCAATTTTGTAAGCAATTTCTCTCTAATCTGATAAATTTGTTTTCTTAAAAAGTAGAGATTATAGCTTGCCCGATCCCTTATATTACCAGTATTGAGGTCACAAATATCAGATATTTCTCGAAAGAGAAGTTTTAATTTCTCTGTTATCCTCCGAATTTCTCTAAAGGGAGTATTTTCCAGATCATTCCCCAGATTTTGGGAGGTATGTAACCATAAACCGATATGGGCTATTTCCATAGGTAAGAAGAAGCCCCTTTTTTCCCCTTTTGATAAAAGGGTTTTTAGTGAAGAAAGAGTGGGCAGAGATGGAGCTCTGCCTCTTTCCAAAAGTTCCCCCACAAATTTAGTTTCTTCATAGAGCTCCTTAGCCTTATGGAATGAAAAATTAGGAGAATAATTTTCTAATTGTAATTTAGCGGATTCTGTTCTTAAGAAGAATAAAAGTTTTTTTAAAAGATCTTCCCATTCTAAGAGGGAAAAATCCTTAACTTTAATCACTAAAATTGCTGCTGAATAATTAACTTAATCTTCTAACTTTTGCTGAATCTTTTTAAGTTTTTTGAGCAGTTTTTTTCTCGCAGATTGTAATTTTTTTCTTCTCTTTACACCTGGCTTTTCGTAAAATTCCCTTTTTTTAACCTCGGAGAGAATTTTAGTTTTTTCCACTAACCTTTTAAATCGCTTGATGGCCTGTTCAAAGGATTCACCATCTCTTACAATTACTCCAGCCAATGAACTCCCCCCTTTTAATTTTTTTAAAAAGTAGCATCACTTTTGTTTTTGTCAAGAACTTAAGCTTATGTTTGATTTATGTACACAAAGAATGTTAAAATTATGTCAATGGGGGCCCTTGAAAATTTTTCAAAAAGAGTTTAATTAGAAATCTAAAAAAAACTTGGAGGAAAGGGATGACTCTTACTGAGGTTGCTGAGCTGGAGGCTAAGATTGATAACCTCATAGCCACTGTGCTTGAACTTAGAAAGGACAAAGAGGAGCTTTTACAGAAACTGAATGAAAAAATAGCAGAAAATGAAGCCTTAAAGGAGGAAATAGAAAGAAGGGAAGAAGAAAGGAGGGTATTAAGAGAGAAGATAGGAAACCTCATAGAAAAACTTTCTCAGCTTTAGGTATGAGCACCAATCAGGTAACCTTTGAATTTCTTGGACAAAGCTTTACCTTCCGGAGTCACTTGCCGGAAGAGGACATAGAGGAGGTTTTAAATTACCTGGAGGGCAAAAAACGAGAACTTGAAGCTCTTAAAAAGGTTCCTACTTACAAGTTAGCTATCTGGTTGTTGTTGCAAGTTGCCTATGATTATGTGAAGGTAAAGAGGGAAAAGGAAACTTTAGAAGCTACCCTTAGAGCACAGCTTGTTAAACTGGAAGAATTTTTAGGCAAAATCTCTTCTACCTCGGGTGCCCGTGAGTAGAGAAATGACCTGCCAAGCTAACAACAATGGAGTTAGAGGAAAGGTGGAGCTGGGACTCTTTGTATGGCTAATAGGGTTTACCAGCCCCCTCCTCAATTTTATTTAAACAGAGCTTGAAGCAGGCTCGCTACCACGGCATCCCGGGGGCTCTTCTCTCTTACCCTCTCTTCCCTTCTTAACTACAAGTAAGGAGGGTTATATGACCTATGCAATTGTGCTAATAATTGGACTGCTTTTGGGTTTATCCTTAGCAGGTGTATATCTCTATCTCCAAAAGAAAAAAGAGGAAGAATTGAAGATTTCTGCCCAAAGGGAGGCAGAAGAGATTTTAACTACCGCAAAAGAAAAGGCCAATATAATTATCCTTTCCGCAGAAGAACGTGCCAAAGAGATAGTGTTTCAAGCTGAAAAACTTGCCCATCAAAAAATTCAACAAGCGGAAGAACAAATAAAGGTAGAACTCTCTAAACACAAAGAGGAATTAGACAAGGAGTATGAGCGAAAAATTCGGGACCTCTCTCAAAGAGAGGAGAGAATCCAGCAAAAGGAAGAGCTCTTAACTAAAAGGGAGTTAGAGTTCTCCAAAAGAGAAGAAAATTTCGAGAGAAAACTCCATGAAATTGAGGCCCTTAAGAACACCCTTGAACTGGAAAAAAGGGAAATAGAGCAGCTCTCTATGAAAATCAAAGAAGAATTAGAGAGAATAGCGGGGTTAACGGAAAGAGAAGCCAGAGAATTGATCCTCAAAAAGGTAGAAGATGAGATGCTTGAGGAAAAGGCAAGGGTAATTATGAAGGTGGAAAATGAAATCAAAGAGGAGGCCAAAAGAAAGGCCCAGGAAATCATAGCTTATGCTACAGCTAAGGCTGCTATACCCTTTGTTACAGAACAATCAGTATCTGTTGTTCAGCTTCCCAATGAGGAAATGAAAGGTAGAATTATTGGTAGAGAAGGTAGAAATATCCGCACCTTTGAAAATTTAACAGGGGTTGATCTCCTCATAGATGACACACCAGAGGTAGTGGTGCTCTCCTGTCATGATCCTCTGAGACGGGAGATAGCCAAAATTGCCCTGGAGAGACTCATTGCTGATGGAAGGATTCATCCCACTCGTATAGAAGAGATTGTAAAGCAGGTTGAAGAAGAAATGGAACAACACCTACTGGAAGTGGGAGAGAGGGCTTGCTTTGAATTGGGAGTGTATGGAGTTCATCCGGAAATAATTAAGCTCCTGGGTAAACTTAAATATAGAACCAGTTATAGCCAAAATGTTCTTCAGCACTCCATGGAAACCGCAATTATTTGTTCCGCCTTAGCTGGTGAGTTAGGTTTAGATCCTAAAAAAGCAAAAAGAATCGCCCTTCTCCATGATATAGGAAAAGCAGCTAGTTATGAGCAAGAGGGCCCTCATGCTCTAATTGGAGCAGATTTAGCCCGAAAATATGGCGAAGACGAGGAAATTGTCAATGCCATAGCCTCCCATCATGAGGATATTCCAATTACCACTCTATATGGGATTCTCCTTCAAGTATCTGATGCCCTCTCAGGAGCAAGACCTGGGGCTAGAAGAGAATTACTTGAAGCCTATATTAAACGCATAAAGGAACTCGAAAATGTGGCTTACTCCTTCCCAGGAGTAGAGAAAGCTTATGCCATTCAAGCTGGAAGAGAAATAAGAGTGATAGTAGATAGTAAGACCATAAGTGATGAAAGGGCTTACCTTTTAGCTAAAGAGATTGCAGGAAAAATTGAAAGGGAGCTCACCTACCCTGGAATAATTAAAATCACTGTCTTAAGAGAAACCAGGGCTATTGAATATGCTCGTTAAGGAGATATCTATGAAGATAGTCTTTTTAGGAGACATTGTGGGGTCTTCAGGGAGAAAAGCGGTTAAGGAATTCCTACCAGAAATAGTTAGAAAATATAAGCCTGATTTTATAATAGCTAATGGAGAAAATGCAGCAGGTGGATATGGGATCACCGAAAAAATTGCGGAGGAGCTTCTATCCTATGGAATTCATATTATTACTACGGGAAATCATGTCTGGAAGAAAGAATTTATTCCCTATTTACAAAAAACAGACAGGGTTTTAAGGCCTGCTAATTATGGACCTGGGGCTCCAGGTAAGGGCTGGACAATCCTTACGCAAGGAAATCTCAAACTTGGAGTTATTAATTTAGAGGGACGGATCTTTATGCGTCCCTTAGAAAATCCCTTTTTAGTTGCCAAAAACTTAGTGCAGGAGATTGCCCAGGAGACATCCCACATTTTGGTAGATTTCCATGCGGAGGCTACCTCTGAAAAAATGGCTTTGGGGCACTTCTTAGATGGATTGATTTCCGCCTTAGTGGGAACCCACACCCATGTGCAAACCTCAGATGAAAGAATTCTCACTCATGGAACTGCTTATATAACTGATGTGGGAATGTGTGGAGCTATTGAAAGTGTAATCGGGATGAAAATTAATCAAGCAATTGAACTATATCTCACTAATGTAGGTAAGAAATTAGAGGTTGAAACTCTTGGCCCTTTAAAAGTAGAGGGAATCTATTTGGAATTTAATACCCAAGGAAAGGCCCAGTTAATTGAAAGATTCAGATTTACCTCTTAGAATGTTTTTTCCACCATCTATTGAATAGTTCCCTTTTTAGAGGAGAAAGCCTATCTACAAATAAGATTCCCTCTAAGTGATCAAACTCATGTTGAAAGGCAATTGCTGAAAGTCCCTCTAATTCCCTCTCAAAGGGTTTACCATTGAGATCTACCGCTCTAACATAAAGTTTAGCAAAGCGTTCAACCTTAGCATAATAACCAGGAATACTCAAACAACCCTCCTCGTATTCAGTCACTCCCTCTTTTGCAAGAATTTCAGGATTTATATATACTTCAAGTAAAGGAGAGCCCTCTTTTTGACCAATATCCATAAGAAAAAATCTCTTAGGAATACCAACCTGATTTGCCGCGAGCCCAAGACCTTTTACGCGATACATCAACTCTGCCATGTTTCTAATTAAACTTTGAAGTTCACCATTGATCTCTTCTACAGGAGTGGCTCTCTCCCTTAAAGCTGGATGTCCTAAGGTGACTATTTTTAATTCCTCTACCATAGACCTCTCCAAATTAATATCCTTTCCATTAAAATAAAGCTATTTTTATAAATTACAAGCTTCTTACTTTCTTATAGAATTAAGAACAACACTTAGAGATGAGAAAGCCATCATTATTCCCGCTATTTCTGGTTTAAGAACTATACCTTTTGAATAGAGAAGCCCTCCTGCCAGGGGAATTCCTAATACATTATAAATAAAGGCCCAAAAAAGATTTTGACCTATCCTTTTTCTTACGATTTCAGCAACTTCAAAGAAATATTTAATTCCCTTTAATCCTGAAAGTAAAGTTATATCTCCTATTCTTTTTGATAGATCTACTCCCTCTGCCATCACAAAGGATAGATCCGCTTTAGCTAAGGCAGGAGCATCATTAATTCCATCTCCTACCATAGCTACCCTATATCCCCTTCGCTGATACTCTTCAACTATTTTAAGCTTATCTTCAGGAGTTACCCCTGCATAGACCTTAGTTATACCTAAAAGCTGAGCAAGGGGCCACGCCCTTTCCTTTGAATCTCCAGTAGCTAAAATTATCTCTAATCCCCTAAACTTCAGTTCCTTTATAATTTCTACCGCCTCAGGCCTAATCTCATCCTCTACCTTTACTTTTGCTAAAAGCCTTTCTCCTTGTTTTAAAATCAACTCCCCTTCAATAGGATCTCTGCCTAAAAAAAGATCACCGCAAAAAATGCCCAGACCAGCTTCCTCCTTACAGTCCTCTATGGGCTCTGGGTCGAGACCAAGTTCTTTTCCATATGTTACAATAGCCCGAGAATAGGGATGTTGAGAAGTCATAGCTAAATTGAAGGCCTTTTGTAAAGCGGAGGCATCATAGCTGAGGAATTCCACAACCCTTGGTTTTCCCAAGGTCAAAGTGCCTGTTTTATCAAGAATAAGCACCCGAATATCCTTTGCTTTCTCAAAAACTGATGGATCCTTAAGAAGTAACCCTCCTCTTAAAGTCCTAACCAATCCCATAGATATAGCTAAAGGGACCGCTAAGCCTAAGGCACAGGGACAAGAAATTACAAGGACTGATAAGGCAAAATTAAAACTTAGAACTACATCCTTACTTTTCAAATACCAGAAAGTAAAAATGGATAGGGACAAAATAATGATAATTAAAACAAAATAATGGGAAACTTTATCCCCAATCCTCTGCATCTTCGGCTTATTCCTTAGGGCCTCTTCTACTAAACTTAAGAGCATAGAGATAAAACTTCTATCTAATAGAGCTTTAACTTTAGCTTTGGCAAAACCATTCACAACCAGGCTTCCTGAGATCAAAGTGGCCCCCTTTTCTTTTAAAAGGGGTTTACTTTCTCCAGTCACTAAGGCCTCATCTACTTCAAGCTTTCCCTCCAAAATTTCACTATCAAGGGGCACTAAATCCCCTGTTTTTAGAATTATTGTATCTCCAGGTAAAACCTCTGAAAGAGAAACCTCCTTTTCTCCTTTAGGAGTAAGAATTTTAACTTTAGAGGTCTGAAGGGCAAAGAGTTCTTTTAAGAGATATAGAGCTTTTCCCCTGGTTCTTTCCTCAATATATTTGCCAAGTCTGATAAAGGCTATCAAAAAGGCATTGGTCTCAAAAAAGGGCTCACCTGGCAATACCTTAAATAGAGCAAGAAAGCTATAACCTAAAGCGGAAGTAGTGCCCAGAGCCACAAGCACATCCATATTACCTATGCGCACCCTCAAACTATTGTAAGCTCCCTTGTAAAATCTATATCCACCAACAATTTGAATTATAAGACTTAGTAATGCCTGAATTCCCAGACTCATAGGATGGCGATAAAACATTAATCCCATTATGATCAAGCTCCCAATAAAACTAAAAATAAGTAGCTCCTTCTCAAAACTTTTCCTAACTGAGCTACCTACTACATGATAACCTATTTCTTCAATAACTTTTTTTAATTCCTCTGCACCTAAGAACTCTTCTTCAAACTCCACATAAACTCTTCCTAACTCAAAGGAAACTTCAACCTTTCTAACACCTTTTAAACTTTTAAGGGCATTCTCTATAGCTTTGGCACAATTAACACAGCTCATGCCCTCAACTTTAAATTGTATCCTTTCCATAAAACCTCTCTCAATTAAATTACAATTTAAAGGCTTCCCTTTATCCAGTTTAGAATTAATTTGATATTTAGTCAACTAAATATTTTTATAGAGACTTGATTAGATAAGAGCAAGCTATTTGGGGATTAGAATTTTTTAGATTTTATGTTAAAATGATAAGTGTATATCTTTCATCCTAAGGGGGCTACTATGCTTGCCAAAGTAAATAAAGAGGCTTTAGAGAAACTTTTAAAAAGAGGGGAAAGTGTAGCGGATAAAAGGGCCTCTATGGCGGTATTATCTATGGCTTTAATAAATTTTTCGCCGGAAGAGAGAGCTCTTTATTTAACTACTACCGACCTGGAACATGGTTTTAGAGGTAAAATCTCCTTAGAGGACATCCAAGGAGAGGGCCTATCCTTTTGTGTGCCCTGTAAAAGATTTTATGATATAGTAAAAAATTTTCCCGAGGAGGAGATTTTTCTCATTAAAGAAGATAGCAGATTATTAATAAAAGATGAAAATGAGAGGGTAATCTTTGAGTTAGCTACCACTGATGCGGAGGAGTTCCCAAGCTTGCCAGAATTCTTTGAGGAGAATCTTTTATCCATCCCTGGTAGAGTGTTAAGTGAGCTTCTTGAAAATACGCTATTTTGTGCCTCTAAAGAGGAGGCAAGATTTGTCTTAGGGGGAGTTTATTTGGAACCTCTACTTGAAGAACAAAAAATAAGGGCGGTTGCCTCAGATGGGCACAGGTTAGCACTTTTGGACAGAGAAGTAGAAGGACTTAAGGATATTAACTGGAAAGAAGGCTTTATTCTTGCAAGAAAGGGAGCGGAAAGAATTGCGGAGATGGCTGAAGATGAACTTTTGGTCCGCTTTGGCTTTATTAATAATTATGGAGTTCTCTTCTGCAGTGACGGATTCTTTTTTAGTAGAACCATAGAAGGGACCTTCCCAGATTACAGAGCTGTTATTCCCCAATCTTTTCAGAATAAGCTTCAAATAGAGCGAAAACTTTTTCTTGAGGCCCTCAAAAGGGTCTCCCTCTTGATTACTGAAAAGTTTAAACCTATTAGAATAGAATTTGGAGTTTCGGAGATCCTCATTAGCTCACCTGATACAGAAATAGGAAGAGCCCAGATTAAACTACCAGCGGAATATCAGGGAAGCCCTCTTACAATTAATTTTAATGCGGATTATTTGATCTCCGCCTTAGAAGTTATGAAATCCGAAGAGGTTGAAATGAAAATTAATGATGATAGATCTCCCAGTCTTTTAACAGGCTTTAGAGACGAGGGCTTTCTTTATCTATTAATGCCCATGGTCATTTAAACCAAATTCCCTTTAAAAGGTGAGGAAATCTATGGAGAACTATGAGGCTCATAGTATAAAGGTTTTATCAGGTTTAGAGGGCGTAAGAGTACGCCCTGCTATGTATATTGGCTCCACCGATATACATGGCTTCCATCACCTTCTCTGGGAAGTTCTTGATAATGCGGTAGATGAAGCTTTGGCTGGTTACGCAAAGGTAATTCGCCTCACCCTGAGAAAAGATGGGTCCGCATGCGTGGAAGACGACGGAAGGGGAATTCCTGTTGATATCCATCCTGAAGAAGGAATTTCTGCTCTTGAACTTGTAATGACCAGGCTTCATGCGGGAGCCAAATTTGATCACGGTGTGTATAAGGTTTCAGGAGGATTACACGGTGTTGGTGTCTCAGTGGTTAATGCCCTTTCAGAGTGGTTGGTAGTTGAAGTTTACAGAGATGGTAATATATACACTCAGAGCTATAAAAGAGGCATCCCTCAGGGGCCTGTAAAAGTTATAGGCCAAACCTCCAAAAGGGGCACTAAAGTCTGTTTTAAACCCGATCCCGAAATTTTTGAAACAGACCTTGAATTTGATCTCGAGATGGTCACCAAAAGAGTAAAAGAACTTGCTTATCTTAATCCCCAAGTAAAATTTTATGTTGAAGATCAAAGAATTGCTTATAGTGAAAAATTCCATTACAAAGGGGGCTTAAGTGAATTAGTAAAAAGTCTAAATCAAAAAAAGGAACCCCTCCACTCTAAGGTAATATACATATCAGGAGAACGAGATAATATCATTGTAGAGGCCGCTCTCCAATATAATTCAGGATATACCGAAACTATGCTGAGCTATGTAAACAATATAAACACTAAGGAGGGGGGGACTCATGTTATAGGCTTTAGATCCGCTCTAACAAAGGCAATCAACAGATACTTGGAGACAGAAAAAATAGCTAAGCAATTAAAAATCAAATTGGAGGGTGAAGATGTTAGAGAGGGATTAACCGCAGTTTTGTCCCTTAAAATCCCCAACCCTCAGTTTGAAGGCCAAACTAAGACCAAACTGGGCAATAGTGAAGTAAAGCCAATAGTAGAATCTATAGTTTACGAAGGCTTACTTAAATTTTTTGAGGAAAATCCGGGAGAGGGGAAAAAAATCTTGCAAAAGGTTATTACTACTGCTAAGGCAAGAGAGGCCTCCAGAAAAGCCAGAGAATTAGTTCGCAAAAAGAGTGAAGCCGAAGAATTTTTAACTGCGGGTAAGCTTGCGGATTGCACCGAGAGGGATCCTGATAAGAGAGAACTTTTTATTGTAGAGGGAGACTCTGCAGGGGGTTCTGCCAAACAAGCAAGGGATCGGAAATTTCAGGCGATACTCCCTCTACGAGGCAAGATTCTTAATGTAGAAAAGGCTAATTTTGAAAAGATGCTTGCCTCAGAAGAAATTAAGAGCCTTATCGCCAGTATTGGAGCAGGCATCGGACCTGAAAGTTTTAATCCTGATAAATGTAGGTATCACAAGATCATACTCATGACTGATGCAGATGTGGATGGAGCCCATATTCGAACCTTACTCCTAACCTTTTTCTATCGCCAAATGCCTCAACTCATCGAACGGGGATGGCTCTACATAGCTCAACCTCCTCTATATCGGGTAGTAGATGGAAAAAAAGAATTTTATATCAAAGATGATCACGAACTTGATAAATTTATCTTTAAAAAAATTACAACTAACCTTAAAGTCTTTGTAATCAAAGATAAAAAGACACAGGAAATTAAAGATCCTGCCAAATTTCTCTCCACTTTAGCCCAATTTGAAAGAGAGCTTTTAAATTTAATCAAAAAAAACTATCCCCTTAAAGCCCTTTTAATGCTCCTTAAAGAAAACATTAGCACCTTAAAGGATTTTGAAGATGAAAAGAAAGTTGAAGCCCTATCTCATATTGCTCAAAATCTCGGTTTTAAAATATCGAAAGTAAAGAGTAGTTCCTATAATCCTAAATACTTTGAGTTCTATCTTTACTCTGAAAGGGATAGTTACTCCCTTTGTAAAATTGGTCCTGAATTAATCCTTGAGAGGGACTATAGAGAAGCCCATAAAACCTATGAAGCTCTTAAAAATTACTATGAAGCTACCTTAGAACTGGTCTATAAAGATGAAAAAAGGGTCTTCCCCGATCTTCTAACCCAAATACAAGAAATTCTAAATTTCCTCCGTGAAGAGGGAAGAAAGGGACTATACATTCAGAGATATAAGGGCTTAGGAGAAATGAATCCTCAACAACTTTGGGAAACAACTATGGATCCACAAAGAAGAGTTCTAAAAAGAGTGGCTATTCAAGATGCTGAAAAAGCAGACGAACTTTTTAGCATTTTAATGGGAGAGACAGTAGAACCCCGCAAGGAATTTATACATCAACATGCCTTGGAATACCGAGAATTAGATATATAATAAAGGTCATGAAAGAGACCCTATTAGAGGTTATTCCTCAAGCTTTAATCAAAGAAAAAATTCAAGAATTAGCAGAGACCATAGAGGGAGATTTTCCCGAAGGCCCCCTTACCTTTATAGGAACCCTAAAAGGCGCCTTCATCTTTTTGGCGGACTTAGTTAGAGCCATAAAGAGAAAGGAAGTAGAAGTGGATTTTGTTAGAGTCAAGAGCTATGGCTATTCAGATACCTCCAAAGGAGAGGTAACTATCACTAAGGATGTAGAATTGAAACTGGAAGGAAAAAATGTTATTCTGGTAGAGGATATCGTGGACACTGGTTTGACCTTGGCATTTTTAATAAAGCATATAAGCTTACATAACCCAAAGACCATTAAAACTTGTGCCCTAATTGATAAAAGGGAGAGACGTAAGGTTGAAGTTAATCTTGATTATGTGGGCTTTACCTTAGAAAGGGGCTTTCTTGTAGGTTATGGCCTTGATTATGGGGAAAAATATAGACATCTTTCAAGCATATATGAAGTAATTAAAAGTGAGTAACCTCTCTCTTTGGAAAAGATATAAAAGATTCTTTTGGACTTATTTAAAAGAGAGTCCATGGTATCTCTGGATTCTCAGAATAACAGGGGCACTCCTTATTGCATATATTCTAATTAAAGGCTTAGGCCTTTAATATATTATAGGTCCAGGACAGTAAGGATCCAATTCTTTAAAGGGATCTAAATTATAACTATGGGTCACCGCTAAGCAACCTCTACAAAGGCCATATAATTTACAACCCTGACATTTTATAGACCCAAGTCTATATCTTTGAGCCTCTTCGGAGTAATAAATTTCTTTTAGCGAAGCGCTCAAAATATTACCCAAGGGGGAGGGGAATTTTCTACAGGCATGAACCTCACCATTAGGTAAAAGGACTAAAAAATTAAAAGCAGCGCCACAACCAAAACCTGTGCACCCACCGGAGAGCGGTTTTCCTTGTTTTATAAGGAGATAATTAAAAAAATTATCCTTTAGCTCTAAGTAGCCTTTCTCCTCACTAATTTCTAAAAATCTTTCTAATACGTTGAAAAACTTCTCTTTACTTGTTGGGGTTAGACCTTTAGCTTCTCCAACCAGGGAGAGCCTATTGAAAGTAAAAGTGTCCGTAAATTCCTCTATATAAAGAGCTAAGGGTATTAAATCCTCTAAATTGATTTCATGAAGGGTCATCATAACTCCTCTTGGCACATCATATTTTTCCAGAAGTTTTAAAAAGGAAAGAGTCCTTTTAAAGTGCCCCTTGCCTCTTATTTTGTCATTCACTTCTTCCAGCCCTTCCAAACTTACCTGATAATAAGCTGGCACCTCAATCTCGCATATTTGAGCAATAGCCTCTTCTGTAACAGGATTGCCAAGAATAGATAAACCAAACCCCATTTCCGAAGCTTTTTGGTAAAGCTTAAGAAAATCGGGATATAAGAAGGGATTTCCTCCAGAAAAACTTATGTGACCAAAAGCCCCCATTTCTTCACAAAATTGATAAAAATCCTCTAGTATCTTTAAATTTTGGGGTAAGGGTAACTCGGTGATTGAACCTCTGTCATAACAATGCTGACACTTCATATCACAGCGATTGGTTATATGCCATTGTAAGGTAAAAACTTCCGAAATTTTAAAATTTTCATTAGGGAAGTAGGCTGTTTGATAGGGGGGCTCTGAGCGGACTATCTTACTAATATTCCTACATAAATAGCCACGATCCTTACCATAAGCAAGAATTTTTTGTAAAAATTTTATTTGTGTCCCGTAAGCTCTGGATAATTCTAATAAATTATGAGCCTCATCAACAATTTTAACGGCTAATAGATCCCAGGGATTAGCCTTTATCTTTTTTAGATTACCATTAACCAAAAAACTTAAAAAATATTCTTCCCCCACCCTTTCTATTCTAAGAGTGGGGTTTAAACTGTAGAGCATTCACCAAAATTTTATTTTTTAATTTTTAGAAGCGGCTCCACCGCCTCTTTTAGGAGCAACGCTCCCTCATCCTGGTTTCTTTCAACCTGCCCCACCATTCAACTCAAGGGACACTGAAGGCACACCGAGCTTTATGGCAGATTGAATCAGGGCACTTAAATCCCAACATTCCAAATACTCTTTAATTTTGGTAGTTTTCATAAAAAACCTCCTATTAGGAATAAATTTTTGACCTTAGCCTACCCGAGGCCTACAACTATCCTCAACCACTTTTGCCTCTTGGTTTTTTATCCTCTTTGGTGGCGTTAGAGGTTTTGTTTTCTGTCTTTTTATCCTTAGTTGCATTATCGGTTTTTGAAGCGGGTCCACCGCTTCTTTGGGGAGCTCCACTCCCTCAACCCGAAGGCCCTCAACCAGATTGCCCCTTCTGTCCTACTGCAACTCCAGGAACCCCAAGTGAAAGAGCTAAACTTATTAACGCACTAATACTCCACTCCTTTAAATGAAACTTAACCTTTTCCTCTCTCATAAACACCTCCTATTATTTTTAGGAATAAATCTTCCAAAATAAATTAAGTTTTTTTATAAGTCTATTTTAAAAGGAAATATATAAAAAGTCAAGGGTAATTTTTTTTAAAAAAATCGTCCTTTACCCGGACCCAACTAAAAAGGGTTTTTTAACCGACTTCTTTTTCGTTATCGACCAAATTTCCCTGTTTACGAATATTTAAACACCACTTAATTTCCCCAATCCATTACAACTTCTCTCTCCTTCCTTTTTCTTCATAATACTCAATCTCAACCTCACACTCAATCTCAACATCACAGCCACTGGGAACAAGTATGGTCTTATTACTTACAGAAATATAATACAATTTAATAGCCAAAAATCTTAAACTCTACTACAATCTGTATAACTCCCAAGGAGACAGAGTAAAGATGAAGATATTAATTGTATATAAATATAAAACAAGTGCAGAGATTGAACACACTAAAATAGTAGTTGAATAAAAGGTGATAACTGATTAAATTTTTAAGTTTTTAAATTTAATATAAAGCAAATAACCTATAAAAAAATCTACTAAAGAAGTTAAGGAATTGGGGAAAGTGGAAAATACAAATAAATTGTTAAAATCAAAAGGTAATTGTAAACTGGTAATTTTAAAGTAAGAAAAATGGGTCATCATAGCTATACCATAAATTACTAATAAGCCATTTAATAAATAACCATATATAATAGTTTTTCTAAATAAAAAGAGCATTGTAACTACCATTACATCTAATAAGGATAAAACAAAAGCTAAGAAAAAGGGGAACTTGAAATACACAATTTGTGGATTAGTCTCATCGGGAACAAGAAAGGGATGCGCTCTATAATGTAATATTAAACCGTTTATACTCATTAAAAAAAGCATTAAAAGAAGTATTAAATAAATCTTATCTCTAAACATTCTATCTATTAATATTTAATTTTATAACCTATTAAAAATGTAAGTAAGATTGCAATTATATGTAGTATAAACCAGCCTAATCGGAATTTCATAAAATATTTTAACATTTTACTTTCCTAACCACACTCCCAAGAAATAAATCAAAAAAATCCCAATAAAGTGAATTATCCACCATCTAAATGTTAGAAAACTTGGTTTTTTTAGGTATTCAAATATTTTTTCTGTCATAAATCCCTCACCATGAACCTATAAATTTTCATGATCACTGATTTACACCAATTCTTTAACAAAGCCATTGACAGAACTTTTTGAGACTCTAAACAACTCAATAAGATCGCTCTTAAAAGTAACAAAGCCATTAATTTTAATTAAATAAATTAATAAAGGGGGCAAGTTTGACATTTGCTCCCCCTGTTCAATAACAGCAGATTAAATTCTACCACCAGGAGATGGTTTTATCCGCCTCCCAGATTAGGTCCACCAGTCTGTCGTAATCTGCATCTGAATTAGCTTCAAAGAGATTGAATTCTACAATTTCGTGTCCCTTTTCCTTTAATTTGGCTATTATTTTTTTTATATCTTCATTCTCTGCACTTGCCATATGTCTATATACACTCAATAGCTTCATCTCACTCTACCCTCCTTTAAAAATTATGCACATTGCGGTGGAGCTTGAATTTTTTGGGCTGGTAAACCGTAGCCCACCACGAAATCACATTCTAAAATCTTATCAACCACCTCATCAAGGGTTGCCTCTGCTAAGCCCCACTCTTGAAGGTTATAATTTTTTGTCTCCTCATCCATGGTTTCAGTTACTGCATACACCTCTCCTTCCATATCCCGGATCCAAGCAAGATTCTCCTCCAAGTATTCTGTTTTAGCAGGCATTTTTTGATAAAATATAAAGGAATAGGAATACATGTTTTCCACTGCTAAACCAAGAGCTGATCGTAACCCATCGGTAATATAGGGTCTATTAGCTATTAAGAAGCATACTTTGTAGCTCATACTTTTCCTCCTTAAAGATTATAAAACCAAATATTTTCCAACCTCTTCCAACATTTCTCCGTGAAAGGCCTGAGTCCTCATTTGATTTGCTGTTAAACCTTGATTATGATATTCGGGCTCAAATCCTTCACAGGCAAAGGCTGCCACACAAATTGCTAAATCTTCCTCTGGAAGCATAGTTTTAAGTTTGTTAAAATCCGGATGAAACACCAAGTGCGTAGATTTAAAGGTAAAGAATATCTTGGCTTTCTTACCTTTTCTTTGCAATGCCTCTACTATTTTTACTAATTCTTTCATATGCGCTGGTGAGGTAACAAATATCCCGAGTTTATCTGGATCGTTAGCCATTTCAAACCCCCTCTTAGTTTTCTATTTTTTCCTGATAAAAAATCTGGTGTAACCTGGTTCATCAATCATACCTAAAAATTCATATCCCTCCTTTTCGCACATCTTAGGAATGTCATTTTTACTTCCAGGATCGGTGCCTAAAACTTCTAAAATTTGTCCTGAGGAAAGCTTTTGTAAAGCCTTTTTAGTTTTAAGCATGGGCATAGGACAAGACAAGCCCTTGCAATCCAGGACCTCATCTGCTTTAATAGTGCTTAAATCTACCATCTCCCTTCCCTCCTTTTTAGTTTTATAAACCTATAACAAATTTTTCTGTTTTTTCATTCCAATCTACTATTATATACCACAAAAGAATTATTACCGCAAGTAATATAAAGGCCCCTGCATATCCCAATAAATCTGGTAGATACACCGCAGTTCCTAACCAACCTTTATCCCAAACTTCCCATACATTGTCTAAATAATACCTTAAAATAGCATTAGTGAGGGCAAAGAAAACCACAACTATCATTAACTTGACCTGACCCTCCGCTACTCTCCAAAGAGAGCCTGAACCACACCCTCCAGCCACAACCATCGCTGCTCCAAAGATAACACCTCCGATTAGAGCCCCCCACACGAAAGTTGGGGTAACATAAGTCATAGGCTCTCTAATACCTGCAAGTTTGATGAACATAATACCGAGAGTGGCTATTAGGATACTTATAGCTACGCCTCTGGCCATAGATGCCTCTCCAGACAAAAAGGGCTCACGGAAAGAATTTACAATACAAAACCTTGATCTATGCATTACAAACCCTATTCCTGCGGTAATCAAAAGCGCACCTCCTAATAGCGCACCCTCCTCCCTTTCACTTCCAAAATAACAGGAAACCCCAGCAAAAAGCACTATTAATCCCACTATCCCAAGAATTGGATTAATCTTTTTGGTGCTAATTTCCACTCCCCCTGTAGAAGCAAAGCGTTCTATCTCCCAAAGAAGATACTTAACACCGATAAATACCCCGGCTATAAGGCCCACCATCATGGCTATCCCACTAGCAGAGAGATTGGCAATAGCCATGTAAAAACCACCAATGTTACAACCTTGCGCCAGAGCGGAACCAATACCCATTAAGATTCCTGCAACGATGCCCTTTATAATTTCAAGCTTGGGAGGTATTCTTAGCCCAAACTCTTGGGCCATGGTTGCGGATATAAAAGCCCCAAGAATAAGACCAATGTTTAGGACTGAAGAAGAAAACCACAGAGGATGAGGCGGGGCCTCCTCAAGAAATCCAATCCCATAAAGGATCCATTCTCCCCAGTTTCTGAGCCCACCCACTATTCCCCAGGGTCTATACCACATTTCTAACAAAATTACAAACAAAGCCAGTAAAATACCCCCAGCTATGGGACTATAATGAGCCTTAAAAATGCTTTGATATAATTCTTTTAGACTGTCCTTTAAAGACATACCCCCCTCCTGCCTGATTTTTCAGTTATAATATTTAAAACTTTACCAAAGTCAAGAGGCAATCTATGGAACTTACTTATATTATCCAATCGACAAATCCCCTTGCCAAGGGGTGAGATTCAACTATAACAATAGTTTTGTCCTCTTGATTTAACTTTCTAAAAAGGGTATGTAAATTACTCCATTCCCCGGGGGACAGTCCTTGAAAGGGATAATATAATAGATAAATCTCACATTTTTCTTTACTAAATAATTTTTTAATCAAATTAAGCCTTAATCTTTCACCACCAGAAAGCTCCTTTAACCTTTGAGATAATCTTAAATAAGATACCTTCAGATCCTTTAGTCTTAATAATAAGTCTTGCATTTTAGGGATCTGAGTAAAAAGATTAAGAGCTTCTTCTAAGGTAAAATCTAAAATTTCTGCAATCTTGTAACCCCTGTATGTCAAATTTAACACCTCGTAATTTAATCTCTTACCCAAACATTCCTCACACTCACTCCCTCTACCTTTACAGCCTTTGCATATTCCTTCTGGAGTATGAAAACTAAAATGCCGTTTAGTTAGTCCCTTGGCTCTACTGGTGGGAAGCTGAAGTAGAACATCTCTCCAAAGTTCCCAGATACCAATATATTCAATAACAAAGGTTTCGCCCTTGTCCAAATATGAACTATCCTCTTTACATACTCTATAACCCTTTTCGATTAAATTTGCCATAAATTCCTCCATCTGCCCTATCTCTTTAGAGCCTCCTTCCAAAGGAAATAAATTAATTCCTCCAATAAAGATTTTTCTTTGTTGACTTTCTTTGTTTAAAACTACAACTAACCTTTCCTCCTCTGGTTTTTTCTTTTTAAAATTAGGAAATTTCAAACTATCTAAAGGATATTCCTCCCTCGGGACAGCTCTTACTAAGTATCCACCTTTTTCTCCTCCTTCAAACCCCAGCTCTATTATGAAGTCTGCCTGGCGTATAAATTCGGGATCATGTTCCACAACTAAACAGGAATTTCCTTTATTTATTAGTTCTCTCAACAGGATTAGCAATTTTTTCCTTCTGAATTCATCTAAACCTAAGGTTGGTTCATCTAAAACATACAAAACTCCATAAAAATCAGTGAAAAACAGAAGTAGTATTTCCAAAATTTTTCTTTCCCCAAGGGTCAATTTAAACACTGGATTCGACAAAGATAAATAATCTACCTCCCAAAATGTGGCCTTTTCAAGGAGAGTCAAAACACTCTTCTGTGCGGAAGTGCTTACTAAGTGGCTCTGATCTCTCCAAAAACAATAAAGTTCTCCCAGGCTCATAGTCACAATTTGCTTTATTTCTATACCAAAGAGTTTACTTTCTAAGATGGTGCTCTCCAATTTAAGTCCATTACACTTTGGACATGGAGTCTTCTCTTTATAGCCCTGCCCTCTACACTGAGAACATTTTTTAAAATAGGTAAGTAAAGGACTTCCGCATGTTACACAGTATGAGCTTAGATTAAAGCTTAAGGTCTTTCCATCCAAAAACTTTATTAAGACCTGGCCCCTATTTATGCTTTGTGCAAGACGTAAATTTTCCAGTAAACGATAAAGAGACCTCTCCTCCTTAATCATCCTATCAAGAACTAAATAGACCTCTTCAAACTGGTAGGGAACCTCCTCTTCTGATAGATCTATTTCTTTACCATTAATGATAAATCTGGTGAAACCCTGCGACTGTAAGTAGGAAAGTGCTTTTAAGGATTTTTCAGGAAGGGGCAAAAGAAGAAAAAATTTCTCTCCCGGCGATAACTCCTCAAACCACTTTATGACGCTATTTAGAGAACTAATTTTGTTATAAGCACTACAAACAGGACACTTGAAATCTCCCCACTGAGAAAAGAGATATTCAATAAGAAAGAAGATACCAAGAATTTCTCCTACGGTTTTATAGGGATACCAATCCCGTACTCCCTGCCTTAATGCCAAAAGAGGTGGAAATGGACCTTCTAATTCCGCTTTTACAGGATCTAAAAAGATCGTAGGCTTAGCGTAGTCTGTAAGTAACTTAGTCCTATTTTCCGCTATTTTAACCAGAGTATCAAAAACCAAAGAACTTTTACCTGAACCTGACGGTCCAGTCACAACTACTAACTTCTGTAGAGGTATGTTTAAATCAAAACCCTTAAGATTATGGGTAAAAATCCTTCTAAGTTTTAAAGGATACATGTCTTTAAAAGATGAGACTATTCCATGACGACTTTGTTTCTACCCAAAGCTTTAGCTTTGTATAACCTTTGATCCGCTATTTTGAGCACTTTTTCTATACTATCTCCATCCCTTGGAAATTCAGCTAAACCAAAGGAGGCCGTTATCTGTATTGGGAAATTCGGATCAATAAATATTATATTTTTTTCGATCTCCTTTCTAATTCTCTCCGCTACAAAGAAGGCCTTCTCTTTCGGTGTTTCTGGTAATAAAAGCACAAACTCCTCACCTCCCCATCTTCCTAAGACATCCATTTCTCGAACATTAGACAAAACTAAGTGGGTGAACTCCTTCAAAACTCTATCTCCCACAAAGTGTCCATAGGTATCATTGATCTTTTTAAAGTGATCCAAATCCATAAGAACGATGCTAAAAAAATGCCCTATTCGCCTAACTCTCTCTGATTCTTTCTTAAGAAATTCAATTAAAAAGCGACGATTGTAGATGTTAAGTAGCGGATCCTTAACTGAGAGATCCTGATACTCCTTTAACAATCTGAGTTGATTTAAATAGACATTAAAGGCATTAATGATATCTTCATAGTATTTAATTTCCTCATTAGTAAAAGGATTTTTCTTGATAAGAGTTATTAAGCCATTTAATTTACCCTCAAAAATAAGGGGAATACATAAATGATTAAGCTTTGGCCTTTTAAAAAGAGGGCATTGCTGATTTTCTAAGCTTACGAAACTCTTTCCAGTCTTATAGACTCCACAGTCTTTTATTTCCTTATAAAGACAATCCTGCCAATAACTTTTTTTCCCAGCTAAGTAGGTTAACTTTACTTCATCCAAGTCTGGATAGATCTCATAATAATGAATAGCTTCTACTCTATTTAACAAAAATCTCTCAAGCACAGGAAAGAGATCCTCTTCCTTTTGGGCAAAGTTTAACTCCGCTACATAATTATAAAAGGCCTTATAATCCGCTAAGCTCTTTTTTAAGACTTGTTCCTCTTCATGGAGCTCTTTTATGTCTCGGGCATTGATAAGAATAAAGGGCCTTCCATTTAAAATGATCGCCTTAGCCTTTATTTCCACAGGTATTTTATTTTGATGAATGTCCCTATAAAATCTTCTTCCCTTAATCTCTATTCCCTTTTTGAGAAGTAATTCAATATTTCTATCTATTATCTCCTTTGGTAAGTCTACTATGTCGTAGATAGTTTTCTTTAAAATTTCCTCCTCCTTATAACCTAAAGCCTTTTGAATGGTAGTATTGGCAAAGTGTATCTTTCCTGTTGAATCAATCACTACGATGAAATCAAGAGAATTATTTAAATAACTCTTTAAAAACCTTATCTCTCTTAAATAGGATTCTTCTTTATGCACCTCCTGAGTTATGTCGCGTAAAAAAAGTTTTATTTTTCCCTCTTTGGTGCCAAAATCAACATAACTCCCAGTTACTTCATAATAGTTTCCCTTCTGACCCTTTACGACTTCCTTGGAAATCACTCGCTCCTTTTTGAGCATGCCATAGATTCTATTCCAATCATCATAATCAAATAATTGGTATACCACATTATCCAAGAACTCTTCACCAAAATACTTTTTTGAATACTCGTTCATCCATGTAATCCTACATTCAGAGTCGCAATCTGAAATCTCAAGGACTATTTCCGGTAACAAACTTATAAAACTTTGGGCTTGCCTCAAACAATGTTCTAAAAACTCCGTATAAGTGCAAGTTAAACTTTGTACTAAATCTCTTTGAGAAATAACATTGATCACCCGATCATCTTTATCTACTACCACTAAATGTCTTATAGAAAATCTTCTAAAAAGCTCTACGGCCTCCGTTATAGGTTGATTATCTCGAATCTTAATAACCTCTTTGATAGCTACTTCTCTTAATTTTGCTTTTAAATCCTTAAATTCTAACTTGACAAAATCACTCTCAGAGATAATACCTACTAACTTTAAGTCCCTATTTAGGACTGGAAGAACACCAATATTGTATTTAACAAGTTTTTTTAAAGCCTCTTCTAAAGTCTCCTCTTCATCTGCATAAATTAAAGAATGTTTTAGTTCTAAAATATCTCGGATCTTACCCTCCCCTCTAAACATGTCCTCGGGAGAGTAGTAAATTAAATCCTGTTGAGTTATAACTCCTTCAAAATTTCCCTTCTCATCAACTACCAATAGTCTTCTAATAAAATTCTCTACCATTAGATTAAAAGCATGTAATAGCGTAGAATTTTTTCTAATTTTTACTAATTCTTTCTTGGCAAGATTAATAACTGATTCAGAAAGAGAGTAATTTTGATTTAAGGCCTTTACTACATCTCTTTCCGTGAAAATTCCAACAGGTTTTGCATCCTTTAAAAAGACCGCAAATCTTTTATTTTCTTTCTTAAACACCTGTAATAACTCGCCAAAAGTAATTTCCGGGGAAACTACAACATAATCTGTTTTATTGATAACTCTGGTTACAGGAAGTTGGAGGTAAAGTAGCATCATTGTTAGCTCTTATGTTTTTTTGACCATTCTATGACCTTCTCATAACTAAGGGTGTTCAACAGATCCTTTTTTTCACACCAACCTCTTCGAGCAACCCCTACTCCCAATTTTAGAAAATCCATTTGATCAACATGATGGGCATCGGTACCGATAATGAGGGGGATACCCTTTTCTACAGAGGCCTTCACATATATATCATTGAGATCAAGCCTTTTGTAATAGGCATTTATTTCTAAGGCCTTACCATAGGTTTTAGCGGCCTCCAAGACTTCCTCCATATTCACTGCATAGGGTTCTCTTTCTCCCAGGACTCTACCTGTAGGATGAGCTATAGCGTGAACCAAGGGATGCTTAAGGGCGGAGACTAATCTAAAGGTTATTTGTCTTTCATCCTGTTGAAATCCCGTATGAATTCCAGCTATAACAAAATCTATTTCCTTTAATACCTCATCAGGATAATCTAGGGTCCCATCAGAGAGAATATCTACTTCTGCCCCCATTATTAGCTTTACCTTCTGAGATCGATTATTGAGCTCTTCAATCCTCTTCTTTTTTTTCCATAGCTCCTCTACAGGAACACCACCTGCTATTTTTAATCCTTGAGAATGATCACATATGGCAACCCAAGAAAGCCCCAAGGCCTCTGCCTTAAGAATAATTTCTTCTAAACTTGCAGATCCATCACTATACTTGGAATGCACATGTCCATCTCCTAAAATATCCTCATAGTTAACAAGCTGAGGCAATTTCCCCTGCAGGGCTACTTCAATTTCCCCTCTATCCTCCCTTAACTCTGGAGGAATAAAGGGTAGCCCAAGAACTGCATATACCTCCTCCTCAGTCCTCCCCGCAATCCTCTCCTCCCCTCTAAATACACCATATTCATTTATTTTTAGACCCCTTTCCAGAGCAAGCTCTCTGATACGAATATTATGAGCCTTAGAACCAGTAAAATAGGCCAAAGCAGCACCCCAAGCCTCCGGCTCAACTACCCTTACGTCCATTTGTATTCCACTCCGAAGACGCACACTGGTCTTTGTATCCCCTAAGGCAATAATCTCTTCAACTAAAGGTAACTCCGCAACTACTTTCATTGTGGTCTCTGCCTGCTGAGTGGTAATCAAAATATCAATATCCTTAACTGTTTCCTTCTGCCTTCTGATGCTTCCTGCTATAGCTATGTCTATTACCGGAGCTCTGTTCCTGAGTAAGAAAACCACTTCTTCCGCTAAGGGTAATACTTCTCCCAAAGGCCTGCGGCCAGTCCTTTCCCGAAATAATCTAATTCCTTTAAGTATGTTTTCCTCTGTTTTAAAACCAAAACCTGGCAACTTAGCAATCTTGTGCTGAAGGCAGGCCTTCTCTAAATCTTCTATTGAGGTTATACCATATTTCTCATAAATAACCTTTACCTTCTTAGGCCCCAGGCCTGGTATTTCCAAAAAGGTTAGCAAAACTGGAGGAATCTCTTTCTTGAGTTCTTCAAAGGTGCTCAGAGTTCCTGTTTTGAGAATCTCCCTTATCTTATTTGCTAAATCTGCTCCAATTCCCGGAATAGTCTCCAATTTTCCCTCTCGGGCTAATTCTTCAACATCCTTAGTGAGAGATTCAATGGTCTGACTTGCCCTCTCATACGCCCTGATCCGATAGGGATTATCCCCTTTTATATCAAGCAGTTGAGCAGTTTTTCTTAGTATATCCGCAACCTCTCTGTTTTTCATAGTAATTAAATAATATTATATCATATCATATCAAATTTTTGCTAATGAACAAAAAGAACTTGGTGTTAAGTTTCATCTTTCTCTAAATCTTTCCACAAATCTGGCCTTTCTTTGCCTTCATGTAAAACCTTTCAAATATCATCCTGTGGTCTCCATTGTTTAGGTTTTGGAGCTTTCCCTAACAAGCCTATCCCTTACATAAACAATCAAAGAATACTTTTCTCTGCTCCCTTCCTGCCCCCTTCTTTAACTTTTAACTTAACACACATTATTAATCAATCAAAAATTTTTCATGATTTAATGAATTTTGGTCAAAAAATTTAAAATATTCTAAATCACAGTTTATTTTATCAAAAATTTTTAAATTTTTTTTAAATAATTTAAAATTTTTATCCTCTCTTTTCCTTGACTTTTCAAATTTTTTTATTATGCTCTAATATGAATCTTACTCCTAATCTGGAGGTCTCAATGGGGAGGGTAATTTTATGTTTAATATTTATTTTTTTCTATGTTAATCCCCTAAAGGCAGAGGCTAATTCGGAGTATTATGAAAACATTAGTAGTATAGCTGGGGTGGCCTTAGATGGAAACACAGGTCAAATTCTTTATGCCAAGAATCCTCACATTAAGATACCTCCTGCCAGTATTGTCAAGCTTTTAACTGCAATGATAGTTTTAGATCGTATCCCTTTGACCCAAAAAATAACGATATCTCATCAAGCAGAGAATACACCTAGTCCCCCACCTAATCTAAAAGAGGGAGAGATTTACACTGCAGAGGATCTCTTACACTTATTATTAATAAAATCTTCAAATCAGGCAGCGGTTGCTTTGGCAGAAGCTGTGGCAGGAAGTGAAGAAAAATTTTCAGAATTAATGAATCTCAAAGCCAAAATGCTTGGTTTAAAAGATTCTAATTTTGTTACTGCTTCTGGATTACCTGCTAATAATCAATACAGTACCGCCTATGAATTAGCGCTTCTTCTCTATGAGGCTCTAAAATACCCCCATATAAAGGAAATAATCAATACACCTGTCAAAATTATTATCTCTCAACAGGGAAGAACTATGGTTATTAAAAACACTAACAAGCTTCTTTTTGACGAGGAAAACAAAAACGTAGTTCTCGGAGGTAAAACTGGATATACAAAGTTATCCAAACATTGTTTAGTAAATGTAGCAAAAGTAAAAGATCGTCTCATTATCACCTCTCTCTTGGGTGCGCCTCATAGAGAGGCTCTCTGGGAGGATACCAAAAAATTACTTAAGTTTTCGGAGTTAGTTTTAGAAAGAAAGGTAAGTCCTGTTGTCATTAATACTGCAGTTAATATTGCTATGCCAGCAAGTGTCAAGCCCAGCACTTACTATAGGGAGGCCAAAAAGCCTAAGCAAAAACTCTTAATCACAAATGTCAAAACACCAGCAACTAAAAGAAGTTCATCCAAAAAATACCTTTCTCAAAGGTCCTCTCCCAAAAAATCTACGAAACCCCTTTTGGCTTCTAAAACCAAAACTTTAAAAACTCCTCGAAAAACATAAGCTTTATCGTTTATGCATATAGCTGTCATTGGAACTGGTTATGTTGGGCTTGTATCTGGTGCAGGGCTTGCGGATTTTGGTATGATAGTAACCTGTGTAGACATTGATGAGAAAAAGATAAGAAAACTAAAAAGAGGGGAAATTCCCTTTTATGAGCCAGGGCTGGAGAATTTAGTTAAAAAAAACATGAAGGCTGGGCGATTGGTATTTACTACTGACTTAGCTAAAGCGGTAAAGAATTCCTTAGTCATTTTTATATGCGTAGGAACGCCCCCTTCAAGTGATGGCTCAGCGGATCTCTCCCAAATAAAGGAAGTTGCGCTTTCCTTAGCTGAGGTGATAGATGAATACAAAGTTATCGTTACAAAAAGCACGGTGCCCGTGGGCACAAACCGATGGATCAAACAACTTATTGATGCTAACAAGAAGACCGAGGCCTCTGTAGACATTATTTCAAATCCCGAATTTTTAAGAGAGGGCAATGCGGTAGAAGATTTTATGCATCCTGATCGCGTAATTATTGGTGGGGAGAGTGCCTATGCCATTGCCATAATAAAGGATATTTACAGGCCTCTCTATTTAGCAGAAACGCCTTTTATAATAACTAATTTAGAGACAGCAGAGCTAATTAAATATGCCTCTAATGCCTTTTTGGCAACCAAGATCAGTTTTATCAACGAGATAGCCAATTTCTGTGAAAAGGTAGGTGCAGATGTCACAGTGGTAGCTAAAGGTATGGGACTTGACCCCAGAATTGGAGCCAAATTTCTAAATCCAGGACCGGGCTTTGGAGGCTCCTGCTTCCCCAAGGATGTAAAAGCCCTTGTTAAACAGGGGCGGCAGTTGAGTTCCCCCTTTAAAATTCTAGAAGCGGTCATTGAAATAAATGAAAAACAAAAAATGAGAGCAATAGAAAAATTGGAAAATTTTCTTGGTGACCTAAAGGACAAAACAATAGCCATACTGGGTCTTTCCTTCAAGCCTAACACCAGTGATGTAAGGGAAAGCCCTGCTTTAACCGTTGTAAATCAGCTACATCAAAGGGGAGCCAAAATCAGGGTATATGATCCTGTAGCCATGGAGGAGTTTAAAAGTTCCATAGGTCAAATACCCGTTGAATATTCTTCTTCCCCTGAAGAGGCTGTTAAATCTGCAGATGCTTTAGTTATTCTAACAGAGTGGAATGAATTTCGCTTCCTCGAGCTTCCAAAGATCAAGAGCCTCATGAAAAGTCCTATTCTCATAGACATGCGTAATATTTATGAACCAGAGATCGTAAAAAAACTTGGATTCAGCTACGCAGGAATTGGCAGAAGTTGACAGAGCATAGAATCAGTTTATTTTTTAAATTATGAAAAGAATTCAAAAAATAGAAGATCAGGTTGAAAACCATGAAGACAGAATAACACGCTTAGAAATACTAATGGAAAAACTTATCTTAGAATTCAGAGACTTCAAAGAAGAGATGCGGGAGTTTAAAGAAGAAATGCGAGACTTCAAAGAAGAAATGCGGGAGTTTAAAGAAGAAATGCGAGACTTCAAAGAAGAGATGCGAGAGTTTAAAGAAGAGACTATTAGAGAAAGAAGAAGATTTAATAAAGAACTGGGAAGAATTGCCAACAAAATGGGAACTTTAGTCGAGGATATCTTTTATCCAGGTGTAAAACCCTTACTCTCTCAATACTTTGGAATAACATCTCCCGATTTCCTTGGCAATAGAATCATCAAAAGAAGAAACGGCAGGGAAAGGGAATTTGATATAGTTGCTATTCATGACAAAAAGGTCTTTCTCTTTGAAATTAAGGCTACACCAAGGCTTCAATATGCCTTGGAATTTGCAGAAAAGGGAAGAGCGGAATTTTATGAATTTTTTCCTGAGTTCAGAGATTACGAACTCTATCTTTTCTTCGGAAGCCTTGTTCTTGAGGATCAGATTATCAGTCTTCTTACCAAACACGGAGTATATGCTCTGGCCTTTAGAGAGTGGGAATATCTGGATATTTTAAATTTTGAAGAGGTATCTTCAAAGTATTAGTGCTCAAAGGGCTCAAATAAAGAATTATCAATCCTAAAGAATCTCTATGCCCAATCAAGTTAAATTTTCCAATTTGAAATCCTGACCTAATATTCCTGCGTGCCCTTTCGCACTTGACAGGTGCGAAAAGCTTTGAACCATCCTTGACTTATACTTTTTGACCTTTTGAATATTTGTTTAAACAAATTAGGATCTTGACTTAGGACTTTGCTCTTTGTATTATTAAAATAACACTCGGGGGAGGTTTAAAACGATGGAGAGTCTCGATAAAAAGAAGGCCGTTGAAGCGGCTATATCTCAAATTGAAAGACAATTTGGCAAAGGCACTATTATGAGACTCGGCGAAAGTGGAAAGAAAATAGAAGTAGGAGTCATACCCACCGGCTCGCTTGCCTTGGATATCTCTACTGGCATAGGGGGAATCCCCAAGGGAAGAATTACAGAGATCTTTGGTGCTGAAGCCTCAGGAAAAACCACTCTTGCCCTTCACATAGTAGCCCAGGCTCAAAAAATGGGAGGAGTTGCAGCATATATTGATGCGGAGCATGCACTGGATGTAAATTATGCAAGAAATCTCGGGGTAAAAGTGGAGGAACTCCTTATTTCCCAGCCAGATACAGGAGAGCAGGCTTTAGAGATAGCGGAAGTCCTTGCAAGAAGTGGAGCAGTAGATGTGATCGTAATTGATTCTGTTGCAGCCCTGGTCCCTAAGGCAGAGCTTGAAGGAGAGATGGATGAGCAGCAGGTGGGCCTGCAGGCGCGCCTCATGTCTAAAGCTATGAGAAAGCTAACTGCTGCCATTGCTAAAACTAATACTGCGGTTGTCTTTATTAATCAAACCAGAATGAAAATTGGAATGGTAAGCTTTGGAGGCCCTCAAGAGACCACTCCCGGTGGTATGGCTTTAAAATTCTTTGCCACTATGAGGTTAGAAATCAAAAAAATTCAGAGTATAAAGGAGGGCCAAGAGACCTTAGGCAATAGAGTAAAAGTAAAGATTGTAAAGAACAAACTGGCCCCACCTTTCAAGGAAGCAGAATTTGACATATACTTTGGA
Source organism: Caldimicrobium sp. (assembly GCA_025059715.1). Taxonomy (GTDB): domain Bacteria; phylum Desulfobacterota; class Thermodesulfobacteria; order Thermodesulfobacteriales; family Thermodesulfobacteriaceae; genus Caldimicrobium. The sequence continues at coordinate 65,923 of JANXCE010000007.1, forward strand.
GAAGGAATCTCCCGAGAGGCGGAACTCATAGATCTTGGGCTTGCTTTTAATGTGATGGAGCGAAGTGGTGCCTGGTATGCCTATAAGGGTGAGAGATTAGGTCAGGGTAGAGAGAATGTGCGAAAGCTCCTCAAAGAACAAAGGGAGCTTGCAGATGAGATTGAGCGAAAGATCAGAGAACTAGCTGGCCTTCCCCTGCCAGAACCTATGGAATTAAAAAAGGCACTTTCCGCTTAATCTAAATGGTCTCTTTGAAGCTTCTTTCTCAGATTGGTCCTAAGCTATCAGAACTGAAAATCTTAGTAGTGGGAGATCTAATACTGGATCGGTATTTCTGGGGAACTGTGGAGAGAATCTCTCCTGAGGCTCCTGTGCCTGTCTTTGATCTAAGAGAAGTTACTCATTCCTTAGGGGGGGCCGCAAATGTGGCCTCCAACATAAGAGGATTGAAAGCTAAAGCCTTGCTTATGGGAGTAGTGGGAGAAGACGAAAAGGGAAAAACTCTCGTGGAGTTAGCTAATTCAATAGGCATAGATACCAGAGGCATAATTCCCGATCCTGAAAGACCAACCATAATTAAAACGAGAGTTATTGCCCAAGCTCAACAACTTTTAAGAATTGACAAGGAGGAAAGAAGGTCCCTTTCTACTCCAATGCGAAGACGTCTTCAGGAGATCTACGAAGAGGTGCTTGGGAATGTAGAGGGCGTCATACTATCAGACTATGCTAAAGGGGTCTTTCTTCACGAGGGCTTTTGTAGCTGGCTCATTCAAGAAGCAAGAAGAAACAACAAGTTCGTCATGGTTGACCCTAAAAGCCCCGATTGGAGAAAATATCAGGGTGCTACTACCATTACCCCTAATTACAAAGAATTTAAAGAGGTAATAAAAGTTGAAGGCCTAAAGGGGGAAAATTTTGACTCCCTATCTCAATACCTTATTGAGAAATATAACCTTGATTTTTTAGTGGTAACCCTTGGCAAGGAGGGCATTTACTTTTATCATCCCCTAAAGGGTGGACATCGCTTTCCTTCGCAAGCTAAGGAGGTCTACGATGTTTCAGGGGCAGGAGACACGGTAATAGCCTCCTTAGCGGTCTTTTATGGAATTGGTTTACTCTTAGAGGAGGCTATTCAGCTTGCCAATTTATGTGGAGGAATTGTGGTAGGCAAAGTGGGAACTCAACCCGTTTATTGGGAGGAGTTAGAGGCCTTGATAAAATCTCAGGGTGGGGAGGACGCCTATGAGTAAAATTGATCGGATAAGGGCAAGAGAGATTTTAGACTCAAGGGGCAATCCCACGGTGGAAGTAGAGGTATTTTTAGAGAGTGGTTTTCATGGCAGAGCCTGTGTGCCCTCGGGAGCCTCTACGGGAAAACACGAGGCCCTGGAGCTCAGAGACGGAGACAAAAAGAGATTTCTGGGTAAAGGGGTTCAAAAGGCAGTTTTTCATGTCAATGAAATCATTGCTCCTCAACTTGAAGGGCTTGAATCCACGAGACAAGCGGAAATTGATGCCCTTCTTTGTGAGCTTGACAACACGGAAAATAAGTCCAGACTGGGAGCTAATGCCATCTTAGGAGTATCTATGGCCATTGCCAGAGCCACTGCAGAGGAGCTGGGGATACCGTTATTTCAATACCTTGGAGGGCAGAGAGCCAGAGTTCTCCCAGTGCCCTTTATGAATGTGATCAACGGTGGTGCCCATGCGGATAATCCTTTGGACATACAGGAGTTCATGATTGTGCCCTGGGGAGCAGAATCCTTTAGTGAAGCCCTAAGGATGGGCGTTGAGACCTATCACACCTTAAAAGCTTTACTCAAAGAAAAGGGCCTAAGCACTGCTATCGGTGATGAGGGAGGATTTGCGCCTTTTATAGGTTCCCCTGAAGAAGCCTTAGATTATCTGATGCTTGCCATAGAAAGGGCAGGTTACACCCCGGGAAAGGATATTGCCCTTGCCCTGGATGTAGCTGCTTCCGAACTCTACAAAGAGGGACTCTATCATTTTGCAGGCATGGGTAAAAAATTTACCAGAGAAGAGCTTTTGGAATACTACGAAAATTTAGTAAATAACTTTCCTATAATATCTATTGAAGATCCCTATTCAGAGGAAGATTCCGAGGGTTTCAGATTAATTACCTCCCAACTTGGAGATAGAATCCAGATAGTGGGAGATGACCTTTTGGTTACTAATCCCAAGCGAATAAGGTGGGCCATTAAGGAGGAGCTCTGCAATGCAGTTTTAGTTAAGCTAAATCAAATTGGCACAGTAACTGAGACCGTCACTGCGGTAGAACTTGCCTTGAGAAACAATTGGGGGGCTATGATATCCCACCGTTCGGGAGAAACAGAGGACGCCTTTATTGCGGATTTAGCGGTTGCCTTAAATGCTGGCCAGATAAAAACGGGAGCTCCTGCCCGCTCAGAACGAACTGCTAAATTCAATCAACTTCTGCGAATAGAGGAATACTTGGGAAAAGCTGCACTGTTTGCAGGAAAGGAGCCCTTGAAAAAATGAACCTCATAGAATATCTTGGCAATAAAAGTCTGGAAGACAAAGCTTTAGAGTTTTACATAGAGGATACTGAGGGCTATCTTCTGGATTTAAAGAATACCCAACCCTTTTTAGAGGAAACCTTTAAAGAGACCTCTCTTACGGTTCGCTACCTTAATGAAAAGGGGCTTGCTGGTCTTTCTTACACCCTCTCCCTAAAAGAAAAGGACATAGAATTAGCTATAGCCCAAGCTAAATCCCTATCTACCCTTGGCTCCGCAACTTTTTACCCTCCTCTGAAAGATAGCTATCCCCACATAAAAAAAACACCCTATAAAAGGCCCTCAAGAGAGGAGGTATTAGAGGCCCTTGGAACAGGGCGTAAACTTGCATCTTCTTACAAAACTATTCAGCGCCTTGAAAGAGAAATCCTTAGCTGTGAAAGGGAAGCTCTCCTTTTAATAAGAGAGGGTAAGATCCTTTCTTGGGAGAGCCCTTCCTATACCTTTTACGTTTCGGTAGTTGCGGATTCAGGAAAAAAGCAAGCCACGAGCTTTGCCTATGGGGAAGCTTTAAGTTTTGATAAACTGGAACTTCAAAAACTCTACCAGAGGGCCTGCGAAAAGGCCCAAGCCCTAAGTAAGGGCAAAAGGGGAAAGTCTCTCAAATGCGCTATTCTCTTTCCTCCAGAGTCTGCCATAGAACTCTTATCCCTCTTTTCTTTCTCTCTAAAGGGAGACGAAGTAATCAAGGGTAGATCCTTTCTTAAGGACAAGGTAGGACAAAGGGTATTTTCTCAAACACTAACTATCATAGATGATGGTTTAAACCCTGAACTACCTGAGAGTAGACCCTTTGATGATGAGGGTTGCCCTCAGACCAAGAAGACCCTTATTGAAAGGGGAGAAATCCAGGGCTTTATCTGGGACACCTTTTATGCGCTAAAGGCTTCCACAAGTTCTACAGGTAATGCCAGAAGGTCTGATTCTGCAAGGCCTCCCAAGGTAGCTTTCACAAACCTCTACATTCAAGAGGGAGCTTATACCCTTCAAGAGCTTCGAGAAAGAGAAAAATTGGTCTTTGAGGTCTTGGAGATTTTAGGTAGCCATACCGCAGATCCTATCTCTGGGGATTTCTCCTTTGGAGTAAGTGGAATCCTCTATGAGCGTGGAGAGCCTGTAGATTATCTCTCTGAAATGGCACTTTCTGGTAACATCTTTGAACTCTTCAGGGAGGTGGCCCTCGGCACAGACCTTAGCTTTTTTGGTTCTCTTGGCAGTCCGAGTATATTAACTTCAAACATGGATTTAGGATAAAGATAGTTAAAGAGGCTTTAGTAAGAGGTGAGAGAGATGATGGATTTTAGAGAGGCAACTTCAAGGATAAGGACTGGGGGAAACCTCACAAGGGAAGAGAGTTATTATCTTTTTAAAAAGCTTGCTCTGGAAGCCTTTGAGGAAGAGGTAGTGGAGGAGTTTTTAAGAGCTTTGAAAGAAAAGGGTGAATCTTGGGAGGAAATAAGCGGAGCAGTTAGGGCCTATCGAGAGGTTATGAGGCCCTTTGAGGTGGAGTTGCCCAAGGGCGCAATTCTTGTGGATACCTGTGGCACGGGAGGGGATGCCAAAAATACCTTTAACTTTTCTACCGCTGTTGCCTTAGCTTTAAGCGCAGAAGAGGGAGTTTATGTGGTGAAGCACGGCAACCGGGCAGTTTCCAGCAAATGCGGAAGTGCGGACTTAATTGAAGCCTTGGGAATACCCTTGGATTTGCCCCTTGAGCTTCAAAAAAAGGCCCTGCTTGAGACAAAATTTGTGTTCCTCTTTGCACCCCTCTTTCATTCCGCCTTTGCTAAAGTAGCTCCTATAAGAAAGAGAATTGGAAGGAGCATTTTTAACTTGCTTGGTCCCCTACTTAATCCTGCTAAACCAGAATATCAACTCATGGGGGTCTTTGATTTCAGACTTACCGAAAAAATGGCCTATGTGCTGGATGATTTAGGCATTAAAAGGGCCTTAGTGGTGTGGGGTGAAGGAGGCTACGACGAAATTACTATTACCGGCTCAACCAAGGTTTCTGAATTGAGGGATGGCAAAATTACTACCTACTACCTTGACCCTGAGGATTTTGGATTGGAAAGATGTCATGAGGCAAAGGAGTTAGAAGTTACAGGCAAAGAGGAAAGTCTCAACAAGTTGTATGAACTATATGAAGGAAGACTTAAAGGTTCAATAAAAGACATGTTTTTATTAAATTTAGCAGGAGCTCTCTACGTTACGGGTAAGGTCATAGATATTAAAGCAGGTCTAAAGAGAGCAAAGGAACAACTGGAAAATAAGGTGTTTCTAAAAAAATTAGATAAAATAATAAAATTTTATCAAAGCCTCACCCACTGAAAGAGATAAGGGCTGAATTTCTGGTTAAAATTAAAAGAATTTAAAAGAATTTAACAAATTTTTTAAAAATTATTAAAAAAAACACCATACACTAATGAACACTAAAAATTTTAAAAGTTGACTTTATTTATTATCTACATATTCTAACTCCTTAGAAACAATTGAGAATCCTATTTTTAGGGGGTGAAAGGATGAAAAAGGGGAGAATTTTTTTATTTAGTTCCCTAGTAATTAGTTTTCTTGCTGGGCAAGGATTTGGGGCAACGCAGGAGGAATTACTTAAAAGGATTGAACAGCTTTCCAAGGAATTAGAAACCCTTAAAGCTCAGCTTAAAGAGCTTCAGCAAAAGCAGGTAAAACAGGAAGAAAAGGTCTCGGCAGTAGAGAAGACTGCGAAGAGCCTTAGGGAAAACCTTGCAAACATTAGCATTAGTGGAGATATTAGGACGAGGATAGACTCCACCCGGGCCACAGTAAAACAAAATGCCTTTATGCTCG
>JANXCE010000080.1 GCA_025059715.1 Caldimicrobium sp.
TAACCTAATCTAATCAACCTTTCACACTATCTAATGGACTTTCAATCTCACATTTGGCGGCTAAAACAAGTTTTCCCCTCGTATGTCAAATCCGTAGTCCTGCCGTCTTTCAATCTCACATTTGGTGGCTAAAACTCTTCTCCTTGTTTAAATTATACCGCAGTATCAATTCTCTCAAACCCACATTTGGCGGCTAAAACTCATCACAATCCTCAATGTAGCGGTAAAGCAGGTTATAAGGGCTCGAAGACTTCCTCAGGGATATAGAGAGGATAACAACAGAAGAGAGGTGCTTTTTGGCTAATTGTCTTAGGATGGAGATAAATATAGCCAGACTATTATCAGCGGAATAAGATTCCCCCTCAGTCTAAAATTCCATGGACTTATACAAGACTCTTGTCATTTAAAAAGATTTCCCTTATACTTCCTCTATGGCTGAACTTAAGGCCTACGATCTCTATGCCAAGGCAATCCTTAAAGACCCTGAAAATCTTAAGGCC
>JANXCE010000008.1 GCA_025059715.1 Caldimicrobium sp.
TTCTTTCTTTATGGGATCCCTTTGAAAGCGGAGCGATCCTTTTCTCTGCAATCCCCTTTGAAGCGGGACGGGTTGCAACCCTAACCCCATTACAAGCCTCATCTGTCAAGCCTTGTGATTACTTAGAACAAACTATATTCTGCAAATTGACCCTCTGAAAGCCTATGACCATCAGATCCACCCGATTATGGTAAATTAACCATAAAATTGTATACTTTATATAATTCCATCAAATTAACTACCTGTAACTCAACTATCATCACTTGTCAAAGAACTCTCTATCTTCTCCTTCTTAGAACCATTTTTTCAAAAAAGTCAAGAGTCTTCTCCTGCAAAAAAGAGCTTAAGCTTATACCTGCCCACTTTGCCCTCTCTACTCTTCACTGCTTTTCAACCTTTCTTTTTGCTCACACCATCCTATAATAGTTTCTTTACCTATAATCAAGTGCCTCTAAATAGGGCGAAGCTTCTATGATAGAATAGACTCATTCAGAATCCAATACAGAAATACATAAAGATTCCATACTTACCTGGTTTCTCCCTTTTTCACTAAGAGGCCTGCTTAAGATTAATTTTTTGATTTCCAATTTCCCCCTTTTCCAGCATTCCCCTAAGGGGTTTAAATTTTTTATTATCCAATACCAAATTTTCCACTTTCAGGCTTAAGTCTTAAATGTATTTCTTTTGTGAAATATATTTCTCTTGTAAAGTTTTCTATTTGTCTTAAATTTATGGAAGATCGATTCAAAAGGAGGGTATTATGCTTTATGTAGGGCTTGATGTTGGTTCAGGAACTGCAAAAGTGGCGGTATTAAATGAAGAAAGAGATCTACTTTTTTCTAACTATATCAAGACCCATGGTCAGCCCATAGAGACAGCGGAAAGACTCCTCTCCGAGGTAGAGGGTTTCTTTGGAGACAGGCTTTCCGGGATCACTTGCACAGGCACTGCAGGGAAGACCCTTTCTAAGATTTTAGGTTGTGCCTTTGTAAATGAAGTCATGGCTCATGCCAAGGCAGCTACTTTTTATCATCCAGAGGTAAAGACTATAATTGATATTGGTGGCGAGGATTCCAAATTAATATTCATAACCCATGAAAGAGGCGCTCCAGAGATTGAAGAATTTGCCTTGAACACCCTTTGTGCAGCAGGCACAGGGTCTTTTCTCGAGCAACAGGCTGTAAGACTTGGTTACACCATAGAGGAGTTTTCGCAAAAGGCGTTACTTGCTAAGAATGTTCCTCGTATTGCGGGAAGATGCACTGTATTTGCTAAATCGGATATGATTCATTTGCAACAAGCAGCAGTGCCTGATGAGGAGATTATTGCTGGGCTATGCTATGCAATAATTAGGAATCTTAAAAGTAATTTAGCCAAGGGCAAACCTATTTTACCACCCTTGGTTTTTCAAGGAGGGGTGGCAGCAAATTTAGGGGTAAGGCGTGCTATAAAAGATGTGTTCAATTTGAAAGAGGAAGAGCTGATTATTCCTGAACATTATAGAATAATGGGAGCGATTGGTGCGGCTTTATATGGTCTTGAAGGTAAGGCCACCTCTTCCTACAAAGGCTCAGAGCTACTAAGGGCCTATCTCAAAGAAAGAGCCTATGATCCCCCGAGATACCCCGTGTTATATCCCTACGAGTCTGCAGAATTATCTAGGAAAATCAGGGAAAAACTCCAGAAATTTATTACGCGAAGCTATCCTCCAGAAAGGGAGATTAATGTCTATCTGGGGGTGGATGTAGGTTCGGTGAGCACAAAGCTGGTTGCTATTGATGAGGATGGCAATCTCCTTGCTAAGGTCTACATGTTCCATCATGGTAAACCTTTAGAAAGTATTAAAAGGGGTTTAAGGGAATTAGGGGAGAAACTTCCTGCTAAGGTAAAGGTGAAGGGAGTGGGAACCACTGGTTCAGGAAGATATTTGGTGGGAGATTTTATTGGAGCGGATGTAATTAGAAATGAAATCACTGCTCAGGCTTATGGAGCATTATATCTTGATCCAGAGGTAGACACTATTTTTGAGATTGGTGGTCAAGATTCAAAATACATCTTTCTTGATAATGGGAGTATTGCGGATTTCACTATGAACAAGGCCTGTGCTGCAGGAACTGGCTCTTTTTTACAAGAGCAAGGTGTCAAACTGGGAGTTCCCATAGAGAAATTTGGGGAAATAGCACTAAGGAGTAAGGCACCACTAAAGATGGGCGAAAGATGCACGGTGTTTATGCAATCGGATTTACTCCATTATCAACAACAGGGGCTTCCCAAGGAAGATCTCATTGCTGGGCTTTGCTATTCTATAGTTTATAATTATCTAAATAAGGTAGTTGAAGGAAGAAAGATTGGAAAAAAAATCTTTTTTCAAGGAGCAGTTGCGTTCAATGAAGGCGTAGTTTCCGCCTTTGAAAAGGTTTTAGGGAAACCAATTATCGTTCCTCCAAACAATGAGGTCACTGGGGCAATAGGGGTTGCGCTATTAGCCCGAGCGGAAACCAAAGGAGAATCAAGATTTAAGGGGTTTGATTTAGCTAAGACCAGTTATCTTATCACAACCTTTGAATGTAAGCACTGTCCTAATCAGTGTGAAATTCAAAAGGTGGTCTTAGATAAAACCCAAAGTTATTTTTACGGCGGAAGATGTGATCGATATGAACTTGATCACCGAAAACCTGATGAGAGACTTCCCAATCCAACCTTAGAGAGAGAGGCTAAGCTTCTTTCTTATTTGAGGCCTCTACCAGAGGGTGTAGATTTTGCCACAGATAATCTCATAGGAGTTCCGCGATGCCTTCAGTTTTTTGAATATCTGCCCCTCTTTGCTACCTTTTTTCAAGAATTAGGTTATCATGTATTCCTTTCTCCACCAACTTCTAAGGAGATCATAAAGAAAGGATGTGAACTTGCTCCGGCGGAGCCCTGTTTTCCTGTAAAGATTGCTTTAGGTCAGGTAAAAACCTTGGTAGATTTGGGAGTTAAGAGAATCTTTCTTCCTCAAATTACCGATTTACCTCCTGAGGTGCCAGAATTAAAGCTTGGCAAGATATGCCCTTGGGTGCAGAGCCTTCCTTGGATTGCTCCCGCAAGTATTCCCTTTGGAGAAAGGGGAGTTGAGGTTATCTCTCCAGTATTTCATCTTGGTAGACCCGGTTTTGTGCTAAATGAGGAGATTAAGAGATTGGCCAAGATGCTTGATGAACCTGTGGAGAAGGTAAAGAAGGCCTGGAGGGTTGCAGAAGAGGCCCAAAGGGAATTTCATCTTTGGCTCAAAAGGCGAGGCAAGGAGTTGTTAGAGGAATTTAAAGATGAGCTCGTCCTCGTGATTGTGGGAAGACCCTATAACGCCTTTGACACTGGGGCAAACTTAGCTTTACATCATAAAATAAGGAAACTAGGACTTCTGGGCTTACCTGTAGACATGCTCCCTTTAGAGGAAGTTAAAGAATTGGAAACTTTGGAAGGGATGTATTGGGAATATGGTCAGAGGTTTCTTTTAGCTGCCCATTATCTTAGAAAAACTTCCAACTTATTTCCCATTTACTTTACTAACTTTTCCTGTGGACCCGATTCCTTTATTGCTCACTTCTTTGGAGAGTTTTTGGCAGGAAAACCCTTTATAGAGATAGAAGTAGATGAGCATAGTGCGGAAGCAGGTGTGGTTACCAGATTAGAAGCCTTTGTAGATAGTCTGAAGGGTAAAAAAAGGCCCTTTGAACTTAGGAGAACCTTTAACATTCAAAGAATTCATCCTACGGAGGGAAGGACCATTTACATACCCTATATGGCGGATCATGCTCGAGCTCTGGCCGCAGCCTTTAGAGCCTGTGGAGTAAGAGCGGAGGTTTTACCAGAGCCAGATGAGGAGGCACTAGAGTTGGGTAGAAAGTGGACCTCGGGTAAAGAGTGCTATCCCACTATTCTTACCACCGGAGATTTAGTGAAATTGATTAAGAGACCGGATTTTGTTCCTGAAAGAAGCGTTTTCTTTATGCCTGATGGCTCAGGGCCCTGTAGATTTGGACAATATAATCGCCTCCATCGAAAAATTTTGAGAGACTTAGGAATTACTAATCTACCTGTTTATTCTCCTCAGCAGGATGTGGAATTCTATGATGATTTAGGGATTGCGGGAAGAGAATTTACAAAGATCGCTTGGCGAGGAGTTGTAGCGGTAGATATTTTGGATAAGCTTTTAAGAAGGATAAGACCCTATGCCATTGACAAAGAGGAGGTAGAAAGGCTTTACTGGGAATCCTTGGAAAAAATAGAGAAGACCATTGAAAATAAAGGAAATTTGGCAGAAGTTCTTATAGAAATCAAAAACAAATTTGCCAGCCTTCCCTTGATAGAAGAGGAGCTCCCTGTTGTGGGAGTGGTGGGAGAAATATATGTGAGATCTAATCGCTTTGCTAACGAGAATCTCTATCGCAATTTGGAGGATATGGGGCTTGAAGTGCTTTTACCTCCAATAGGAGAATGGATCTACTTTATAAACTATATCTCTAAGAAATGGGCTAAAAGAATGGGGGCTATAGGCACTACTCTAAAATTCATTATTGAAAACCAGTTTCAACACAAGGAAGAAGATCATTTCGTTCAACTAGTGAGCGATCTCTTAGATGATAGAGCAAAAGAGCCCACAATCGAAGAGTTAGAAAGGCTTGCTAAGAGATTTGTGCATCCCGATTACGAAGGTGGTGAAGTGATGCTTTCTATTGGTAAGGCTGTGGAATATCTCCATAAAGGAGTTGCGGGAATAGTTAATGTTATACCCTTTGCCTGTATGCCCGGAAATGTGCAAGCAGCTATTTTAAAGAGATTAAGAGAAGAGGTTGGTGAAAGAATTCCCCTATTAACAGTTCCCTGTGATGGGCAAAAGTCCATGGGAGTAAGAATGCGTTTGGAGGCCTTTGTAGAACAAGTTAAGGAATTTCATAGGGCTAAAAGAAAAGAAAATATGCAAAAAAAAGCGGTAAATTTTTAAAAGTTCCTATAAAATTTTTAAAATCTGGGGTTAATTTTAATAACCGAGTTTGATTAATTATCTGGCGTTTTATAAAATAGCTTAAATTGGAAGAAAAAAAGGAAGGTTCTTTTAAATTTTTATTAAGAGTTTTAGGAGAGAGTATAACCATAGGTATTGCGGTTATGGGATCAATTTTAGCTGGAGCTATCACAGGGTGGTTTGTAGAGGAAAAACTTCTCAAAGGGAAAACCTCTCCATGGATAACTACCCTATTTATAATTCTTGGAGCTATAGGAGGAATCAAAAATCTTATATATTATAGCAAAAGGAGAATGAGAGATATAGAAGGTCCTCGCGATGAGAGGAGAAACTGAGAGAATTTTTAGAGAACTCAGTATTCTTATGCTGCTGAGTATGGTAACAGGTTCATTGGTTATCTTAATGTTCTTTCAAGCCTTAATACCTCTTTTATCCTTCTTTGCAGGTGCCCTTTTGGCTTATATAAATTTTTCTACTTTACGCAAAGAGGGACAAGAGTTGCTTTTCAAGGTTTATAAAAATGTTATGGCATGTATGGAGAGGCCCTACCAAAGGGAGAGAACTCTCTTTCTAATAAAGGTTTACTTGAGACTTCTTGCCCTGGGTATTATTTTCTATTTTCTTATAGCCAAATTGTCCTTTCATCCAGTTTTTCTACTTCTCGGTTTTAGCTTGGTGTATCTGCAAATTTTTGTAGTGATGTTTAGGTTTTGGCTTAAGAAAAGAGAAAGTTTTTAAGGGGAGGTAAGGAACAATGGAGCATCCTATCCTCTTTTTATGTTTGCTCTTAGAGAAATTGGGTCTTCCCTCGGGTTGGCACTACTATGAGGAGGCGGAAAAATATGGAATCCTTGCCCAACTTTTGGCTCCCCATATGGTTCACAGCTATTTAGTGGTGAGCTTAATCATTGTGCTATCCCTTTTAGCCCGGAGTAAGAGGGATTTTCTACCTGGAGCCTTTCAAAATGTCTGGGAATTTTTAGTAGAGAGTTTATACAATTTTACGAAAAGCAATCTCCCTCAGGATAAACTTGACCAACTTATGCCTACAGTATTTCCGCTAATTACCACCTATGCCCTTTATATCCTCTTTTCCAATCTTTTGGGACTTATTCCAGGATTTATGTCTCCTACAGCTAATATTAATGTAACCATGGGCTTAACCCTTATAACCATTGTGTATTATCATTACTTGGGTATTAAATACAAAGGTTTGGCCTACTTTAAGGACTTTTTAGGTCCTATTCCCTGGCTCATACCTCTTATGCTTCCTGCGGAGATCTTTAGCCATGTAGGAAGGATTCTCTCTCTCTCTTTTCGGTTGTTTGGAAATCTGCTCTCTAAGGAGATCCTTCTGGGAATACTTACCATGCTTGGAGGAAAATTCTTTGCCCCATTACCAGTTATGATACTTGGAGTTGCGGTAGGCTTTATACAGACTTTTATTTTTGTTCTTCTGAGTCTGGTATACTTTGCGGGTGCAGTAGAGGAACATCATTAGAATTTTATCAAGGGGTAAAAGGGCCTCTTGATAAGGAATTTTAAAAAAAAATTACTTTTAGGAGGTGTGGAGATGAAGAAGTGGTGGCTATTATCTGTTATGGCGCTTTTAGCACTTGTTATGGCCCATCCTGCCTTAGCTCAAGAGGTAGCAAAAGCGACAGGTGACAAGATGGTTACAGGATTTGGCATTTATTCGGCAATAATTTTAGCTGCGGGTATAGGAGTAGGTTTGGGAGCCTTAGGATGTGGAATTGGTATAGGACAAGCTACAGCTGGGGCTTGTGAAGGTATTGCGCGTAATCCCGAACTTGCAGGTAAACTTACCGTTACAATGATATTGGGTATTGCTCTCGTGGAAACTCAGGTAATCTATGCTTTAGTTATTGCTTTAATTCTTCTCTATGCTAACCCAGTTTTACCTAAGTTCTTGCAGTTTATAGGCGGTTAAAATAAGTTTATAGTTTCTGAGTAGGGGAGAACTTGAGGTTTAAAGGCTTTAAGTTCTCCCTTTTTGTTGTTTTAATTCTATAAATGCTTTGTAAAATTATCAGTTTTTACATCCTTGGTCTTGAGGCCTTACCAATTGAAGTGGAGGTAGATTTAGGTAGAGGGCTACCTGGAACTACTATTGTAGGGCTTCCTGATAGCAGTATCAAGGAAAGTCGTGAAAGGATACGCACCGCCATTATCAATTCAGGTTTTGAATTTCCTCTCCAAAGAATAACTATTAATTTGTCTCCAGCAGATCTTAAAAAGGAAGGCACAGGCTTTGATTTGGCTATTGCCCTGGGTATACTTGCGGGAAGTAAACTCTTGGCAAGTGATAAATTAAAGGATATTGGAGTAATGGGTGAATTATCCCTTGATGGGTCAATTCGGGGAGTAAGAGGTATACTTTCCGCAGTAATTAAAGCTAAGGAGTTGGGATTAAGGGAAATCCTTATTCCCTATGAAAATCTACGGGAAGCATCTCTAATTGGGGATTATTCTTTTAAACCATTTAGACATTTAAGAGAGGTAGTAGATTATTTGAGGGATGAGAGGGAACCAGTTTGGGAGAGGGTTCCTTTAAATAATCTTGAGGAAGCGGATATCTCGGAGGATTTTAGTGAAGTCCGAGGGCAGAACTTGGCTAAGAGGGCCTTTGAAATTGCAGCGGCGGGAGGACATAACATCTTGATAATTGGACCGCCTGGTGCTGGTAAAACCATGTTAGCCCAAAGGATGCCAGGAATTTTACCCCCCATGTCTTACGAAGAAGCTATAGAGACAACCAAAATATATTCCGTGGCTGGGCTTTTAAACTCTGAAAAGCCCCTCATAAAAAGGAGACCCTTCAGAAATCCTCATTTTACCATATCTGAAGCAGGATTAATTGGTGGAGGCACCATTCCAAAACCAGGAGAGGTTAGTCTTGCCCATCATGGTGTGCTCTTTTTGGATGAGTTCCCCGAGTTTCGCAGGGATGTAATTGAAGCTCTAAGGCAGCCCCTGGAAGATGGGTATGTAACTATTACCAGAGCTACATACACTGTGACCTATCCCGCTCAGTTTCTCCTCCTGGTTGCCATGAATCCCTGTAAGTGTGGGTTTTTAGGCCATCCTTTAAGGAGTTGCACCTGTTCCTTTCAGGAAGTTAAAAAGTATCGCTCTAAATTATCTGGCCCCATAATTGATAGGATAGACATCCACTTAGAAGTGCCCCCAGTAGATGTCAAAGATTTACTTTATGATAGTGACGGCCCTCGGGAGAGCTCTGAAGAGATTAGAGCCAGAGTAGTAAAGGCCAGAAAATTTCAGGAAAAGAGATATGGAACTTGCAGAAAATTGAACGCTCGCCTAAAGCCAAAGGAAATAAAAAGATATTTAAAATATGAGCCTGGGGCTCTGGAGTTTTTAGAAAAGGCAGTGGAAAAATTGGGGTTTTCCGCAAGAGCTATTCATAAGGTGCTAAAAGTAGCCCGAACTATAGCAGATTTAGAGGAGTGTGATATTATTAAAAAAGTTCACTTAAGTGAGGCCTTACAATATAGAGTTTTAGAGAGAAAGGCCTATGAGTAAGCATAGTTTATGAGTAAGGTTAGTTTATCTGAAAAAATAAAGGTAACAACTGAACCTTGGCTTATGCCTGTAGTGAGGGTGCTTATACAATGTAGAGTTCATCCCAACGTGGTGACCCTACTTTGTTTTTTAGGGTTTTTGGTTAGTGCTTTTTTTATAGCTCAAGGAAAATTTTTCTTGGCTGGGTTACTGCTCATCTTCTTTGCACCACTTGATGCTATTGATGGTCTGCTTGCTCGTGCTTCAAACAGAGTCTCTTCTTTTGGTGCCTTTTTGGACTCCACCATGGATCGCTATGGAGAAATCGTCATATTTTTAAGTCTTACCTATTATTTCATACTAAAAGGTTCAATCTCTGGAATAATTCTTTGTTTTTTAGGGATTACCGGCTCTCTCATGGTGAGTTACACTCGAGCCCGAGCGGAAGGATTGGGTTTTGAATGTAAAATTGGCTTACTTACTCGATTAGAACGAATTACTCTTTTAATAATTTCCCTTATTCTGGATACAATTTTTATCTTTTTGATATTGCTCTCCCTTTTCACCCACTTAACAGCCCTTCAAAGAATATGGCACGTCTATAGGACTTCAAAGGTATATTCTGTTAATTCCTGATATGTGTCTTGCATACCCCTATCAAATCGTAGAAATTATTAATCCCTATGTTGCTAAGGCTTCCATTGATGGAGTTTCTAAGGAAATATATATATCCCTTTTAGCAGAAGAGGTTAAACCAGGAGATTGGGTTTTAGTGCATGTGGGATTTGCTATACAAAAAATAAGAGAGGAAGAGGCTATAGAAGCCCTAAATTTTTATCGTCAACTTCTAAGTGATGAAACAGGTTTTTAACGATATCAGGGATTCTGGGCTTTTAAAAGGCCTAATCAAACACCTTAAGACTAAACTAAAGTCAATGGATAGACCCCTAAGGATAATGGAGTTTTGTGGTGGCCATACCCATAGTCTTTTAAGATTTGGACTCGATGAACTCCTTAGCCCTGAGGTTGAGTTTCTTCATGGTCCGGGCTGTCCTGTTTGTGTGCTTAGCGAAAGTTTATTAGAGTATGCTTTGGGGCTGGCAAAGTCTGAAAAGGTCCTCTTTGTGACCTATGGCGACCTTCTAAGAGTGCCCAATTCAAAGGGGCAATCCCTCTTGAGTTTAAGAGCGCAAGGTTATGAGATTAAAATCCTCTCCCATGCTATGGAGGCTTTTACTTTAGCCAAGATTAATCCTCAAAAGACAATTCTCTTCTTTGCCATAGGCTTTGAAACTACAGCTCCAGCTACTGCCTTCCTCATACAAAAAGCCCATCAAGAGAACCTTAGAAATCTTCTCGTTGTCTCCAATCATCTTTTAAGCACCGCCGTGCTCGAATTTCTTCTATCCAAAGAAACACCTCCCTGGATGGATGGAATAATCGGACCAGGTCATGTTTCCACAGTAATTGGAAGTGATAGTTTCCAAGGTATAGCTGAAAGATTTAAACTCCCAATTGTAATTGCAGGCTTTGAGCCCCTGGATCTGGTCGTAGCAGTGCATCAATTGGTTGATCTTTGCTTAAAAGGAAAGAAAGGAGTTTATAATGCTTACCAGAGGGCAGTTACACCTGAGGGTAATCTAAAAGCTAAAGCTCTCTTAGAAGAGGTATTTGTAGTGAGGGAGATATTTCCTTGGAGAGGATTAGGAGATGTCCCCAACAGTGCCTTGGCTATTAGTGAGAGATATAGTGAATATGATGGAGAAAGGATCTACCCTAAACCTACAATTATTGATACTCCTAAGGGCTGCATTTGCAACCTAATCCTTCAGGCAAAAGCTAAGCCCATAGATTGTTCTCTCTTTGGTAGGGTTTGCACTCCCTCCAAACCAATAGGGCCCTGTATGGTCTCTTCTGAAGGGGCTTGCTTAGCCTATCACAAATTCAAAAGTATTTCTTAATTAATATCACTGCTGTTAACTTCTTTTTCTTTAATCGGAATATATTTGGATCCTGAGATCATTGAAGAAATTACTCCTAGTGCATCCTTTATCTCGTTCCATATCGCCATGTAGAGATGAACTAAAATAAAGATACAAAAAACCCACAACATTAAGTAATGGATGAGGCGAGCCAGTTGGGGTGTTCCAAAGAGAGTAGTGCCGAAGGTTTTGAAAAAGGGATTTTCAGGATAAAGCATATATAGACCAGTGATAGCCATGATTATGGAAATTATGAAGACTATTGTGTAAGTTATACCTGCAGTTTGAGTATGTCCCAACACTTTTGCCTTCTTGGAAGATAAATAGAAATAATACTTAATTTCACTTTTTAAAAGTTCAAAATTTGCTTTCCTAAGGGGTAGAAAGGATGTGGCTTTTTCCTGAAGATTACCAAAAAAGAGTAGATAGATGCGAAGTATCAGAGTGGAGATAAAGAAAAATCCCGCTATAAAATGAAGATGTCTCATAGTGGTCATGAGATAAGAAGGGCTAAACTCAGACCAAGAGGTAGTTGTAGGTGGGTTATTAATGTAGAGTCCCGTTATGATAAGAGTGATAGTTGCCAAGGCAAACAACCAGTGAAAGATCCGTAAGGACCAACTCCAAAAAGGAATTTTCTGATAGCCCTTTTCGTTTATGTTCATATCCAAGCCTCCCTATGATCTTTCTATAATACTTTCACTCTGGCAATTTCTTTTTTTTCTTTGTCTATGAGATGCACCGCACAGGCAATACAGGGATCAAAGGAGTGAATAGTTCTTAAAACTTCTAGGGGTTTTTCTGGATTCACAACAGGATTGTTAATTAAGGCTTCTTCATAGGGACCTCTTTTACCCTTTTCATCCCTTGGGCTCACATTCCAGGTAGAGGGCACTACAGCCTGGTAGTTTTTGATCCTTCCCCCTTCAATAACTACCCAGTGTGAGAGGGTTCCTCTGGGTGCCTCATGAAAACCAAAGCCCTTTATCTCTCCCTTTGGAAATTGAATGCCCCTTTTGTAAGGATAAATCTCGTAATCTCCCTTAGCTATGTTTTCCTCTAAGAGGCTTAGATGTTTAAGGGCTAAATCCGCAAGCATTGCCGCTCTTACCGCTCGAGCTAAGTGTCTGCCCATAGTGGAATGCAGATCGTCTATAGTAATTTTTTTCTTGGCAAGAGTGGAGACCCTATCTAAGGCATAATTGAGCCATTTAAGTGTTAATTCGTGTTTACTTGCTACGCCCATAAGGACCTGGGCTAAGGGACCAACTTGCATGGGTTCACCCTTGAAGCGGGGTCCTTTGGACCAGCTATATTTACCCCTTTCATTATAGCCTGTGTATTCTGGAATGGTGTCTCCCTCCCAAGGATGCTTGGCACCAATATCTTTGTACCAAGAGTGGGTTAGGACCTCGCTTACGTTATCCCTAAAATAGGGGTCTCCAAAATTAGATATAGGCTGATAAGTAGAGAGAGCGCCATTGAAAATAGTTCCGCCTGGTAAGTCAAAGGTAGTTCCCTTTGAATCTAAGGGTAAATCTGGAACTGCGAGATAATTGGTTACTCCCTTACCAATATTAAACCAATCCGCATATAGGGCAGATAGCGCTATGGCGTCTGAGAGATAGACCTTTTGGACGAATTCCTTTACCTCAAGAAGAAGTTCTCTTGCATAGGCTAATCTCTCTAAGTTAAAAGTAGAGGGATTGTCTGGATTGATAGCTAAAGCCACACCACCGACGATGACAGTTTGAATGTGGGGAGTTTTAGAGCCAAAGATGGCTACTACTTGATTGGCTTTATATTGATAGTCAAGGGCTGTTAAGTAATGTGCTACTGCCAATAAGTTCACTTCTGGTGAAAGCTTCATTTGAGGATGCCCCCAATAGCCAGTGGCAAAGGGCCCAAGCTGGCCACTGGCTACGAAATTGGTTAATTTCTCTTTTATACTTCTGAAATAGCTTTCACTATTTCCCTCCCAATCGGAGAGACTCTGAGCAAGTTGAGCTGTTTTCTTAGGATCTGCCTTAAGAGCTGATACTACATCTACCCAGTCAAGGGCGGAGAGATGGTAAAAATGCACAATATGGTCATGCAATGCGTGAGCACAGAGAATAATGTTTCTTACATATTGGGCATTTAAGGGGATAGCGATATCCAGAGCATTCTCCACCGCTCTTACTGAGGCAATAGCATGAACTGTGGTGCATACACCACAAAATCTTTGGGTAAACATCCAAGCATCCCGGGGATCTCTATTCTTGAGGATAATTTCAATACCTCTCCACATCTGGGCAGATGCCCAGGCTTCAGTCACTCTTCCTCCATCTACCTCCACATCTATTCTTAGATGTCCCTCAATTCTGGTGATGGGATCAATGGTGATTTTCTTAGCCATGTTTCTCCTCCTTTGTCTCTGTTGGAGTGTCTACATTGTTTGTTTTAGAAGATTTAAATACTCTTTTTAATATCCCCGCACCAGCATGAACCGCTATAGCTGCTCCTGCTCCAAGAAGGGCCACTTTTCCAATGTCTTCCGCATCAGCAATGATTCCCTTGCCACCTGGTATCTTTATATCTGGCAAGTGTTTATAAAAGGGAGTCATTCTATCCCAGAAATTGGGTTCTGTGCATCCGAGACAGGGGTGACCAGCCCCTATAGGCCAGGCACCTATGTCGCAAAACTTGAGGGTCATACAATTGGCATAGGTTACAGGACCTTTGCATCCCACTTTATAGAGACAATATCCTCGCCGGTGTCCTTCATCTCCAAAGGACTCTACAAATCTACCTTCATCAAAGTGGGCCCTCCTTTCACAGTGATCGTGAATCTTTCTACCGTAGGCAAATACGGGCCTTTTGTGTTCATCCAATTCCGGAGGTCTATTAAAGGTAAGGAGATAAGCAACTGTAGCTAAGAGATTATAGGGATTTGGAGGACACCCGGAAATATTTATTAACTTAGAGGAACCTATTACTTCGGAAACTCCTACTGCCCCAGTGGGATTAGGAGCTGCCGCTTGAATGCCACCAAAGGTAGCACAAGTTCCAAAGGCTATTACCAATTTTGCCTCGCGTGAAACCTCCTTTAATATCTGCAGAGCAGGTTTACCACCAATTTGACAATAGATTCCTCCATCTTTAGTAGAGACAGCTCCTTCTACTACTAATATATATTGCCCCTTTGCCTCTTGTATAGCCCTTTTGAGGGCTTCTTCTGCTTGATGCCCTGCTCCAGCCATTAATGTCTCATGATAGGCAAGATCTACTATTTCTAAAAGAAAGCGCCCTAAGGGTGGATGAGAGGCTCGTAACAAGGTCTCAGAACAACCAGTGCACTCCATAAAGTGCAACCAAATAACCGTAGGTTTTCTTTTTGCTTTTACACTTGCTTCAACTTTTTTTACCAGGGCATGGGGAAGCCCCATAGTAGCTGTTAAAATAGTGCAAATTTTTAGGAAATCCCGGCGATTTATATTTGTTAAATTCTCCATATGCCCTCCCGAAAAGATATCGTGTCTGAAGAATATGGGGTTATATTTTACCTTAACTGGTTAAAAAGTCAAGGGAAATTTTTACTCAATTAAAAATTTACTTTAAAATTGCCCTTTAGAGTATTTTTGTATGCGATAGCTAAGTTGTCTTCTGGTTAAGCCTAAGAGTTTTGCCGCTTTGCTCTGATTGAAATTGCAATCCTTTAGAACTTGAAAAATTCTCTCTCTTTCTAAACTCTCCAGTTGTTTTTTAAGGTTGTAAGGGGAGTTGAGTTTTTCCTTGGAGTGAGTTGATGGGGGAAGACCCTTATCCAACATGTTTAGAGTAAAGGGAAGGTCACTGATTTCAATCCATTCTCTCTCGGTGAGCAATACCAATCTCTCCACTAAATTTTCAAGTTCCCTTACATTTCCTGGAAAGGTATAGTGCATTAGGTATTCTACAGTCTCAGGTTTGAATTTAAGGCTTTTTCCGTAAAGTTGATTGTACTTTCGTAAGAAGTAGTCTACAAGTAAGGGGATATCCTCCTTTCTCTCCCTTAGGGGAGGAATAAATAGGGGAACAACGTTGAGTCTCCAGTAGAGATCCTCTCTAAATTCACCTCTTTTTACCATTTGCTCCAGAGGTCGATGAGTGGCAGCAATGATTCGAATGTCTACTCGGATACTTCTATTGCTACCCAATCTTTCAAAGCTCTGTTCTTGAAGGACTCGTAAAAGTTTACCCTGTAAGGTAATAGGTAGATCTCCTACTTCATCTAAAAAGAGGGTTCCTCCATCCGCCAACTCAATTTTGCCTTTTTTGGAGGTATGGGCTCCAGTAAAGGCGCCCTTTTCAAAACCAAAGAGTTCTGCCTCAAGAAGGGTCTCGGGAATGGCAGCACAATTAATGGCCACAAAGGCCTTATCTCCTCGGGGAGAACTAAAATGAATAGCCTTAGCTAAAAGTTCTTTACCAGTGCCCGATTCCCCCCGAAGTAGCACTGTCGCTTTGGTAGGAGCTATCTTGATAGCGGTTTTTATAATCTCTCGCATAGCAGCACTTGTGTAAATTATGTTGTGAAAATGGTATCGTTCCATTAACTCCTTTTCCAATTCCTCTCGCTTGGTTTTTTCTTCAAAAAAGGCTCGGTAGAGTTTTAAAGTTTGCGCAATAAGAGAGGCAACAATTTCAAGAACTCTTAAGTCTTCTTCAAAGGATATACTTTCATCAAAGATTCGGTCCACAGAGAGCACACCAAGAATCTCCTCTTTAAACTTTATAGGCACACAAAGAAAAGAAATTTTATCCTTTTCTATCCTTGCTCCTGTTCTATTTAAAAACAGAGGTTCCTTTCCTATGTCAGGGACAACCATTGGAGATCCATATTCTACCACTCTACCCACTATACCCTCACCTATTTTATATCTCCCTTTGGCAATCTGTTCCTCTGTTAACCCATAGGCTACCTCAATCCGTAGTTCTCCTGTTTTTGGATCAAGGAGAGTTATAGTCCCTCTACGCATGTCTAAGTAGTCAGAAAGGAGTTTCATGGCCTGAAAGAGATTTTTTTTGAGTTCAAAGGAAGAGGTAAGAACCTTACTTACCTCAAAGAGGGCTAAAAGTTCTGCATTCTTACGCTCTAAAGGTTCCATAGTCTTAAGATTAACATTTTTACATTTTTGTGCAACTCTGTCAAAAATGAACAATTTTGTTCAGTTTTTTTGTCTATGTTAATAGATTAGATGCCAGTGATATTTAGATTTAGGGAGATGATTTCATTGGCATTTTTTTTGAGATAATTTTTTAAAAAAACTTTAAAGGGGGGTTAGGTTTATGATGGAAAAGCCAAGAGATGTCAAAGATGTGATGGAGCTGGTTAAGGCTTATGATGTGAGGTTTGTGAGGCTTTGGTTTGTGGATATTTTGGGACAGCTCAAAAGTTTTGCCATTCATGTAGATGAGTTGGAGACTGCCTTTGAGGAGGGTATGGGTTTTGATGGCTCTTCTATTAAAGGTTTTGCCCGTATTGATGAATCTGACATGGTTGCCATTCCTGATCCTACAACCTTTACCATTCTTCCATGGAGACCAAAGGAAAAGGCGGTAGCCAGGATGTTTTGTGATATCTATAATCCCGATGGGACCCCCTATCAGGGCGACCCCCGATATGCCCTTAAGAGGGCCTTAGATAAAATGAAAAACATGGGTTTTACCAATTTTTATGTGGGTCCTGAGCTCGAATTCTTTTATTTCAAATCTCCCCAGAGTCCTGAAATATTAGATGAAGCAGGTTATTTTGATTATCCTATGGATGCGGCTGAAGACTTAAGAAGAGATACTATTCTTGCGCTTGAGGCTATGGGAATTAGGGTGGAGTATTCCCATCATGAAGTGGCCCCCTCTCAGCATGAAATTGACCTTCGCTATGCAGATGCCTTAGAAATGGCAGATATTGTTATGACTTATAAAGTAACTGTAAAAGAAATTGCAAGGAAATATGGTGTTTATGCCACTTTTATGCCGAAACCCATTTTTGGTGTAAACGGGTCGGGTATGCATACCCATCAAAGTCTTTTTATAGGAAATAAGAATGCCTTTTTTGATCCCAATGATCCCTATCATCTCTCGGATATTGCTAAGCAATATACCGCAGGTTTGCTGACTCATATTAAAGAAATAACCTTAGTGCTTAATCAATGGGTCAATTCCTATAAGAGGCTTGTTCCTGGATATGAGGCTCCCGTATATATTTGTTGGGCAAGGAGAAACCGCTCCGCTCTAATTAGAATTCCTATGTATAAACCTGGTAAAGAGAAGGCTACTCGTATTGAGCTAAGATCTCCAGATCCCGGCTGTAACCCTTATCTTGCCTTTGCAGCTATGCTAACCGCAGGTTTAAAGGGTATCGAGAGGAAGTATCAACTTCCTGACCCAGTAGAACAGGATGTTTACCATATGGCTCCTGAAGAGAGAGCTAAGCTGGGTATAGAGGAGCTACCAGGTAGTTTGATTGAGGCCATAGAGCATGCGGAAAAGAGTGACCTGCTCCGTGAAGCTCTGGGAGATCATATCTTTCAACAGCTTATTTGTAATAAAAAAATAGAGTGGGACGATTACCGAATTAGAGTTACCGAATACGAGATTAGCAGGTATTTACCCATACTTTAATTCCGAGTCCTCCCTCCATTGGGAGGGAGGTGCCTTTCATGCATTTGATCTCAAAGATAGGTGAAATCTTAGTTAGTTATCCAGATTTTAGGACTTCTCTTTTCGAAGTTTTGAAGGTGCTTTATTCCTACTGGGAGGTCAACATCTCCTTTATCTCTTTTTTTATCCTCATACTGAAACCTTAAAGATTATGGCTTATTTTGGGCTTAAAGAGGAGGAAGCCAATAGGGCTATTTTTAGGAGTGGTGAGGGAATAGTGGGTAAAGTTTACAAGAATGGTATCCCTATGGTATTGAGGGATCTTAATGAAAGGGTTTATTTAAACCTGATGGGCCTACGGGAGCGCCTTGAAAGGGGAACTTCCTTTTTGGCAGTTCCTATTAAGAATAGAGGCGAAGTTATAGGGGTATTAGCTATCTTTAGAAACCTTAGCCCTGAGGATTTCATTGAAAGGGCTATAGAACTTCTTCAAGAGGTAGCAGTTTTAATCAGTATGGCCTATCAGATGGAGAGAAAACTTACCTATGAGAGAATTACCTGGGATGAAGAGAGAAGGATTCTTACGGAAGCCTTAGAAGAGAGGGTGGAGTTGTCTAGCATCATAGGACAATCAAAGATAATGCGTGATATAATGTATCTTGTAAAGAGGATTTCTCTCTCGGCGGCTAATGTTTTGATTACTGGAGAGTCAGGCACGGGAAAGACCCTCTTTGCAAAGATAATTCACCACTTAAGTTCCCGTTGGCAAAAACCCTTTGTGATCGTGAACTTGTTCTGTTATTCCTAAGATCCTCCATGAGGCAGAGCTCTTTGCTCATATGAGAAGGATACCTTCACACAAGTCCACACCTCAAAAAAAGAAAATTTGAACTTGCTCAGGGAGGAACAATTTTTCTTGATAAAAAAGGAACCTCTTTTTGGTAATCCCTCTCAGCTCTGGATTCAGCTACTCTCGGTGGTGGTAGTGCTGATCTACGATTTATTGGTGACAGCAATTATTCTCCTTGGTATTAAAGTAACCATGGGACTGAGGTCCTATGAGGAAGAGGAAATAGCAGGGCTTGATCTCTCCCATCACGGCGAAAGAGCCTACGACTTAGAGTAGCATCAAATATATTAAAGAAGGAATAGCCATGGGTAAACTAAGAGCCATAATCCAAAGCTTAGGATTGTTGTTGATACCTTTAATGGAGGCTAGTTCCTGTGAGGTAAAAAGCGACCTCTTGAGAAAATTAGAGATTAATGGGGCACTTAGCGGTTATTTCATCACAGGAAAGAAAGTTGCTGAAGATGCAAGAAGAACAAGAACAGATATTTCATCTGGACTGGTAAGTATTAGCAAAAAGGCAGAACCCATAGGATTTGTGCTCACCAGGGGAGTTTATGCTACTCCGGTCATAGGCATAGACCACCTCAAAACAGCAGATTATACAGAACTCTTTAGCCCTTTTCCTATAGCCTATTTTGAGATAAACCCAGTCAAAAACCTATCTCTTATGATTGGAAGGATGGGCACACTGGTTGGTTTTGAAGCTCCTTTTACCTATCAGAATAACTATATCCAAAGGGGTCTTGTTTGGAATATGCAACCCCTTTTACATTATGGAGTTAGACTTAGTTACAGCTTTGAAAAGATAAGCATAAAACTTGGATTGACTGATGGCTACTATTCTATGGGAGTAGATTCCTTTAAGTCAAGTGGTAAGGAAGTCAGAGAAACTTCCCTTGCCCTTGAAGGAAGTTTTTCCTACGCATTATCCTCTAATCTAAGCATAGCCTTTAATTATCTCATTCCAGAAAAGGATACCAAACCCAATGAAGCCTCTAATCCAGCAAATAAAAGGCAATATAATCTTGTTGCCTCTTATACCTTGGGAAATCTTACAGAGGGACTGGACTTACTTTATGTGGATTCCCCGAACTCTGACAAAGCACAGGTTTTGAAAAGAGCTTCAGCCTATGGTGGTGCTTTACATTTAGCCTTGGACAGAGCTCCCTTTAAGATTGCCGGCAGAGTAGAGTATGTAAGAGATAAAAATGATAAAGGAGACCTGGATCTTCTTGGTATTGGGGAGAAAAATAGCTCCTACACCCTCACCTTGAGCCCTGGCTATTACAAAGATCCTCTCTTTGTAAGGATAGACCTAAGTTACGTAAAGGCCAAGGATCCCTTTACCTATAACAATAAAACCAGTCAAAGTAAATTTGCCTTAGAGGTGGGATTTAAATTTTAGACAAAAACCTCTTCTACAAAGCTTGACCCTATGTTAAACTTTGAAATGCCTACGGAAAGTGGATTGTTTATGAGTGGCTATCGGTGATGAGCTACCTTAACATTGGCCTTGCTCAGATTAATCCTAAGGTGGGAGACCTGGCGGGAAATTTTGAAAAGATTTTATCTGCGCTAAAGAGCCTTGGCTATCATGCTCATTTAGTGGTTTTCCCAGAGCTTTCCCTTTCAGGTTATCCTCCAAAGGATTTGTTATTAAGAAGGGATTTTTTAAGAGATTGTGTCCAATACTTGGAGAAATTGAAGGAAGCCTCAAGGGAGATTCCCTCTCCCTTTATTGTGGGGCTTCCCCTTTGGCAAGAAACTCTTTTTGACAGCGCTGTGCTTATTCACCAAGGGGAAATAAGGGGCATGTATCACAAGGAACATCTGCCTCAGTATGGAGTCTTTGATAAGAAGAGGTATTTTGCTAAGGGTAAGGAGTCCTTACTTTTTGACATTAATGGTGTAAAGATTGGGGTAACTCTTTGTGAGGATATCTGGTATCCCTCAGGGCCTGAGAGGGCCTATGTCCTGTCAGGGGCTCAAATTATTTTGATTCTCAATGCCTCACCCTACACCTATGAAAAGTTTACCTTTAAGGAGAATTTCCTAAAGGCCAGAGCTCAGGACAACCAGTGCTATGTGGTTTATGTTAATTTAGTTGGGGCTCAGGATGATCTTGTCTTTGATGGGAGATCTCTGATAATTGACCCTCATGGAAAGGTTTTAGCACAAGCCAAGGCCTTTGAAGAGGATTTTCTTATCGTAAGTCTGCCCCTAAGTAAGGTCGAAAACTCAAGACTTTTGGAGCCAAGGCTCAAAGAGGAGAGTTTCAGCGATATTCCCCTTACAGCGGAGATCAAACTCCTTAACCCTTATCCTTACTATGAAGGGAAAATTGAGGAAAACCCTAAGGAAGAGGCTGAAATTTATTTGGCTATAAAGCTTGCGTTGAGAGATTACTTCTACAAAAATAACTTTAAAGGAGCAATTCTTGGGCTTTCTGGCGGTATTGATTCTGCTTTGACCTTGGTATTAGCCGTTGATGCTTTAGGAAAAGACAAGGTGAAAGCCCTTTTCATGCCAAGTAAATTCACATCCAAGGAATCCCGTGAGGATGTCCAGGCTTTAGCTAAAAATACAGGCATAGAACTCCTTGAGATTTCCATTGATCCTATCTTTGACACCTACTTAGAGGAGTTAAGAAAAGGGCTTCCTTACAGGGATTTTACCGTAGCTGAAGAAAATCTGCAGGCACGCATAAGGGCTAATTTGCTCTTCTATGTTTCAAACAGGGAGGGCTATTTGGTGCTTGCAACTTCAAACAAAAGTGAAGCCGCAACTGGCTACGGCACCATTTATGGAGATATGGCAGGAGGCTTTGCACCTCTTAAGGATGTTTATAAAACTTGGGTTTACAGGCTTGCCCGATATAGAAACTCGCTAAGTCCTGTGATTCCTGAGAGGATTTTCAGGAAGGCTCCCTCTGCAGAGCTTCGCCCTGGGCAAACTGATCAAGATACCCTTCCCCCCTATGAGCTACTCGATGAGATTTTAAGGCTTCACCTTGAGGAAGGATTAACCCCTAAGGAAATCGTGGAGAAAGGATTCTCACTGGAGATGGTAAAGAGAATTCTTAAAATGCTCAGAAATTCAGAATTCAAAAGACAGCAGACCCCACCTGGTCCCAAGATCACCAAAAGAACCCTTGGAAGTGATTACAAAATGCCCATAACCTGTGGGTATGTTTGAGAAGTTAACTTGTGCTTCAAAAGAAAGAGAGAATACAGGTATATCCCATGGTGTTTATTTTGAAAATTCACACACATGGATTTCTCTGCTTTATGATCCTTAAAAAAATCCCCTCTAAGGTCAATGCAGAAGTAACAGTATATATCCTATGAAGGTTTTAGCAGTAAGGCATGTGGAGATTGAACACTTAGGGGTATTGGAGAGGGTTTTACCAGAGCTTGGCTATACCTTTGAATATTTGGACACTCCAAAGGGGGAAAGGTTAAGAGGACCTTTGGAAGAATACTCAGCCCTTATTGTGCTTGGTGGATACATGGGGGCCTATGAGGAGGCAAAATACGATTTTTTGAGTTATGGATTTAAACTCATTGAGGAGGCTTTAAAGGTGAACAAGCCCTTCTTAGGAATCTGTCTTGGAGCTCAGATGCTCGCCAAAGTTCTTGGGTCAAAGGTTTATCCAGGTGAGAAGGGAAAAGAGATTGGGTGGTTAGAGGTTTTTAAGGTAGCAGATCATCCCTATTTTGAGGCCTTTCCGCAAAAATTAAAGGTCTTTCAGTGGCATGGAGATACCTTTGAGCTTCCCCAGGGGGCAATTAGGGTTTTTTCTTCTGAGCTTTATGAAAACCAAGGCTTTGTATATGGAAGAGCGGTAGGGCTTCAATTTCACTTGGAGGTAGATAGGGAAATTGCAGTCAAGTGGGCAAAACTTTATCGGGATGAAATAGAAGAGGAAGGGATTTCTATCTTAACTTTTGACGATATTACTCCAGAAGAGGGGAATCTTCTCTACGATCTAAGTAAAGATTTTCTTAGAAGATGGTTATTCAAGTGAAGATAGTATAGAGTTTTCCAAAAGATTGGTTTTTGTTAAAAGATGGTTATAATATTAGAACTTTGTTTTTACTAGTAAAGGAGGTTTGTTTAGATGGCTACCCCTCAATGGTCAAAATTTTTTCCTGATTTTTATATCGAGAGGTTATGGGATAAGTGTATAAAGTGTAGGCGATGTGTCAGCGAGTGCTCCTATGAGGCTCACATATGGGATAGCAAGAAAAAAACCTTACTTGAGGATCATAGCAAGTGTGTTGGTTGTCATCGCTGTGAGGCCTTCTGCCCAACAAAGGCTCTTATAATAAAGAGACATCCTTCAGATTTTAGAGAGCATGCCCTTTGGACCCCTTGGTTTATCAAAAACATTTACAAACAGGCGGATCAAGGTGGAGTTCTCCTGACTTCTACGGGTTGTGCTCTCCCTTATAAAAATTATTTTGACCATCTGGTGCTTGATGCCTGTCAAGTTACTAATCCCCCTATTGATCCACTAAGGGAACCCATGGAGCTAAGAACCTACATAGGTCCAAAACCGGAATCTTTAGAGATTGAGGAAGTTAACGGAAAATTTCGACTTAAAAAGAAACTTCCTCCCCTCATCCGAGTAGAAGCCCCAATTTTATTTGCCGCTATGTCTTATGGGGCTATAAGTTTACATGTTCATCAGGGCTTAGCCCGAGCAGCACGAGATTTAGGAATACTGTATAATACTGGCGAGGGAGGACTTCACGCTTCTCTATATGAATATGGGCCAAATACCATTGTGCAATGTGCCTCTGGGAGATTTGGACTTCATGTGGATTATTTAAATGCGGGAGTAGCTATTGAGATCAAAATTGGCCAGGGAGCTAAACCGGGTATTGGAGGGCATCTCCCTGGGGAAAAGGTCACCGAAGAGATTTCAAAGACCAGGATGATACCTGTGGGAAGTGATGCCCTCTCCCCCGCTCCTCATCATGATATCTATTCTATAGAGGATCTTCGGGGCTTAATCTTTGCTTTGAAGGAGGCTACCGAGTACAAAAAGCTTGTATTTGTTAAAATTGCTGCGGTGCATAATGTGGCAGCTATAGCTTCAGGTATAGTTAGGGCAGGGGCGGATGCCGTGGTGATTGACGGGCTAAAAGGAGGCACGGGTGCAGCTCCTACTATGTTTAGAGATAATATTGGAATTCCCATTGAATTAGCTATATCCGCCGTAGATAAAAGACTTAGAGCGGAAGGTATTCGCCACAGAACAAGTATTATCGCTTCAGGTGGTATAAGATGTAGTGCGGATGTAGTGAAGGCTATTGCCCTTGGAGCTGATGCGGTTTATATTGGGACCGCAGCTCTCATAGCGGTTGGATGCACTATGTGTCAAAGATGCTTTACTGGTAAGTGCCCTTGGGGTATAGCCACAAATAATCCCGAACTTATGAAGAGACTACCTCCAGAGGTAGCCTATGAAAAGATCTACAATCTCGTTAAGGGTTGGACTCATGAAATAAAGGAAATGCTTGGAGCAATGGGAATAAATTCTATTGAGAGTCTTAAGGGTAATAGAGATAAACTTAGGGCGGTAGGCCTCACTAAAGAGGAAATGGAAATTCTTGAAGTAAAACATGCTGGGGAGTGAGAACATGTGGAGGCTAACTTCAAATTATAAAGAAATTTCAGGCTGTGGCATTACAGGAATCATCTCTCGTAAAGGAGAACTAATAACGGGTGAGATGATCATCAAGGCTATTTGTTGCCAGTATGAGAGAGGAAATGGTCTTGGAGCAGGTTTTGCTGGATACGGGATTTATCCAGAATTCAAGGATTATTATGCTCTTCATGTAATGGCTCAATCAAGGGATGCCTTAGAAAAAGTGGAAGAGTATCTTCCCAAGAGGACCTTCGTTAGTTATCAAGAGTTCATACCTATAAGGCGTGTGCGGACCATTAAAAATCCCCCTATTTTTAAGAGATACTTTGTAAAACCAAATTTAGAATGTGAATTAGTGGATGTCTGTAATATTGTGAGTGAAGAGGATTTCATGGTTCAACTTGTCATGGAGATAAACGAGAAAATTGAAGGAGTGTATGTAATCTCCTCGGGGAAAAATATGGGAACCTTTAAAGGTGTGGGATTCCCCGATGAGATAGCGGAGTTCTTCCGAGTAGATGAGTATAAGGCATACATATGGACCGCACATAACCGATTTCCCACTAATACCCCTGGCTGGTGGGGTGGTGCTCACCCCTTTACGCTTTTAGATTGGTCTATCGTGCACAATGGAGAGATTTCCAGCTATGGCACGAATAAAAGATACTTGGAATTATTTGGCTATAAGTGCACCCTTTTAACGGACACCGAGGTTGTGGCTTACCTTTTGGATTTACTGATTCGCAAACATGGACTTCCCTTAGAGCTTGCCTGCAAAGCCATGGCACCTCCCTTTTGGGTAGAGATTGATGAGATGCCAGAAGAGGAAAGGGAGCTTTACACCGCTTTGCGGATCCTCTATGGAGGTGCGGTCTTGAATGGACCTTTTGCCATACTATTTGCCTACAACGGAGGTTTAGTAGGGTTGAACGACAGAGTTAAGTTACGCCCCTTAGTGTGCGCGCAAAAGGGAGATCTATTTTTTATGGCATCCGAAGAAGCAGCCTTGAGGCTAATTTGTCCCGATCCTGAAAGGGTTTGGGCACCAAAGGCTGGAGAGCCGGTTATTGTGGAAATGGAAGAAGGAACTATTCCTAACCAAAAAAGTTATCTCAAGCCCAGACCAAAGGAGGAAAGAGAAGATGCCCTTAGAATTGGAAGTCTTCCCCTTTCATTACTCACAGGTAAATAAAATAATTAGAGAAAACCTTAAAAAAGGCGAGAGGGAATTCATCCTTCGGGGAGTCAATGGCCATCGCTATCTTTTGGCAGGAGTATCCGCAGACATTAAGGTCACTATCTATGGAACCCCGGGGTTAGATCTAGGAGCTTTTATGAGGGGTCCAGTAATAAGGGTCTTTGGAAATGTTCAAGACGGTGCAGGAAATACCATGGATGAGGGTAAAATTGTAATTCACGGAATGGCGGGAGATGTAGTAGGTTATGCAATGAGAGGGGGGAAGATCCATATTTATGGAGATGTAGGATATAGAGTGGGAATTCACATGAAGGCTTATATGGAAAAAATTCCTGTATTGATTATTGGAGGAAAAGCGGGAGATTTCCTTGGAGAATACATGGCCGGAGGAGTTATTATACTCTTAGGGATGCATACCCTATATCCAGAAAGGCCTATAGCAGGACTTTTTTTGGGCACCGGGATGCACGGAGGAGTTATTTATATAAGAGGTAAGATAAAGGAGTCTCAACTTGGCCTTGGGCTTAAACCCTATCCCTTAGATGGAAGCGATGAAAAACTCTTAGAGGGATATTTAAAAGAATACTGCGAAGACTTTGGCCTTGAGCTCTCCGAGGTTCTAAAGGAGGATTTTATTAAAATCATACCCTATACCCATAGACCCTATGGTAAGCTATACGCTTATTAAGTCTCTAAAATCAAGATGAGAAGGGACCAAGCCTTCCCCCCATTAGGGCACCCAAACAACCTCTTAGATAATGGTATTCTAAACCCCTTAATTTCAAAAACTCTTTGATAGCTCTCTTTGATAGCTTTCTAAAGTTCTTCAAAAGCATATTCAATCCTTTTGTAAGGATTTCCATTTGAAATTTAAAGCTAAAAAATTTCTAAGTGCTCTTTTAAGGCGCTTACAAGCTCTAAGAGCCTCTCCACAAATAGACCCTTTTAACTCAAAACTACCAAGTCCATTTTTCTCAAGAGAAGTAAGTTCTCTGAGGGTGCTTCAAGTGTAGGGGGATCTTAGGAGAAATTAGCTGTTCAGGAAAGATGGCAACCTCAATATCGGAGGACTAACTCCTAATATTTTTAACCAGGACTCCGAAAGATAATAAGAGAATTTTCAGGTAAATTTTTTCTCAAGGTAATCTCTAAAGATTTTCATAATCTCTACTTTATTAAACCTTTTGAAAAAAATTCAGTGTTCTTTAATTTTATAATAAAGGATTAAAACACCCATGACTAAACCGATAGAGATTCCAAAGAAGAGTGTATCCAGCGCTCTATCCCATTGCACCACCCTTTTAGTGAAAGTTATCGCCAGAAGGAGAATAATCACACTGGCTAGTTTAGCCTTTAGTTGATCAATACCTTCAATTTTCAGCCATGGGGGCACATTCAGGGGCCCTATAAAAAGCTCATACAAACCAAGAGCAAAGATATAGAGAATCACTGCAAGGAGAAAATTGTCCATAATAGTTATCAATTTAGTTGACAATATGATGCTTTCTCGGTAATGGACGCTTTTAAAAAAGAGAAGAAAGATCTCTATCATCTGATAGGAACCATACAAAGATAAAAAAAGAGCCCCTATAAAGAGCGTAATTATAGGAATGTAAACCACCTTTCTACTAATTTCAGCTAAATATTTAAAGGATATTTTCATTTAAAGTTTAAGTTTTTTAAAAAAATTTGAAATCTCTATTGTTAATATTGTATAACTTACTTTTTGAATTACAAGCTTAAATTACTGGTCTTAGCCATTTAATCTTAGAGTGAAATTTTTGTTTGGTATTTTCTTGAGTTTCATATATAATATATTTTTACTACTTTTAAAAATTGAGGAGTAAAAAAATGGAGTCCCTTCATAGAGTTAGGGGTTTTGAGAAGATTGTGGAACCCATTAGATTAACACCTCAATCTAAATTTGTTTTTCAGTGTTATCCCGGAGTTCCCTGTTTTAAACTGTGTTGTTCTGACCTTTATCTTCCACTTACTCCCTTCGATATAATTAGAATCAGAAACTTTCTTAACCTGGACACTGAGAGTTTCTTACTTTTGTATACCGAGCCCTTTAAACTTCCTAAATCTGAATTACCAATTGTATGTCTTAAAATGAGAGAAGATTTAGAGAAGACTTGTCCCTTCCTTGGAGAGGGAGGATGCACTATTTATGAAGTAAGACCTCTTGCTTGTAGGTATTATCCCTTAGGGTTTGGGCTCTTCAGAAATAGAGATGAGGGGAAAAACGAAGAATTCTATTACTTAGTAAAAGAGGGATTTTGTCAGGGGTTGGATTCCGGCAAAGAGATAACTGTAGAGGAATATCGGATTTCTCAGGGTATTCCAGACTCAGAAGAGCCTATCCTTGAGTGGGCGGAAATCATCATGAAAAAGGAATCCCTTGGTCCTATAGAAGTTCCAGAAAAAAGTTTAGAACTCTTCTTTATGGTCTCTACTAATCCTGAAAGATTTAGAGCCTTTATCTTTGAATCCAAATTTTTAGATATCTTTGAGGTCCCTCAAG
Source organism: Caldimicrobium sp. (assembly GCA_025059715.1). Taxonomy (GTDB): domain Bacteria; phylum Desulfobacterota; class Thermodesulfobacteria; order Thermodesulfobacteriales; family Thermodesulfobacteriaceae; genus Caldimicrobium. The sequence continues at coordinate 27,386 of JANXCE010000008.1, forward strand.
ATCTCTTAGAAGAAATAAGGAATGACGATTTAGCACTATTGCAGTTTGGTTTTAGATGGCTTAAAACGGTTCTCTTTGGTGAAAACCTGGTCAAGAAAAAAAAGGATGCTCCATCAGTAAAAAAAGCTAAACCCTTTTAAAGGGAGACTCTTTGAAAGAATTGTAAAAACCTTTCACAAAGGGGAGTAAATACCCTTTGTTTTCTATAGACTAAGAAAAAGTTTCTTGTAATTTTGAGATTCTTTATTGATATGATCTTTAGGGCCTGAGAGGATATTTCCAGTTCAATAGCTCTCTTAGAGACAAAGGAGAGGCCTAAGCCTTCCATAACCGCTCTTTTTACTGCCTCCGTTGAGCCCATCTCCCCTACAAAGTTTAAGCTTTTAAGTTCTATATGGGCATTTTCGAGATAATGAGTGACTGTTTTCCATGTCCCTGAACCTTCTTCCCTCCTTATTAAAGGTAATTCATAAAGGGTGTTTAATTCTATTTCCCTTAAGGGAAAATCTTTCGGAGCAATAAGTACAATCTCATCTTCACACCAGGCTTCAAAGTTAAGATGGTCCTCTTTCATCTTCGCTCCTACTATTCCAAATTCCAAACTACCCTCGAGAACTTCCTCTACTATTTCCCTTGTATCACCAACTATTAGATAGACCATGGTTTCTGGATAGCTCTCCTTAAAGAGTTTAATTACCTTTGGTAAGATATATTGCCCTGGAATGGTGCTTCCTCCAATTTCGAGAACACCCTTTTTTTCCTCTCTATATGGGAAAAGCTCCTTCTCCATATCTTTCAGAAGTTGAAGGATTTGCTTTCCATAGTGATAAACTATTTTACCTGCCTTGCTTGGGAGAACTGTTCTCGTAGAACGATCAAAGAGTTTTACCCCAAGGAAGGTTTCCAAATCCTTAATATGGGTAGTAACAGTGGGTTGGGATATATATAGTGATTTAGCAGTTTTAGAAAAACTCTTGGTTTCATAAAGTTTTATAAAGACTTCAAGTTTTCGCTGGTCAAACACTGGTCTAATCCCAAAATCTCTCTCTTTTTATTTAACTTTATAAAAATTTATTTAAATTTGTCAATAAATTATATGAGTCTATATGATTTTGAACGGAGAGGAATTCTCGTCAAATTTATAATAAATTCACTCCAAAGGTGATGCATCTCCAAGATCACTTTGCTCCCTCTCCGCGTTATACCATATCAAATACCTCATAGGCTCCCTATGCTCAATGACCTCCTCCTCCAAAGTCCTGTTAAACTTCTCTACATACCCATTCCCTCCCTCTTAAATTTTCCCCTCAACCTCACCTAAAAACTTAACTCCCATGTTCGTTTTGATAAACCCCTTATCTCAAAAAAGTTACATCTTTAAATTTCCTCCAAGAATCAATCCCACTTTCGCTGAATCAATAACCATACCCGTAGTAGTCTAAAGGCGACTTCTTTTCTATAGGATGTATCTTTTGCTTAAAGTTTTCACTGTAGATATGCACCACCCTTATACTGATAAAGAGAGCACAAAAAACAATACTAAAAGGTGCTTTTGATTAGGTTTCATTGACTCTATACCCAAATTGTTGGATTACTTCCATGGGGTTTGAAGTAAGAACAAGCTCTTTGAGAAGCCTCTTAAGTTTATCTCGGTCAGTTTCTGCCTTGATCTGCTCCTCAAGACCTTTTGGCACTCTCCCAAGCTTTACCTCCACCACCTCAAGCACCATCTCTTGAGCCTCCCTTAAGAGGCCCTGCTGTAACCCCTGCTGTATACCCTCTAAGTAAAAGGGGTCCCTACTCTTATCAATCACTAATGGCATCTTCGTTACCTCCTCATATAGTCTTACTACTTCATTATAAGCATCCTTCCTCAGTCTTGCAAGCACTAAAAGCTTCATCAAAAAATCCCTTCTCTTTCCCTCCTCCAGCCTCTCAACCCGCTCCCTTAGCCTATCCCAAAAGTCCCTCTCCCTCTTACACAGAATAGCGAGCAACTGGTCCTCCTCCACCTCACTCTCAAGTAGCTCCCTACAACTAATCTTCCTCAGCTCCACAACCTTAACTCGGTGCTGAAGTCTTCCCAAACGATACCTTGTTCTATAGGGACACTTCTTGTCTCCTACCCAAAGTAAAACCTGTAAAGGATATGCTCCGTATCTCTCGTAAATCCTTAAGTAAAGCTCAATAAGCCTTAGTGGCAAAGTGGGATCATAGGTGCTCTGAATTTCAAGATGAATAAGGGTGCCATTTTCAAGTCTTCCTACGAAGTCTGCCTTTCTTTCTTTGGTTGTGGGGAAGGTGCTTTCAAGGACTTCTGAGACCTTGGAGCCAAAGAGGATTTGAATGATCTTGAGAGGGAGCCTTTGTAGAACTTCTCTTAAGGTTCGGTCAAAGGGAAAGGAGGGCTGGGACATGAAGATATTTTAGTATGTGTTTTGGGAATAGGCAATTTTTTGAGTGAAAGGGGATTGAAGCGGGGCGGTCCCTTTTTCAGCAAATCCCTTTGAAGCGGGTCGGGTTGCCTTTTCCCCATGCAATCCCCTTTGAAGCGGGGCAGGTTGCAACACCCCTAACCCCATACAAGCCTCATCAATCAATCCTTGTGATTGTTTAGAACAAACTATATTTTGCAAATTGACCCTCTGAAAGCCTCTATCCATCAGATCCAGCCGATGGTTGGAAATTAATCATAAAATCGTATACTTTATATAGTTTTACGCAATTTCCTATTTTCTCTTGTCAAAGATCGCAATACTTATTATTAAGTATAACCCATTTCTCAAAAAAGTGTATAAGTCCATATGATTTTAGACTGAGGGGAATTCTCATCAAATTTGTAACAAATCCACTCCAAAGGCGATACATTCCCAAGACCACTATGCACCCTCTCCGTATTATACCATATCAAATACCTCATAAGCACCCGGTTAAACTCCTCCAAATCATCCTTCAACATCCACTCCCTATACTCAATAAACTCCTCCTCCAATGTCCTGTTAAACCTCTCTACATACCCACTCCCTCTGGGATTCTAAGGATAATTAAAATAGTGCTCCAGTTTCTCCCTCTCAAGCTCCTTTGCAAATTTTTCTGAAAATTCACTCCCTTAGTCTTTCTCCACGTTCCTTATCTCAAAATCTCAAAAGGAGCTATCGCCTTCCTCTTTATATGCAAATCCAAATCTAAGGGAAACCGTAAATGTTTAGAGGGTAGGGCATAGGTAGAATTCTAACGATATTTTCTTATTATGTCAACCACAAAGGACTACTCTTCATTGCCAATTCCAAACATACTAACTTCTTGCCCTCAATAAACTAACCCTCTTCACATAATGGCTAAGACCAATACTTTATGTTCCCTCCAATAGTTGAGACAAACACCAAAGGAGACAAACACTAAAGCTATGCCCCCCTCTCACAAAGTCAATTTACTAAGAGTTTAAGCCTCTACTTGCAAAAATATTCTCTCGTGTAATCCAGAACAAACTCTATTACCTCATTCGCCACCTCTTTGAGCATTTCCTTTTTAGTAAACCATGCCCTCAGTGCCCATAGAGTTGTGAAAATTCGATGCCCCCTTAGTCTAAGAGCGAGCTCTCCTCTTTGGGATGCATCTTTGATTGCTTTAAGTCTTTGCGGTTTTTTAAGTCTTTGATGAGAGATGGGGTTAGTGAGAGGCTAAAAAGACCTGGGAGTTTTGCATTTTTTAAATTTCAGGTAGGGAACCTCGTTAAGAAAGAAAAGAGAGACATCAGGGATATTGAAGCGGTCTCAGCTCGAAGGATAAAGGGAGAGAGATTAAGAGAGAGAAAACCGCTTTTACTTGCAAGTTCAAGTTCCTCTGCACTTAAATCTCCCTCTGGACCCGAAAGGAGATAAATTTCCTTAGGTTTTTGCTTTAACTCCTCTAAAATTGAACCTAGCGCAGTTTTTCCGGTAGGATGGGCCAAAATTTTAAAAGTGGAAGTCTCCCTTAAGCTGAGGAGAAGCTCTGTAAGAGATGGAGCAAAGTCTATTTGAGGGAAAATTAGCCTTCCTGATTGTTTGAGGGCATTTAGGGCTTTCTCTCTCAGCCTTTCCATTTTGATTTTAGTTATTTGGGGTAAGGTATGTTTGGATTGATAGACAATAAATTTACTAATACCCAATTCAGTCCCCTTCTCTATGAGGAACTCCGTTTTATCTCCCTTTAATACTGGGATTAGGGCTGTTAAACTAACCTCTGGGAGTTCCTCAGATCTCACCAAATCTAAGAGTTTTATCTGAACTCTATATTCTCCCCTTTCTCTTAGAATCCTTAGAATCTCCGCTAAAAATTCCTTACCCTTTCCGTCAATTACAGTTATTCTCTCCCCTACCCTTTTTCTTAAAACCTTGACTACATGTGCTCCTTCTGTCGGAGGAAGCCAACCTTGCTCTCCCTTAAAATCAAAATAAAATCTTTGCCCTCCCCTCATGTTATACATAGTTATACATTCATTTTAGGTGAGTCTGTGCGATATTCAAGAGTGAGTGTATAGGCTGAGAAGTCCTTTGCTTGTTTTTTGTTTAAATCATATTATTATAACCATAGAGATGATCAATGGGAGCTTCCTATGAAAAAGGGATTAATTCTTTTAGCGGATTGGGTTCTTTGCTCTGCGGAAATACCACCCCTTAAAGATGGAGCGCTTGCCATCGAGGGCTCTAAAATCATTGCGGTTGGAACGCACCAGGAAATACTTTCTAAGTTTCACAACTATCAAATTATTTCCTTAAAGAGAAAACTTGTTTTTCCAGGATTAGTAAATGCTCATACCCATGCTCCTATGAGTATTCTCAGAGGGATTGCGGAGGATTTGCCCTTGATGACTTGGCTGACTAAATATATTTTCCCTATTGAGAGTCATCTGAAAAGAGAGTGGGTCTATTGGGGCACCAAGTTAGCTTTGATAGAAATGATTAAATCAGGCATCACTCTTTTCGGTGACATGTATCTTTTTGAATCAGAGGTGATTCGAGCTACAGAAGAAGCTGGCCTTAAAGCCCTTTTAGGGGAAGGGCTTTTTGATTTTCCCTCTCCAAGCTATGGTCCCTTAGAAAGGGGGCTTGAGTTAACCAAAGAGTTGTTAGAGGGTTTTCAAAACCATAAGAGGATAAAAATTGCCGTCTCACCTCATACTCTATATACCTGTTCTCCTGATACTATTAAAAAGTGTCTCAGGTTAGCGGAAAGACACTCGGCTCCTATACACATTCATTTATCAGAAAACAAAGAGGAGGTATCAGAGGTAGTTAGAAAGTATGGTAAAAGGCCTGTAGCTTTACTTGAGGAGCTTGGAGGTTTAAGGGAAAATCTCCTTGCGGTCCATTGTGTTAAATTAGAACCAAAAGAAATCTCCCTCCTTGCCCAAAGGGGGGTAAAAGTAGTCCATTGTCCTGAGAGTAACTTAAAATTAGGTTCAGGAATTGCCCCTTTACCGGAGATGCTTCAAGCAGGACTCACAGTGGGCTTAGGAACAGATGGGCCGGCGAGCAATAATGATTTAGATATTTTTTCTGAGATGAGAACTGCTGCCCTTGTTCATAAGGGTTTACGGGAGGATCCCTCCATTATAACCGCAAGGGAGATTTTTTCCTTAGCTACAGAGCAGGGAGCAAAAGCCCTCTTCTTTAATGACACTGGTAAGCTTTTGCCAGGTTTTAAAGCGGATCTCTCTGTTTTAGATCTTCATCATCTTCCCTTGCAACCCGATTATAATCCCCTTACCCTTTTGGTCTACAGTGCAAAGGCAGGATATATCTCTGATCTTATGGTAGATGGAGAGTTTGTAATGAAAAACTATCAGATTTTAACAATAAAGGAGGACCTTGTTCGAGAAAGAATTCAGGAAATAAAAGAGGAAATTTTACACATTTTAAAGAAAAATTTCTCACCTTCCCTTGACAATTCATAATTTTTTGATTTTTTAATTTATTAAAAAAATTTTTTTTGGAGGTGACCTATGGCAGAAATTGAAGCCTTGCTCAAAGAAGAGCGAATTTTCTATCCTCCTCAGGAGGGCAAAGATCGGGCTTACATAAGCAGTAAATATCAGTATGAACAGATCTACGAATACTCTATTAAAGATCCTGATGGTTTTTGGTCTGAGAGAGCAAAAGAGCTTATTACCTGGTTTAAATACTGGGAGAAAACCTGTTATTGGGATTTTCACAAACCAGAAATAAGATTTTTTGAAGGAGGCAAGCTAAATGCCGCTTATAATTGTTTAGATAGACATCTCATGAATGGAGAGACCAAAAATAAGGCAGCCATAATTTGGCAAGGAGAACCAGATAAGGATTTGAGAGTTTACACCTATCAAATGCTCCATGATGAGGTGTGCAGATTTGCCAATATTTTGAAATCTCTTGGAGTTAAAAAGGGAGACAGAGTTGCAATCTACATGCCCATGATGCCTGAAGCAGTTGCGGCCATGCTTGCTTGCGCAAGAATTGGAGCTATTCATAGTGTGGTTTTTGGTGGATTTTCCGCCGAGGCTCTTAAATCAAGAATTCTTGATGCAGGCGCTAAGATCTTAATCACAGCAGACGGCACCTATCGTGGAGGAAGGAGAATAAATCTTCTCAGTAATGCGGAAGCAGCAATAGCCGAGTGTGAATGCATTGAAAAATATATAGTTGTTAATCGTTTTGGCGAGGAAATTACTTTATCAGATGAAAGAGGATTGTTATACAGTGAACTAATTAAGAACAAAGAATTTGAAAAGTATTGTCCCTGCGAGGAGATGGATGCTGAGGACATACTCTTTATATTATATACCTCCGGTTCCACCGGTAAACCTAAAGGTATTTTTCATACCACAGGGGGATATTTAGTTTATGCGGCCCATACTACTCAATGGGTCTTTGATCTAAAACCTGAGGATATCTTTTGGTGCACCGCAGATATTGGATGGATAACAGGACACTCCTATGTTGTGTATGGACCTTTAGCGCTGGGGGCCACAGTGTTTATGTATGAAGGGATTCCTACTTATCCTGATCCAGGGAGATGGTGGGAGCTCGTAGATCGTTTTAAAGTAACCATTTTTTATACTGCGCCAACAGTCATTCGCGCCCTCATGAGAGAGGGAGAAGAATGGCCGGCCAAGTATGATCTCTCTACTCTAAGGATTTTAGGCACAGTGGGAGAGCCTATAAATCCAGAGGCTTGGATCTGGTATCACAAAAATATAGGTAAGGGAAGAATACCAGTAGTGGATACCTGGTGGCAAACGGAAACAGGTGGCCATTTGATCTCCCCCTTACCATATGCTACCCCTCAAAAGCCTGGTTCCGCAACACTACCTTTACCAGGTATTGAACCTGTTATTCTTCGTGCAGATGGATCACCTGCGGATATCAACGAAGGTGGTCATTTATGCATTAAGAGAGCCTGGCCAGGGATGGCAAGAGGTGTTTGGGGAGATCCTCAAAAATTTAAAGAGATTTACTTTAGCCGATTTCCTGGTTATTACTTAACAGGGGATGGAGCCCGAGTAGATGAAGATGGTTATTTCTGGATAATGGGAAGATTGGATGATGTTATCAATGTCTCAGGACATCGTATCGGCACCATGGAACTTGAGTCCGCCTTTGTATCCCATCACGCAGTGGCAGAGGCAGCAGTGGTAGGTATGCCCCATGAAATAAAAGGAGAGGCTATCTATGCTTACATTGTATTAAAAGAGGGACATCAACCTTCAGAGGATCTAAGAAAGGAACTTATACAACATATAAGAAAAGTAATAGGACCCGTTGCTACTCCTGATGTGATTCAATTTGCCTCTGGGCTTCCCAAAACTAGATCCGGAAAAATTATGAGAAGAATTTTAAGAAAGGTAGCTGCTGGGATTTACGATGATTTAGGAGATGTCTCTACACTTGCTGACCCTTCGGTAGTTGAGGAAATCATTCAAGGAAGAAAGGCTCTATTCGGAAAATAAGTTAAATTCTTCTTTTCTATAGCCCCCTATCATGGGGGCTTTATTTATCTTCACCAAATGCAAGATTTTGAATTTTACCTTCCCACAAGGATTATCTTTGGTAGAGAAGCATTAAAGAGATTTCCTAAGGAGATAATTCCCCTCGGAAGACGGATTCTTCTGATATATGGTCAAGGTTCAATAAAGAAAATTGGTCTTTACGAAAGGCTCATCTTAACTTTTAAGGAATTAAATCTTCAATGGGAAGAATTTGGCGGAATAAAGAGTAACCCCACTCTTAAGCAAGTTAAAGAAGCAATACAGCTTACCCGATTCTTTAATCCAGATTATTTATTAGCAGTGGGGGGTGGAAGTGTAATAGATGCTGCTAAAGGAGTTGCCTGTGGTTATTACTATGAGGGAGAGCTCTGGGATTTATATGAACGTAAGGACACTCCCAAGCAAGCACTTCCCTTAGTTGTAATATCAACTATTGCAGGCTCAGGCTCAGAGGCTAATGATATCTCCGTCATAGCCAACGAAGAGAAGGGATTTAAACTAAGTCTTAGAAGTCCCCTACTATATCCTAAGCTTTCTTTCATAGATCCAAGACTGAGCTTCACTGTTCCCAAAGAATATATTGCTTATGGAGTAATTGATGCCTTTTCCCATCTCTTTGAATATTTTATTTTTAGAGGTCACAAAGAGCCTTCAATAACTGAAGACTTGCTCGTGTTCTTAATGAAAAATATTCTAAAATGGGGATTAATAGCCTTTGAGGAACCGGAGAATTATGCTGCTCGGAGCCAACTTCACTGGGCTTCATTACTTGCCCTTTCCCCCTTAACCAGGGCAGGCTTGGGAAGTTATCGTTTCTTCTTGCACTCTTTAGAGCATCCCTTAAGTGGAAGTTATCCCTTAGCCCATGGTTTAGGCTTAGCCATACTTATCAGGGCCTTTCTTAAATTATATGGGGCCCATGATTGGGTAAAGAAATTTTATCAAAGGGTTTTCGAAATTGCTCCAGGGCCTCATTTGGCTAAAAGGGGGTTAAAGACTTACGAATCTATACTCTATAAATTCGGCTTACCTAAAACTCTAAGGGAAGTGGGTATACTAGAGGGAGCTTTAGAGAGCCTTGTAGAAAAGGCTTGGGAGATAATATATATCTGGAAAGCTGATAAAAATTTTAAAAAAACAGATCTGGAGATAATCTATAAAACTGCTATAGAAGGCTAATTTTTGCTCTTTGCTAAAGGTTTAACCTTCCATTCGGTGATAAGAAAGTTATCAATGACGAAGTGGTTGGTAATTTGAAAGTGAAGGATTTTTTTTAGACTTTTGAAACCTTCTCCACCAACTAAAGTGGGCACATTTTCTCCGCCCACAACCACTGGAAGGTGGATTATGTGCAGTTCATCAACAAATCCCAGTCTGATAAATTCCCAATTAATAGAGGCTCCTCCCTCAACCATCAACTTTTTGATACCTCTTTGATGAAGAATTGGCAAAAGAACTTGGAAATCCACCAAATCTTCCCCTGCAATTAGAATCTCTGCTCCCAGTTCTTGAATTTTTTTAATCCTTTCTTCAGGAGCTCGTTGAGTAGTGACAATAATAGTTGGTGCATCTTTAGAAAAAATGTTAGCATTATAGGGCACATTGGCGGTGGAACAGGGAATAATTCGCACCGGATTTTTTCCCTCCACATAGCGCACGGTAAGATTGGGATCATCGGTTCTAACAGTCTCACACCCTACCATAATACCATCCACTTGAGCTCGCAGGCTGTGGAGGTATTTGTATACCTCCTTTGTCATTAAGCTCATTAATTCCTTTGAAGAGGCACCTCTATACAGAGTAAGCTTTCCATCCAGGGTTACTTCTGAAACAATAATTACATAGGGTCTAATCATCTTTTACCTTCCCCAAGTTTTTATAAAGATAGAGAATTCTCTGTAGAAGGGATAAAGCGGTTAATATGGTAATTAATTTTATACCATAGTTTAAACCCAAAGGAAGGTGGCTTTTTTCAAAAATAGTAAAAATAATAAGAGTAAGATGGGTCTCGGGGCGCCCAAAGAATCCAAGGCCCTCCATGGGATCCCTTATCTTGCCATTGATCTTTGCTTCAAAACCTACTTCCGCATAAACTACAGGTTTTACAAAGGAATGAAGCATAGAGAGGGTGACCACAAAGGTAGCCCAGGCAGGACCTGCATAGATGTAACCTATAATTCCTAATATCAGGCCATCTACCCACTTATCCACTAACCAATCATATACCGCACCAAATTTAGTGGGATGGTCCCGAAAACGAGCCACTTCACCATCCAAGAGGTCTAAAAGTCCTGATAATAGAAGGAGAAAAACCCCTGTTAGTAAATTTCCATAATAATAAGCTAAAGCAGAGGCAGAGCCAAAAATAAGAGAGAGTGAAGTAATAGTGTTGGGAGTGAATCTTAGCTTGAATAAAAAATAGGCAAAGGGATGATAGAACCTTCTAATTGATTCTCTTTTAGCAGTAAGGTTCATGAATTCTATTTTAAGAATTCTATAGGTCTTTGTCAAGATTAAAAGAAAGCATAAGTTCAAGGTCTTTTTGTAAGGAAAAAAGGCGTTAAAATTGTAAATCAATTGTTTAGCTTCTCACTAAATTCTCACTAAACCTATCTCTCATCAAAGACTTAGAAATACTACAAAGACTTGAAGCAATCAAAGACGCCTCCTAAGGAAAAGAAGTTGCCTTTTGACTAAAGGGCATCAAATTTCACAACACCTTTGGCACCAAGGCCACAGATTGGCCAAAAAGAAAATGCTCAAAACGGTGGCGAATGAGGTAATTGAGTCTATCCGTAGTTATAGGAGAGAACATCCTTGCCCACAGGGAAAAAAGCTTAAGCCTTTGGTGGATAGATCTTGTAGAAAAAGAAGGTTAAAGCATTGGTGTCCACATCTACGATTGGAAGAATTATAGAGTATTTGAAAGAAAAGGGGGTAAGCTTGATGAAGGGTAGTGAAGAAGCTTCAGCTTTTATGGCTTACGGGAAGGTTTATTGAGAGGGAGAAGAAGAGGAAGAAAAGGAAGCAGTATAGGGGCGGAGGGGATTACAGCCTGGAGACTTGGTGCAGATGGATGCAATTGTGTATTTTTGGGATGGGATTAGGAGGTATGTTTTGGTAGCAAAGGATGTGGCTAGTAGATTTGGATTGGCCCATGAGGAGTAGTCATTTATCGAGTAGCATTGGGAGGGACTTTTGGAGTAAGTTTAAAGTGATAAGTCTCTTTTAAGATGCGGGGCGTGCAGAGCGACTTTGGGAGTGAGTTTTTAGGGGAATTTGCGAAGGAGCTAAAGAAGGAGGGAATGGGTATATAGAGAGGTTTAACAGGACATTGGAGGAAGAGTTTAATTGAGTATGAGGAGTGGATGTTGAAGGATGATTTGGAGGAGTTTAACCGGGTGCTTATGAGGTATTTGATATGGTATAATCCGGAGAGGGTGCATAGTGGACTTGGGAATGTATCGCCTTTGGAGTGGATTTGTTATAAATTTAACGAGAATTCCTCTCAGTCTAAAATCATATGGACTCATACAATTTCTTGTGATTTTTAAAAAATTCCGTTAAAATAATTATTGTATGTTTACGGGATTAGTAGAAGGCAAGGGCAGAATTAAAGCAATACAACCTCAAGGAAGTGGTTATCTTTTACAAGTAGAAAGTGAATTTCCCTTGACAAACACTAAGGTAGGAGATAGTATAGCGGTTGATGGAGTTTGCCTAACAGCTATTTCTATCTCCTCTAAGAGCTTTACAGCCCATCTTTCTCCTGAAACAGTGTCTAAAACGACTCTTAAGCTCAAAAAACCTGGTGATTTAGTCAATATAGAACGTGCACTTAAGCTTGGAGACCCTGTTGGAGGACACTTAGTTTCTGGCCATGTAGATGGAATAGCAAAGATTCAAAAAATTACCTATCTGGAGGATTTTTATCTTTTCGAGATTGATATCCCTCAAGAGTTTTTGATCTATCTTATTCCAAAGGGCTCTATTGCTATAGATGGAATAAGTTTAACCATAAACGAGGTCAAAGATTCCCTAATTAAACTTATGATAATACCTCATACTTACAAAGTTACTACTCTTTGCTATAAAAAGGTAGGCGATTATGTAAATTTTGAAATTGATATGATAGCCAAAATGGTTTACAAATGGGTGAAGCCCTACATTGAGGAATCTTCTACAGTGGCCTCTACCTTAACCATTGACTTTCTTAAGACCCACGGGTTTGCATGAGAAGGTAAATGCATCTTGAAAATAGCCTCTGTTGGAAATAGCCTCTATGATAAAAGGCACAGAATGTGGGTTTGAGAGTGTAAAATCTTATTAAAATCTTAAAAAAGGAGGATTGAAATATGCGACTTAATCCCGAAAAAGAGATAGTTGAACAACTTGCCTTAAAACTATTAGTGAGTGCCAGAACCGCTCCCAAAGCTCGGGGCCAAGATGATTTGGTTTTAGCCTTAGTTATGGAGCGAGATGAATTAGAGCAGATAGCTCAGGAGATGGAGAGGATTGCGGAGCGGGGAGAGGCCTTTAGATTCTTTAAGAGAGATGCCAAAAATCTGAGGGATTCTGAAGCTCTGATCTTGATTGCTCTTGATTTCAAAAGGCCAGTAGGCGTCAACTGTGGCGCCTGTGGTTTTACCTGTGATTCCATATTGCAGCAGGAAAAAAAAGTGGCAGACTATGAAGGCCCTGTATGTGCCATGCGACTAATTGATTTGGGAATTGCCATTGGTTCTGCGGTATCCCAAGCAAAAGATGCCTGTATAGATAATAGAGTAATGTATACCATTGGGGTTGCAGTCAAACGCCTCGGGCTTATGCCTGGGCAGGTTATCTTGGGTATACCTCTAAGTGTGAAAGGCAAAAACATCTTTTTTGATCGGAGTCCATAAATACTTGGTTGAGATACTTGGTTAAGGTTAAAATCTGCGGAGTAACTAAAGTTGAAGATATAATTTTATTAGAGAATTTTTCGGTAGATTATCTCGGTTTCATCATGTATCCTCTCTCTCCGCGCTATGTGGGAGAAAAATTAAAAGAACTTTTGACCTTGGTAAAAAAGGCCAAGAAGGTCGTAGTTTTGGTAGATCCATCTGAAAAAGAAGCAAAAGAAGTCTTAGATTTGGGAGCAGATCTAATTCAGCTTCACGGTAATGAAAACTTAGAAATTGCAACAAAAATTGGACTTCATAGGGTAATTAAAGCCTTTCGAGTAAAAGAGCCCTTTGATTTTAAGAGGTTAGAGCCGTGGAAACAAGTCTACGCCATATTGTTGGATACTTACCAAAAGGGGATTCCAGGGGGGACTGGGAAAACCTTTAACTGGGAAATAGCACGAAGAACAGTCTTAGAAGACTATAGGGTATTCTTAGCAGGAGGTTTAAATCCAAATAATGTAATAGAGGCTATAAACATTGTCAGGCCCTATGCTATTGATATATCTTCAGGCTTGGAATCTGAACCGGGAATAAAAGATCCAGAAAAGGTAAAAGCTCTTTTCGAAGCCCTAAAAGAGAGAAGGGTGGAACCCCACCCCTGAGTTGATATTAAGCTCATCCAAAACCAAATCGGGATCCACCACAGGAACTACCACCAAAACTAAAAGATTTATCCCAAGTGGTACAGAATGAGGAGAATTCCTTCTTTACATCTTTGGACCCACAATTAGGACATTTTACCGTCCTTTCATCCTCTTTTGAAACACAAAGAGTCTCAAAAATTTTTCCACATTGGGAACATTTAAATTCATAAATAGGCATATTAAGCACCCCCTCATCTATAATTATTTACTAAAATTATAAACTTTTTTTAATTTTTTTCAAGGACTGACACCTGAAGACCTGGTTTTTATGTTATAATACGCTACAAGAAATATCCCGCTGAGGCTACACTGACAAAAGACCCCTTTCCGAAAGGCAAAGCCTCCTGATAGAAAATCTCTCCTCTACCTCTTAAGCCACCTTTTTCCAAAATTTTTGAAATAACATAAAGAGCGCTTGCTCCACAATTTTTTAACTGTTCACCTTCTTGGATCATTTTTTCTAAATCTTTGCTCTCTCCCTTAAAAGCGAGCTCCAGCATTCTTTTGTCTTTTTCTAAGGTATATTGTGCCAAAGATAAATCTGCAGGGAAGGGATCTCCATATCTCAACCCTCGATGACACATATCAATTCCTAAAACAAAATAGGTTTTCTCATCTATTAGATCTGAAAGGCCCTCAACCAAGTCTTCTAAGAGTTCCTCATTTTCTTTTAAAATATAATAGGATCCAATTAGGAAGGGGAGAACTACCACTTCATCACCCAAAAGATATTTTATAAAAAGTGCTTGAAACTCAAGAGAGTGTTCCCTCTTATGAGCAATGTGATCGGGAAACAACTCCAGTTTCTTGGTTTTAGTAAGAAAAAGTAAGCCCCCACGGTCAACCCTTAAAATTCCAAAGGGAGTCGCTAAGTCTTTGGTTAAAACAGAGAATGGATAATCAAGATAATGACCCACTCCAAGTATTATAATTCTTGAACCAGAGGGAATTCTAAGTCTCTTATAGGCTTCTGCATAAGCTCTTGCTCCCGCTTCTATATCTATGTGAGGAGCAATTAGAATTTTGGGGGCTATAGTGACCTCTTTCTGAACAAGATTTAATATCCTCTCACAAAAATTTCTGGCTTCTTCTGTATCAAGGGGATAGGCTTGGTTTGCATGGGCCATTGGTCTAATATTAAGACCAAACCATTTCTCATAGACTCTTTCTTTAACCTCTTCAAATTTTTTGCTCCAAAGCAATCCCCTCTCATTTAAAAATTCCACTAACTTTATAATCTCCTCTAAAGGGACAATTTCTCCCGAAACTCTGGTAGCCTCAACCTGCAGGTCTCTAAGATCTCTTTTTCCATCCATCAAGGCAAGCAAATAGGCCACACTCTGGGGTAAAGCTATCAATTCCTCTACAAATCCTAAAGGATCCCTCAAATAGATTATAGGTTGTCCTTGATATTCCCCAGGAAAGGCATCCACCTGACGCAATATAGGCTTAAACGATGGATCCATCACCTACTCCTCCAAACCTTTAAAGTCTTCCACTGTTAGCTCTTGACAAGCTTCTTTTACTCTTTCAATTGCGGTAAAAAAATCCTCTCCAATTGTTCTTACCCTTAAACCATAGGCTCTTTGAATAGCCTTTCTTACAATTTCACCTTTGAGTAAGGCATTCTCCCAACCAAATTCCCCATACTTCTCATTAACAACTCTATTGAGATCAATCAAAGCCTCCGCTCTCCTTCTCCTTTCCTCCACTGCCTCCTCAAGAGTTAACTCCAAAAACCCATCTATCTTAGCCAAAAAATTCTCATAAAAACTTGCCGGAAACCGACTGTCTTTCTCTTCTATAGCGAAACCAAAGGTAATCAACATGGGTTCCTTTAGATAGGTAAACAGATCCTCTTCTTTAAGCTGAGGATCCTCGCGATAAAAATCCATATAAAGCCTATAAGCCTGTTTTGACTTTTCTTTGACATTAGGGGGCTTCTCCGTATTAAATTCAAGAATGTAATGATAGAGACTTTCGTCCACTACAATAGCCAATATTTCTCTGGCTCCAAGATCACGCATTGCTTCCAAACGGTGTCTACCATCAACTACATAATACTTTCCATCCTTAGGAACTACTACAATGGGAGTTAAAAAACCAAGTTTTTCTATAGCCATCTCTAAGTGTTTCTTTAAACTCTCAGAGATATCCCTTTGAAAGGGAGGAATAGAAATTTCCTCCAACCTGAAAATAGCTAATTTTAGAGGCTGTCTCTTTACGGGATCTTCAAAGGAGGCTAAAACCTTCATAAAACCCTACCTCTTAGTCCGCACTTTTCCTAAGAATTGTTGGGATCTCTAATACATCTTCATTCAAAATCTCACGCCAATCTGCAGTCTTAATCTCCTCCCTTCTCTTGGTGATTCTCTCCATAGAAAGCACTTTCTCAGAGGGTTTGACCTGCTCTTTTTCTAAACCCGTAGCAATAACAGTCAACCTAAGGGTTTCCCCCAAGGCTTCATCAAAGACTACCCCCAAGTAGACCCGAGCCTCGGGATGTAATTCTTTAGATATAGTCCCGGTAATAATCTGGGTCTCTTGAAGGGTCAGAGTTTCTGGATGAACACTTATATTAAGAAGAAGTCCCTTGGCACCTCGAATGGAGAGATCCTCTAATAGAGGGCTTGAGATAGCCATTTGAGTAGCAATTTGAGCCCTATCTTCTCCTATCCCTTCTCCCATCCCCATAAGAGCAATTCCACCACTCTCCGTCATAACCGCCTTCACATCCGCAAAGTCCAGATTAATGTATCCAGGCGAAAGAATTAGATCAGAAATTCCCCTTACTGCATAATATAATACATCATCTGCTTTTTTAAACATTTCATACAGCCTTTCCTGAGGCGCTCCTAATATAATTAATTTATCGTTTGGAATGGTAATCAAAGTATCTACATATTTCTTCAATTCTTCTAAACCTTCCTCTGCCTGCCTGATACGGACCTTGCCTTCAAAAGTAAAAGGTTTAGTAACTACCGCTACAGTTAATATACCTAATTCTTTACAGATTGACGCAATAACTGGAGTAGCCCCGGTTCCCGTTCCTCCTCCCATACCAGCAGCTAAAAAAACCATATCTGCATCTCTTAAACAGTCTCTTATATCCCTTTCTGATTCCTCTGCAGCTTTTCTGCCAATCTCAGGTTTACCACCTGCACCCAATCCCTTTGTTAAATTTTTACCTAACTGAATTTTAACAGGTGCTGGGTTCAGAGAGAGAACCTTATAGTCTGTGTTGGCAGCAATAAACTCAACTCCCAATAGTCCCCTTTTGATCATATGAGCAACCGCATTCCCTCCAGCTCCTCCCACACCTATAACCTTAATATTAGGCTGATGTTTTATCTCTTCCTCCAATAGATCAAACGGTATAGCCATGGCAGCCTCCCTTTAGATTTTTAAAAATTGTTTTAATTTTCTCCACCATCCCTCTTTTTTTGACCGCTTTTGCATACTTTGAGCATAGTTCTGATAGGCATAAAGGAGCATTCCAACTGCAGTGGAATATCTAGGATGATAAATCTCCTCTGTTAATCCTGATAATCTTTCCGGATAACCAATCCTTGCAGGTAAATCCAATATTTGATCACAAAGATAAATTAAACCAGGAAGAAGGACAGAACCTCCCGTCAAAACCACACCACTGGTGAGATAGGTCTTTGGAAAATTCTTAATTTCCGCATCAATCAAAACCAGTAATTCTCTTACTCTTTCTTCTAATATCTCTGCTAAGATTTTTTTATTTATGCTTCTTGAGGGTCTATTACCAATTCCCGGAACCTCTATAAATTCCTCTTCGCCTACAAGTTCTCTTAAACAAACACCCTTTTCTATCTTTAATCTTTCCGCCTCCGCCTTAGTGGTCCTCAAACAAACCGCAAGGTCACCAGTTAGCAATTCACCTCCAACAGGAACCGAGCCTGCAAATCTTAGTACTCCATCCTTATACACAACTAAATCGCTGGTTCCTCCACCAAAGTCTATAAGGAGCACTCCTAAGTCCTTTTCTTCAGGGGTTAATACAGCCTCCGCAGAGGCTAACCCCTGAAATATTACTCCATCTACTTCATACCCTATGTTCTCGAAACATCTGAGAAGATTCTGCACATGGGACCTCTGAGCAGTAATAAGTAGAACATGAGCCTCTAATCTTATCCCAGTCATACCTACCGGTTGAGTGATACCTTTAGTTTGATCTACTACAAACTCCTGAGGAATTACATGCAATAGGATTTTATCTTGGGATATATCTACCAACTGAGCAGAATTAAGGACTTCCTCTACATCTTGAGGTGTAACCTCCTTTTCTCTAAGAGCCACCACACCCATACCCGATTGAATCTTAATATGGCTTCCCGCAATACTCGTAAAAACTAAATTTGGCATAACCTTTGCCTGTGTTTTTGCTCTTTCCACCGCATTTTTAATACTCTGAGTTGCCTCCTCAATGTTTACTACCCCTCCTCGCTTTAGACCCAAAGCTGGGGAAACTCCCATACCAGTTACCCACAACTTACCATCTCTTTCCTCCCCTATTAAGGCACAAATCTTAGTTGTGCCCACATCTACTACTAATATTCCTCCATCCCTAACCATAGTTTAACTCCTAAATTTAATCAATGCTTGCCCAAAAGGATAATCCATCCTTATTAAATCTATCTTCTCTATCTGCTTACTCTCATAGAGATATACCATAATTCTATCAAGGTGTAGATAAAGTTTGGTTAGCTCCTCCGTCACACCCAAAGGAAAATAAATTTTTATATGATTTTTAGTTTGAAATATTATTTTATTTTTATCCAAAGTTATCTTAGAATAATTTTCGTATACAGGAAGATACTTTTTATTAGTCTTTAACCATTCCAAAAAAGTCAAAAAGTTATCTTTCCAAGTCTCATTCTTTATTTCTATCAGTGGATAATAAAGATAATCCTGAGGAAGAACCCCTCCTATAATTATCCCTTTTCTATCTATGAGATATCCCTTGTGCTCTTTAATGAGAATGGCAAGGGCCTCCCGTTCTTTTATAATTATTTCAAGTAAGGAAGGAAGCCTCCGGATAATTACCACCTCTTCTATCAAAGGATGAGCCTTAAGTCTTTTCTCTAAATCCTTGAGATTTATTCGAAAAAGCCTTTCCTGACCCTTTAAATCTGTAAGCCTTTTCACTTCATCCGCTGAAATTTTTTTGTTGTTAAGAACCCTAATTTCTTTCAGTACAAAAAGATCCGTGAAATAAAGAACAAATACAACCATAAAGAGTAAAGTTTTAATTATCAAACCAGTAATAAGAAATAGCTTATATCTCGTCCAAAGGTTTCCCATTATCAAACCCCAAGAAATGGACCTCTGGTTCTAACCAAATACCAAAGGTTTCATAAACCCTCTTTCGCGCTAATTTCATTAAAGCAAGAACATCCTCCGCCTTAGCTTTTCCAGTATTAACTATAAAATTAGCGTGCCTTTCAGATATCTTAGCCTCACCCCACTTGTATCCCTTCAAACCCACCTGTTCAATCATGGCCCCTGCAAATCCACCAGGGGGATTTTTAAAGGTGGATCCAAAGCTTTTCTCACCAAGGGGCTGGGTACTCCTCCTCTTTTTCCAAAGTTCCATAACTCTCTCCCTTAACCTGTGAGGCTCAACCTTAGAAAAATTTAATACCGCGGAAATAATGATCCCCTCTTGTTTAAAGGCTCTATAGGACCAAAAAGCTTCACTACTATCTATCTCCCTTAATCTACCCTTATCCCAGAGTTCAATCTTATTAACTATGGAGGAGGTCTCCTTTCCAAAGGCTCCCGCATTCATCCTTATAGCTCCCCCAAGGGTTGCGGGAACCCCTACCAAAAATTCAAATCCCTCATAGCCCTCTTGAATAGCTGTCCTTACAAGCTCTTTAATTCTTGTGCCTGAGAGCGCCTGAAGAATTAATTTTTCACCTCTGTAGAGCACCTCAATTCCCTTAAGATTCTTCATCGCTATTACCACTCCTTCATAGCCCCTATCAGAGACAAGTATGTTACTCCCACCACCCAACACGAAATAAGGTATCGCCCTCTCTGATAAAAAGTTCAGGAGTTCTAAAAAAGTTGATTTTTCCTGGGGAAAAACTACCCTTCGGGCTGGGCCTCCTATTCCAATAGTGGTATAGCGAGAAAGGGAAACCTCTCTCTCAAAGGGTATAGCTAATTTTTCTAAAAAAATATCCAGTTCTTTAAACCACCACATAAGTGCTCTGCCCTATACTTCCTATTAACTCTTCATGAACTTTGTATATATTTCCTGCACCCATAGTGAGAATTATATTTTCTTCAGAAGCAAGCTCTCTAACAATAGCTAAAACTTCCTCTCTGGTTTTAGCAAAAAAGGTAGGCTTAGAACCTCGAATCTCCTTTGTAGCTTGATAAAAGGTCTCTCCAGTAATACCAGGTAGAGGTTCTTCATTTGCTGGATAAATCTCTGTTAAGACTAAAACCTCTGGCTCTCTAAGCACTAATAAGAAATCCTCCCAAAGTGCACGCGTTCTGGAATAACGATGGGGTTGAAAACATAAAATAAGTCTCTTATCGGGATAAAGCCCTCTCAGGGTTGATAGAGTAACTTGAATCTCTCGGGGATGATGGGCATAATCATCTATTAGAAGGGCTCCCTTATAGATTCCTTTACACTCTAATCTTCTCTTAACTCCCTTGAATTGTTCTAAGACTCTAAAAACCCTTTTTAAAGGTAGCCCAAGAAACAAGGCCACTCCAATTGCTCCTAAGGCATTCAGGGCATTGTGTTTCCCTGGTATACCAAGCCTATATCTTCCTAATTTCTTCTCACCATAATAGACTTCTACTAAGGGATGGGCACTCTCCTCGATTATTTTTCCACGGAGAGTAGCTTCAGGGGAAAATCCATAATAAAGAAAGGGA
The DNA here is from genome assembly GCA_025059715.1 of Caldimicrobium sp. Lineage (GTDB taxonomy): Bacteria > Desulfobacterota > Thermodesulfobacteria > Thermodesulfobacteriales > Thermodesulfobacteriaceae > Caldimicrobium. The sequence goes on from JANXCE010000008.1 coordinate 47,911, forward strand.
CCAGAGAGCTCTGTCACCACCTCTCTAACACCTAAATCATCTATACACAAGATAACCTTTCCCTCCGGATGTGCCTTTAATATAAAACTCATAAAGGCTTTTTTAATAGCTTGAAAATCCGCATAAAAATCTAAATGCTCTCTATCAATATTAGTGATAACCTCTATAAAGGGCGAGTAAAGTAAGAAGGTGCCATCACTTTCGTCTGCTTCCGCAACTAAGTATTCACTTTTACCTAATAAAGAATTAGTTTTTATATTGTTTATAATACCTCCCACAACAACGGTGGGATTCAGCCTCATGTTAAGCAGAATTTCCGCAATCAGCGATGTAGTGGTAGTTTTACCATGAGAGCCAGCTACTACAATACTTTTAGGATAAGCTTGCATAACTTCCGAAAGCATTCTTGCTCTGGGCACAAGAAGAAGGCCTTTTTCTTTCGCGGTTCTTATCTCTATGTTTTCCCTTGGCACTGCAGAGGAATAAACTACAATCTCTGCATCCTCCAAATGAGTGGGATCATGTCCAAGATAAACATCAATCCCCGATGATATTAAAGGCTCTATATACTTAGTTCTACTCAAATCGCATCCTGTGACTCTGTGACCCAGGCGATTAAGGAGCAAGGCAAGTCCACTCATTCCCACACCACCAATGCCTATAAAGTGAATCTTTCTCTTTTTCTCTAACACAATCTATCCCTACGAAAAAGCTTTAAAGTCTCTTCTATAATAATAGCCTTTGGCTCAAGGGGAATCAAACGAGAAAGATTTTCTCTCATAATTTGAAGCTTTCTTGGCTCTTCCAGTAGATTAGTTATAGTCTCAATTAAGTCTTCTTCACGAATCTCTTCTTGTCTAAACATCAGGGCACTTCCACTTTTAGTCAAAACTAAGGCATTTCTTTCCTGATGATGATGCGTGGCGTAGGGATAAGGTATAAGAATAGCTGGTTTTTTCAAGGCTATTAGTTCCGCTATAGTGGAAGCCCCGGCTCGTGAAATAACCAGATCCGCCTGAGCATAAGCCCAACCCATATCTTCAATAAAAGGATAAACTTTAAGTCGTTCCAGCTCCTGCTCACCAGTGAACTTCTCTTTATATTCGCTCCATACTCTTTCATAATCCTCATGGCCCGTTTGATGAAAGATATAGAGATTAGGGATCCTGAGAAGTAACTCCTTAGCAATTTTAAGCATTAGGTTATTTAAAAAACGCGCTCCCAGACTTCCACCCAAAAGGAGAAGCCCTTTACCTTGATGAATCCTCTCTTTATACTCAAGGAGCTCACTTCTAACAGGAGTCCCAGAGACTATCACCTTCTCCTTAGGAAAATAGTGAATACTATCTGCAAAGCCCACAAAAATTTTATCTACAAATCTACTTAATAATAGATTAGCCCTTCCCGGATAAACATTTTGCTCCTGTAAAACCGCTTTCACACCCAGAATTTTCCCAGCTAACACCACTGGCACCGATACATAACCTCCCTCGGCTACCATCACTGCGGGTTTAATTTCTTTAATCAATTTAAGAGATTTGAAAAAGGAGAGTATCAACTTGATTGTTGCTCTTAATTTATCCTTAAGGGATCTTCCAATAAATCCCTCCACCTCCAGCTCAAAATGGGGAAAAGCACTTTTTTTGAGGATATGTCTCTCTATCTTTCTCGTGCCAGAGACAAAGTATACCTCTTCCCCTCTTTTGTGAAGTTCCTCCGCTATAGCTATTCCAGGAAAGAGATGGCCACCTGTGCCTCCTGCCACAATAAGCCACCTCAATGGTAACTTCCCCTCTCTATGCTATTTCCTAAAAATTTAGGCGCATATTTTAAAACGATTTCTCTAAATACCTCTCCCCTTTCGTGATAATCTCTAAACTGATCATAACTTGAGCAAGCAGGTGAGAGAAGCACAATGTCTCCGGGAATAGCTATTTCAAAGACTCTCTTCAAAGCTAAGTAAAGGTTCTCTTCCAGATAAGTCTCAACAGTGCCTCCTAATTCCTCTAATATTATATATCTTGCCTCACCCATCAGAATAAGTATCCTAACCTTTTCCCTAATTAGCTCTTTGAGGGGAGCATAAGAACTTCCCTTGTGCCTTCCTCCAAGGATCAAAATGAGAGGCCCAGGAAGACCTTTTAGAGCTTGCAGAGTAGCATCTACATTAGTGGCTTTAGAATCATTGATAAAGGTGACCCCCCCAAAGGTTCCTACATATTCAAGTCTATGAGGAAATCCCACGAAGTTTCCTATCAACTTTTCACAGGCTTCTCTGTCAGCACCTGCAAGTCTTCCTACAAGTAGAGCACAGGCAAGATTGAGCCTATTATGCACCCCAAGAAGTCTAAAGGAACAGAGGGAATACCTTTCTTCTTCTTCAAGGGATAACACAATTTCCTCCCCCTCCAAATAAGCGGAGGCTTGCTCCTTTCTATCCTCCGCAAAAAAGAGGGGCTTACCTCTGACCAGTTCTCGAAAGAGTCTAAAAAAGGGTTCTTCAAGAGGTAAAACAGACCAATCTTGGTTATTCTGCCTTTCAAAAAGTCTGTATTTGAAATAGGCATATTCTTCTATAGAATTATACCGATCTAAATGATCGGGAGTAATATTTAAAAGAAGACCTATTTTAGGAGAAAACTCCACTATGGTCTCCAATTGGAAACTGGATATCTCAAGCACTAATTTATCCACCTTTATACCTGACAACACAAATTCTGAGAGGGGAATTCCGTAGTTGCCCCCAGTGAAAACCCTAAATCCTGCTAACTTTAAAAGTTCTGAAACCATAGCCGTAGTGGTAGTTTTTCCGTTAGTTCCAGTGATGGCAATCAAGTTATCCCTTTCTTCTGTCTTTAATAGTTGATAGGCAAGCTCCAATTCTCCTAAGAGAGGAATCCCCTTTTTAAGAGCGGGAGCTACCACGCTTTGAGGAACACCTGGACTTATAACTATTAGATCCGCCTTCATAAAAGTGTCAGGATTGTGACCTCCAGTCTCAAAAATGACCCCTTGAACCTCCATAGAGGCTAAAAATGAGGGTGGAAGTGCCTCCCGCGGTCTAGCTTCAGAGACAATAACCTCAGCACCCTTTACCAGCAAAAGCCTTGTAACCGCTTGCCCACTTTTTCCAAAACCCACAACCACTACTCTTTTTCCCCTTAACTCCATATCCTATCACCTTATTTTCAAAGTGCTCAAAGCCAACAGGCCACAAATTATAGAAATGATCCAAAATCGCACTACGACTTTATTTTCCTTCCAGCCCTTCAATTCAAAATGGTGATGAAGGGGCGCCATGCGAAAGATCCGCTTACCACCAGTTAATTTAAAATAACTAACCTGAAGAATTACAGAAAGGGCCTCCATAACAAAAACCGCTCCTGCCAGCACCAATAAAAACTCCTGCTTGATCATCACCGCAATTGCCCCCATGACCCCACCTAAAGAGAGGGATCCTACATCTCCCATAAAAATCTCTGCGGGATGTGAATTATACCATAAAAAGCCAAGGCCAGCCCCTCCAAGGATTGCACATACTATGGAGAGCTCTCCTGCATAGGGCACATAGGGAATGAAAAGATAATTGGCAAACTTGACATGCCCTGCCACATAAGAAAGAACGGTATAAACTCCTGCCACAACACAGAAAGGCACTATAGCAAGCCCATCAAGCCCATCTGTGAGATTAACCCCGTTAGAACTTCCCATAATCACTATACTTGCAAATAAAAGGTAAAAAACCCCTAAATCAAGGATTACCTTTTTAAAAAAGGGTAAGTTTAGGGCAGAACTAAAGTTTAAATAGTGAAAGAGAAAATAGTAAAACACAAAAATTATTAAAAATTGTAAAAAGAGCTTTTCTCTGGCTCTTAGCCCTAGATTTTTACCCCTTTTGAGTTTAAGATAATCATCTAAAAAACCGATTAATCCAAAACCTAAGAAAATGAAAAGGGCTAACCATACGAAGGGATTGGTGAGATTACACCAGAGGAGAACCGATATAGTAACTCCCGCAATAATGACTACACCACCCATAGTAGGAGTGCCAGTTTTAGCCTGATGATGAACAGGCCCCTCTTCTCTCACAATTTGTCCAAACTGTCTTCTTTTCATGTATCTTATAAAGCGAGGCATCAGTAAATATACAATCAAAAAAGCGGTAATTGAGCCATAAATCATGCGGAAGGTTATGTATTTAAAGATATTAAAAAAGGAAATCCACTCACTTAAAGGATATAAAATATGATAAAACACCTTACAGGTCCCCCTTTAAGAGCTTCTCTACAATTCTCTCCATTCTAAGAGACCGAGACCCCTTCACTAAAACTATGGCTCTATTTTTTGGCAAAGTTCCTCTCTGTAAAAATTCTTCTACAGTAGTGTATACCTCGTAAGGTTTCCCTGAAGACTTATAGCCCTCAACATAATATTTAGCGGTATCCCCAATAAAAATGGCCCTATCTACCACTGAACCTGCCAATTCTCCAATTTCACGATGATACCTCGGAGCTTCCTGCCCAAGCTCTTTCATCTCACCTAAAATTACAATCTTCTCTCCTAAAGACGCCCTATGATCAAAAAGCCAATAGAGAGCTGCAGATACCGAGCCAGGATTAGCATTATATGTATCATCAACAAGCAAGTAGGAACCTACTTCATAGATTTTACTTCTGGTTGGTAGAGGCTCTGACGAGGAAAGAACAGTTATTAGTTCTCTTATAGATAAACCTGTTCCAAGGCCCACACCTATAGCTCCCAGAAGGTTCAACAGATTGTGTTTTCCAAAAAGGGCTACCTCAAGCTCAAAGGTCTCCTGCTCATATTGGATAGTGAGTCTTGAAGTTTTATCTATGCTTTCCCACCTTAGCAATCTCAAATCCGCCCCCTCGCTTTCTCCATAGGCAATCTTTCTCTGAGAAAAGGCTTTAACCCTGTCGCGCAAAAGGGGTTGATCGTAAAAGTAAATCAAAACTCCTAAAGGATCCGTCCTTTCAAAAAGAGAAACCTTTTCCTCCAGGACTCCCTCAAGGGTCTCTAAGCCTTCCAAATGGGCAGGATATATGGATGTAATAAGGGAAATTTGAGGTTGCACTATGTCCGCAAGTCTCCCAATTTCTCCTTTAAAGCTTGTGCCTACTTCAAGTATGACCCACTGGGGCTTATCGGTAAAAGAAAGGATACTTAAGGGAACACCTATTAAATTGTTGTAATTAGCCTCATTTTTTCTAACTTTGTAGAATTTAGACAGAAGAACCCAGGTGAGCTCCTTAGTAGTAGTTTTTCCACAAGACCCGGTTATGGCTATAACCTTAAAATCCTCTTTGACTCGAAAATATTGAGCTAAATCACCTAAAGCCTTAAGAGTATCTTTAACTAAAATTATAGAAATCCCTTGGGGTAAAGTTTCCAGTTTGAGATCCCCTGGTAGATGATCTAAGACAAGCCCTTTTGCGCCCCGCTCTAAAGCCACCTTCCAAAAGTGGTGTCCATCGAATCTTTTACCTTTGAGCGCAAAGAAAAGGAATCCAGGTTCTAAGACTCTGGTGTCAGTGCAAATCCCCTTAAAGATAATTCCCATATCCCCATGAATAAGAACACCAGAGGTAGACCGTATTACTTCCTCAGTGCTCAACAAATTCTCTATTAACATTTAGTCTCTCCAAGGGTATTTAAGACCCTTTTTATCTCTTCTTGATCTGAAAAGTAAATTTTCTTTCCCTCTATTTCTTGGTATCTTTCATGTCCCTTACCGGCTACAAGAAGAATATCTCCTTCTTGTAACATTTCCACTGCCGTAGCTATAGCTTCTCCTCTTTCTGGTATGCATAGATAGGGCTTAGTTCCATTGAGCCCTTCCTTTATATCCTCTATTATTTTAAGTGGGTCCTCATAGCGAGGGTTATCTGAGGTGAGAATAATCACATCGCTTAGTTTCTGAGCCACTCTTCCCATAAGAGGCCTCTTCCCAGGGTCCCTGTTACCACCACATCCAAAGAGAAGAATAATTCTACCCCTTTTTAGAGGTAACAAACTTTTTAAGGCCTGTTCTAAGGCCTCAGGCGTATGGGCGTAATCTACAAAGATTAGAGCATCTCCCTTTTTACCACAAAGCTCTAAACGACCTGGTGGATTAGGTAAATTCTTAAGGTTATTTATCACCTCCTCTAAGTTTAGATTCAAAGCAACAGCACATCCCAACAAGGTTACTAAATTTTTGGCCTGATAATCACCAACCAACTGAGTCTCTACCCTATAGGACTTTTCTCTAATTTTAAGCTCTAATTTTAATCCAGGGTTTCTCTCAAGAATCTCCGCTTTTATGTCAAAATTATTCACGATGAGTAGTCTCTCCCTACTAAGAAGCCCCTCTCTAAGAAGTTCATCTGCAAGCCTTTTCCCAAACTCACTTTCAAGAGATACTACTGCCCAACCATCATCCTCAAGATAATGAGTAAAGAGCTTTTTCTTAGATAAATAGTAATTTAACATATTTCCATGATAATCCAGATGATCTCGAGAAAGATTTGTAAAACCTGCCACCTTAAACTTTATACCTTTAATTCTATCTTGATCTAAGGCATGAGAGGAGACCTCCATAACCATGTATTTAATATTTTTTTCAACAGCTTTCTTCAGTAAAGGGCCAAGACGAAAAATAGAAGGAGTAGTCTCTTGGGCATCCTCTCTATCGCCTATTTCATAAAATAGTGTGCCCACATAACCTGTAGGATAACCTAATTTTTTAAGAAGTTCCTTGAGAAAAAAACTTACCGAAGATTTACCATTTGTCCCAGTTATACCAATAAAGGTGAAAGCTTTTTCTGGGTGATCATAAAACTTCAGCACAAGTTTATTTCCTACTTCCAAGGGATCTATAACCTGTAGTTGAGAAACTTTAATGGCTGGATCGGGTGGGGTTTCACGAAGGATGGCTACAGCTCCCTTTTCCACAGCAAGGGGAATAAATTCTTCTCCATGGTGTTGAAGACCCCTTCTTGCAACAAAGAGATATCCGGGTTTTACCTCCTGAGCTCTATCGGTAATACCTGTAATTAAGAGCTCATCGCTAAGGTAAAGTTTATTTAAAACTTCCTGTCCCTCCAACAGAATCCCTAACCTTTTCATGAGTTAGTTATTAAATTTACAAGATATTTATGCCTCTTTTTAAGCACCTCCCAAAGGTTATCCTCCCCACTCTCCCCTGATTGAAAATAATCGGAGAATACAAATAAATAATCATCACTTACAATAAAAGCAAGCCACTGTCTTTTATGGGGTAAATAGAGATAAAGACTTTCTCCATCTTTCTCCTGATCAGTGATATCACAAAGTCTCTCTTTTACTGGAAGAAGGGTTGGTTTGACCTTGGTTCCACAGGCTTGGGAAAGATAGGTTTGAACTATATTCAGAGGAGCTAAATAAATTAAATTCCCCTTTCTTTTAGCCTCAACTGAACCCAATTCCCACATAGTTTTTAAATCTTCATTAAAGAGATTATCTCTCACCAAAAAAGGCTCAGTGAGAAAATTTTTTTCTTCTTTACTGAAAAAGACTAACAGCTCACCAGTATCTCTCTTAAATACAGCCAGATGGGTGGGTAAAGGAGAAGCAAGGATTCGAAAATAATTATAAATCTTTTTTGAAAGATTTAAATCAAGGGAAACTCTCTTGCTTTCGCCTTCCTTTAGCTCCTTGTCAAAGATCTTTTCTAACCCTGTTATCCCATCCCCTGCTACACATAAACCGATAAGGCCTCTTAGTTCTGGATAGAGAATCTCTCGTTTTATCTCCCCCCTTATAACCACATTTCTTACTTTCTTTAGTTTATCGATCTCTTCAAAGGTTAGTGATTCAGATATAAGAAATAGGCCCCTTTTAGGCAAGTCCAAACTTCTTATGAGATAAGGCCTAAGTTCCTCAGGCCAGTCTTTCCCCAAAAGAGAAGAGCCATCTATTAACAAGTAAGCCTCAAATCTCTCCTTGTTTATTACCAAAGGCTCCCCTGCTCGATCTAATAGGTAGCCTCTTTTTCTTTCATGTTGAAAAGAACTGCCTCCCTCAGAGATATTTAAAATAAAAGTAAAAGAAAGGAATAATACTGCCAAAAGAAGACAGAAATCTATTTTGAAGTTCATCCTTTACCTTAGCCTTATGATATCGTGTTCTTGAGGTTCTCTCAGACCCAAAGCCTTAGCTTTTTCTAAAACTACCTCTCTTGAAGTTAGACGGCTTAACTCCCTCTCCAATTGAACCTTTTCTGCATTTAAAGTTCTCTTTTCGAATTTTATTTTAAAATACACCAAGGCCTTATAGGCAATCGCAACAGTTATGATCAGGAAAAGCACTGCTAAAAGAATTAACAGAAAATTTCCTAACCACTCTAAAAACCTCTCTTTCAAAGAAATTTCCTCAGTATTTTTATCCCTTTTAGTAGAATAGTTATAGTCTAATGAGGGCTTTAAGGTATAAACCCTACCGCCCATATTCAAATCCTCCTTTCCGCTACTCTTAATTTAGCACTCCTTGCCCGAGGATTTTCCCTTACTTCCTCTTGAGAGGGTCTCACAGGTTTTTTGGTAAGTAGCGCCAATCTCTCATCCTTTTTGAAGAATCTTTTCACTAATCTATCCTCTAAGGAGTGAAAGGAGATCACCGCTATTCTCCCACCAGGTTTTAGAATATCTGGTAAATTCTTCAAGGCTAACTCTAAATTTTTTAATTCCTGATTAACTTCTATTCTTATTGCTTGAAAAACTAACGCAAAAAGATCCTTTTCTTTTTTCTTAGGAGGCTTATAAAATTCTCTTATCCTATCAACTAAATCAAAAGTTGTATTCAGCGGTTTTATCTTTCTCTTCTTACAAAGCCACTTTGCAAAGCATCTTGCCTTAGGCACTTCCCCTTTATAAAAAACATTGCCTAATTCTTCTTCAGATAACCTGTTGAGTAAATCCCTTGCCGTCAAGGTTAATTCTTGACTCATTCTCATATCTAAGGGCTCATTTTTTTGGAAGGTAAAACCTCTACCTGAGCCTTCTAACAAAAAAGAGGAAAGTCCTAAATCAAGCAACACACCATCCGCATATACACCCTCCTTTTGAAGCACCTCTTTAATGTAAGTAAAATTATAAGGATATACCTTTATTCTCTCCCCATAACCCCTTAGTCTCTCCGTGGCAATTCTTAAGGATTCCTCATCCCATTCAAAGGCATAAACACTTGCTCCCTTTTCCAAGAAAACCTCTGTATGCCCACCCATCCCTAAGGTTCCATCTACGATTACGCTTCCAGGCTTAATAGGTAACCATTCTAAAATTTCTTTAACTAAAACCGGTTTATGAAGCAGCAGTTCTACCTTCCTCTAAATAGGGATTAATTGCCCCTAAAATTTCCTCAAAGGAAGCCTTAATGTCGTTAAAGCGCTCTTCAAGCCTCCGGGGATTCCAGATTTCAAAATAGTTAAGCATTCCAAGGAGGATAACCTCCCTATCTACCTCAATCTCTGACCTCAAAGATTGTGGTAAAAGAAGCCTTCCTTGCTTGTCTGGCTCAATCTCCTCTGCAGACCCAAGAAAGTATCTAAGAAAGTCTCGCCCAGCCTTAGCCGAAAAGGGAATCTTAAGTAAAGCCTCTTCAATTTTCTTCCACTCCACTATGGGATAAACAACTAAGCACTCAGGAAGATTAGTTACCACTAACACCTCTGAGCCATATTTCACCCTTAAGATCTCTCTAAATTTAGAAGGAAGACTGATTCTTCCCTTCTCATCCAACGAATGTTTGAACTTTCCCCTAAACATTCCTTCCACTTTTTTCCACTTTATACCACTAAATAATATTGGAGTAAATAAAAAAGTCAAGGGAAAAAAAGAAATTAAAGCTTAGGTTTAAATGGAAAAAGGGAAGGAGTTTCTTGGATTAGAATTAAGAAGTAATATTTCCTTTAGTTTGGGCAGTCTCCCTTATCCTTTCACTAACTCCCTCTGTATCCTAAAACAGGGCTATCAATTTTTCTGTCATATGCCTTATAAAATTGGCTTGCTCTTCACCAATTATCATCTTATCTTTTACTCATAAAATTTAGTCAGACACTCTATTAACCATAGTTGTTTGCTCTGCTCCTCTCCCGTAATAGTGGTAAAGGCATTCTCCACTTTATTTATCAAGTTTATATATCAACCTAACAATGCTCTCTACACCCTGTGAAACCTCTTTACTACTCCCTTGTAATAAGTAAATTTTTTCAGAAATAATCTTAGTTGCATCCTGAGTCTGGCGAGCAGGCTCCTCCACTTCACTAGTAACTCCTGTAAAGCCCTTCCCTACCTCTCCAGCTCGTGGAGCCTCAACAGAGACATTTAATGCTAAGAGGTTAGTTTGGTCCCTTACATTGTTTATCAGGTTTACTACTTCGTCTATCTCTGAAGTTGTTTTAATAAAACCTACATCTTCCCTTGAGTGCCGGATACAGCCTCTATCGTGTCTCCAACCAAAAGGGTGCTCACCTTGGCACTTCTTGCTATTTCTGTTATCGCAGAGGATGACTCTTGAAGAGAGATATGACAATAAAATCTGCCTTTTCCTTAAATTCTTGACTCATTTCCTCAAATTGTGTTGTCTCCATAGTTAGAATCTCTGTTTCATTGAAAAAGACCTTTACCTAAGAACGCCTCCTCCCTTGGCTAAAGAAGCTCTTGCCTCCCTGGTTAAAGTTAAACTCTAAGAGTATCTATTAAAACTAAGTGTAAGGGCAAAAGTAAAAAGGATTAATAAAGGAGTGATTATTAATCAGCATAAACCATAGCTCAACTTTATCCCTAATCATCATTTCAAATTTTTCAAAATTTTTCCTATTTCTATCATTAACTATCCCTAAATCTCCTTCCTCCTTAAGTAAAAATAAATTATACCTCTTTTACCCTTGAATTATCAGCAAAAATTAAAAACCTCTAAAAGGGCAGTTCTTCCCTGTAGCTCTATACCTTCCTTTAAACCCAACTTGGATGCCCCAATTCTACTTTTTAAATTTCTTTTCTTGAAAGACACAATTAAGTATAAGAAGAAGATAATTATTAAATCTTCTATTTCCGTTAAATCCTCCCCAAATTTAAGAAATCTTTGTTCAGGACAGAGTTCTGCAAGCTAAATCACAATCACCAAAGCTACAGCTCCCACTAAAGGTATCCAAAGATTATCTCTTTTAGTGAAAAGTTCCGTTAAAGTAATAATCACGGATACAACAATGGATTTTGAAATGTCAAGAGTTAACATAACCCAAAGTAAAGCCAGCGAAGTTATGAAGAAAGCTAAGGCTCCCTCTAAAGACTTACCATTGAGAAGTCTTACTCGCCCATGGGTTCTTCCCACCATCTCAGCTATTAAATCCGCAAGCCCTAATATAAGAATTAAAACTCCTAATTCTTTTCCTTTGACTATAAAACTTGCTCCAAAAATTCCCAAAAGAAAGAAAGTTCCGTCACTGAGATTTCGCTCTTCCTCTTTTTTTAGAAGAGAGTTCCAAAAGGTCCTAAAGGGTAAATGTTGAGGTAATTTGAGTCTGAGTGCCTCCCAAAGCAATACAATAAAGAGAGCAATTATAATTGCTGTCCCCACAAAGGGGGACCAATAAACACACATCCAATAGAACACCAGAGAAGACAATACATGGATGGCCTTTCTCTTCCAATTTATTCCCATTCAATAGTGGCTGGAGGTTTAGAAGAAATGTCATATACTACCCTATTAACCCCTCTTACTTCATTAATGATGCGATTAGAGATTCTGGCAAGGAGATCATAGGGAAGTCTCACCCAATCCGCGGTCATGGCATCTTGGCTTTCCACAACTCTAATTGCTACCACGTATTCATATGTTCGCTCATCTCCCATCACACCCACAGTTTTCACGGGTAAAAGCACTGCAAAACTCTGCCAAACCCGATAATACCACTCAGAAGCAAGCATCTCCTCTGTAACTATAGCATCTGCTTCTCTTAAAATAGCAAGCTTTTCTTCGGTAATTTCACCCAGAATTCTCACTGCAAGGCCAGGACCTGGAAAAGGCTGTCTCCAAATAATCCTTTTAGGGAGTCCGAGAACTTCAGCGATCTTTCTTACTTCATCCTTGAAGAGCTCTCTTAGGGGCTCTATCAGTTGGAGATGCATCTTTTCGGGTAGTCCTCCCACATTGTGGTGGCTTTTAATTCTAGCAGAGGGTCCCTTAAAAGAAACACTCTCTATTACATCAGGATAGAGCGTCCCCTGAGCTAAATATCTGACTCCTTCATACTCCATGGCTTTCTTTTCAAAAACTTCAATAAAGGTCTCTCCTATAATCTTTCTCTTAAGCTCAGGATCCGAAATCCCTTTGAGTCTCTCTAAGAAAAGCTTACTTGCATCCACATAATCTAATTTTAAACCAAGCCCTTGCATAAGCTCAAGGACCTCGGTCCCTTCGCCCTTGCGCAAGAGCCCATTGTCTACAAAAACCGAAATTAATCTATCTCCAATGGCTCTGTGCACTAATAGAGCAGTAACTGTGGAATCGATACCACCTGAAAGGGCACATATTACCCTCTCCTCGGGCTTCACTAAATTTCTAATCTCCTCAACTGTGGCTTCAATAAACGAGGGCATAGTCCAGGATTCTGAACATCCACAGATCTCAAAAACAAAGTTTCTCAAAAGCTCTTTTCCGATTTCTGTGTGCACTACCTCAGGATGGAATTGCACTCCATAAAGCGCCTTCTCCTCTTGAGCTATTACCGCATAGGGAGTGTTTGAGGTCCGGGCTAAAGTTTTGAAATCAGGAGGTAATTGCTCTATTCTATCACTGTGGCTCATCCAGACCTGATATTGCTTATTCAGAGATAATCCTTTAAAAAGTGGAGAATTGGCTATAATTTCCAGTTGAACGGGGCCAAATTCTCTTTTGATACTCCTTTCAACCTTTCCTCCTAAAACTTGGGCCATAAGTTGAGCACCGTAACAAATTCCTAAAACCGGAATACCTAACTCAAATAGTGCCCTATCAACCGTTGGAGCTCCCTCATCATACACGCTGGCTGGACCACCAGAGAGAATTATTCCCTTAGGATTGAAAGCCTCAATTTCTTCCAGGGTCACAAAACAGGGCTTAATTTCACTATAAACCGATAATTCCCTTATTCTTCTGGCTATGAGCTGAGTAGTCTGGGAACCAAAGTCAATAACAAGAATCTTCTCCGGATGTTCCACTATCTCTTACTCCTCCTAAATAGTATTATACCAACAATAAATAAAAGGATCAAAATACCAATAAGGGCCATTTCATATAAATAATATCGCATTCTATCGGCCACGAAAACTGTTGGATGAGAGATCTCAAAAGAAAGAATAAGCAACCTTCTAACTAAAGCGGTTATCGCAACTAAAATAAAGGGCTCTACACACCTCACCGCGCTCTCCTCTGTTAAGGCAACAGTAACCGTATAGAAAATTTCCAAAAAAATAAGAGATATAAGAATTTTATCCAAGAACTTAATAGCCCCTTCTGAAAAATTAGAAGTTTTATAAAGACCAACAAGAACGACCAATCCATCAATCATGACAATAATAAAACCTATAATGAGACCTAAGGCTACCAAATAATAGAGATACTCCTCCAAATTGTTAAGAAATTCTCTAACCTTAAAGCGAATCTTTTGTGATTTATCCTCTCTATTCATAGCTCCCTCAGGGAATTTATCCTGCTCATCGCTTTGCTAAAGCCTAAAAAAAGTATTTCCTCTAAAGCTTCTTGAGCTTTCTCGATAACTCGGTTCACAAAGGGAACTTCCTCCTCTCTAAAGGGAGATAACACATACTCTTTAACCTCTTGATCCTTAGGTCTACCTATACCCAGTTTCATCCTTGGAAAGTCTTCTGAACCTAAGGCTTCTATTATAGAAATCACCCCTCTATGGCCCCCTGCACCTCCCTTGGGAACCACTTTAATCCTCCCCAGAGGAAGATCTAAATCATCGTGAATAACCAAAAGATGTTGGGGTGAGATTTCAAAGTTTTTGAGTATCTTTACCACTGCTCTCCCAGATAGATTCATATATGTTTGAGGCTTCACCAGCAGAGCTTTACTTCTATAAAAGGCTATATCCGCCTCCAAATGAGGTGAAAACTCAAAACTAAGTCCCTTTTTTTTAGCATAAGCATCTAACACCAAAAACCCAAAATTATGCCTGGTGTTTTGATACTCCTTGCCTGGATTTCCAAGACCGCAAAAAATCCACACTGGTTAAAGGTATTCCTTTAAGAAGAGGTGCTCTCCGCAGTCTCCTCCTCTTCTTCGGCAACCACTGTAACCACCGTCTCTTCAGGATGATCCTTTATTTTAACATTTAAAGGAGCCTTTATGTCCTTTACATGGAGACTATCTCCAATATCAAGATGACTAATGTCTACCACTATTTTGTCGGGAATATCTTTAGGAAGACATTCCACGGTAAGCTCATGAATCATAATTTCAAGAATTCCGCCTTTAGTTAATCCAACAGGTTTTCCAACAAACTCAATAGGAACCTCAAGTTCTATTGTCTCTCCCTCTTCAATAGCCTGAAAGTCAAGATGAATAAAACGGTCAGTGACAGGATGGCGTTGAAACTCCTTTAACACCGCTTGCCTCTTAAAGGTTTCTCCATCAGTAAATTCCAAGGTATAGACTATCGCCTCTCCTTTGTAGCGATTATATAACTTTTCAAATTCCGAATACAATACCGCAAAGGGTAGACTTTCGAGATCCTTCCCATACAAAATAGCGGGAATATAGCCCTTTTTTCTTAACTTTTTAGCGGTCTCCTTTCCAGTTTTCTCTCTTCTCTCCACCTTTAGGGTTACCTGTCTCATAGAAAGCCTCCTCTTACTTAATTTATATAAAAAGTGAACTTATAGAGTCATCGGTATGTATACGCCTAATTGCCTCTCCCAGAAGATTGGCCACACTCAATACCTTTATCTTCTCAAGTTTTTTGGCTTCCTCTCTCAAGGGAATGGTATCACTCACAATTAAGGCTTTAAGAGGAGAAGAGGCTATTTTCTCTATGGCATTTCCGGAGAGAACTGGATGAGTGGCTATTGCATAGACCTCCTTGGCTCCTCTGTCTAAAAGAGCTTCCGCAGCCTTACAAATGGTTCCCGCAGTATCCACCATATCATCAATAATCAGAGCCACTTTGTCTTTAACATCTCCTATAATATTCATAACTTCACTTTCGTTAGGGCGCGGTCTTCTCTTATCTACTATAGCCATACCCACGTTTAATCTTTTAGCATACTCTCTTGCTCTTTCTACCCCTCCAGCATCGGGTGAGACCACCAAAAGCTCCTCTTTGTAAAAATTATCCTTAATGTATTGAATAAAGACTGGCATAGCATAGAGGTGATCCACAGGAATATCAAAGAATCCCTGAATTTGACCCGCATGAAGATCCATAGTTAAAACTCTTCTTGCCCCAGCCACTACTATAAGGTTAGCCACCAATTTTGCAGAAATTGGGGTTCTTGGGGCAGTTTTTCGATCTTGCCTTGCATATCCATAGTAGGGTATCACTGCAGTAATTCTTCTTGCAGAGGCCCGCCTTAACGCATCTATCATTATCAATAATTCCATCAGATTCTCATTAACAGGAGTGCATGTGGGTTGAACAACAAAAACATCCGCACCCCGAACATTCTCTTCTATCTCTACAAAGAGTTCTCCGTCACTAAATCTTCTAAGAGTACTATGCCCTAAGGGAGTGGCTAAATATTTACAAATTTTGGTGGCAAGTTCTATGTTTGCAGAACCCGAGAAGATCTTCAGGTGATTCAAAAACATCAATTTCCCTCCTTAGCATTCCAGGTTTTTCGCCAGATATATTTTAACATTTTTTAGGGAATTTTTTAGTCTGAGTAGACCTTCAAAGGGTGGATTTTCAAAAACCCCATAAATAGTAGAGCCTGTTCCAGAGAGACTAACCGCCTTAGCACCCTCCTCAAAGAGCAACCTTTCTATGTTATCATATAGGGGGTAGAACTTTTTATAAATAAGGTCTCTAAAATCATTAATTAGACCTTGAGGGGTTTCCCAAGGTGGTAAGGAGGTTTCATAATAAACAGGATTTTTAGATTTTGTCAAGTTCAAGTTTTGATAGGCCCAGGCAGTTTCAACCTTAAAGTTTGGATAGATTAGCACATAGTAGGCGTCAAAATTAGGAAAGGGTGTAAGAACTTCTCCAATACCAGTAGCCAAAGCACAGGGTAGATCACTGAGAAAAAAAGGCACATCTGCTCCAAGCTTAAGGGCTAAGGCAAAGACTTCTTTTTCCTCAACTTCGTAAAATTTACTAAGAGCCCGCAATAGAGTTCCCGCATTACTGCTACCTCCACCAAGCCCTGCTCCTACAGGAATTCGCTTTCTTACCCATATCTTGATCTCTTCCTTCAGGGAAAATCTCTCTTTAAAAAGCCTCCAAGCCTTGTAGATGAGATTCCTCTCTAAAGGTATCTCCTCCTCACTCTCAAATTTTAAAGTAAATTCCCTCTGTTTAACTTTGAGTTCAATTTCATCAAAAAGAGTGATCTTTTGAAAGAGGGTATAGATTTCATGATAATTGTCCGGTCTCTTGCTTAAAACTTGGAGAAAGAGATTGACCTTGGCAGGAGATATTAGCCACAAAGTTTTACATATTTCAACTTAAGTTCGTATATCACTGTGCCAAGCAATCTCTCTTCATCAGGAGTTAAATTACCCTGAGTCTTAGTTTTTAGCATCTCTAGAGTCTCAATGGCTTGCCTTGCAAGTAAAAGATTGGGCTCTTTTCTTTTAGTTATAGGATCAGGAATTTCCCCCAGATGCACCAAGGCAGCAGTATTCAGAGACAAAACAAAGGTGCTAAAGTCAATTAGGGAACAGGGATCAAAATCCCAATCCATAATCTCACCCCTTTCTTTTTAAAATTGTTACCTCTGGTTTAATCAAAAAACCTCCTTTAGGAGACTTTCTCTTTTCTAAGGTTTCAGCAAGCCTCTTTACTTTATCTGAAGGATTGAATTTTTGAGCCTTTTCTAAAAACTTTTTAGCCTCACCTATTTTCCCATCTTTAAGATATTCTGAAGCTCTCTTAAGAATAGCTCTTTCTCTCTCTTTTCTAAAAGAGGCTCTATCTTGAAAAGCAAATAGGGAGGGTAATTTTAATATCTCAGAGGACTTACAGCTGGGACAAGGCGGATAAGCCTCATTTAGCCCTAATAGGGCCTCAAAAATCTCTCCACACTGTTCGCACTGAAATTCATAGAGAGGCATAACTAAAATTTAATGCACTTTTTCTCCTTATCAACTTTAAACTTAACAAAAGGGTCCTATTATAAGTTCCCTCTCGGGAGGATTCTAGGGAATTTTTTAATTACTCCCCTGCATAAGTTCAAGATCTTTTTAGAAGGAAAAAAAGTGTTAAAATTGAAAATCAATATCAAAGAAAGGAGGGA
>JANXCE010000009.1 GCA_025059715.1 Caldimicrobium sp.
TAGCTGGGTCAGGCTTGCGCCCATTGCCCAAGATTCCCCACTGCTGCCTCCCGTAGGAGTCGGGCCCGTGTCTCAGTGCCCGTGTGGCCGACCACCCTCTCAGGCCGGCTACCCGTCATAGCCTTGGTGAGCCATTACCTCACCAACTAGCTGATGGGCCGCGAGCCCCTCCTCAGGCAGAAGCTTGCTATGCAGAGGCCCCCTTTTATTGCTGAGCTTGCGCCCAGCAACAATATCCGGTATTAGCCACCCTTTCGGATGGTTATCCCAGACCTGAGGACAGGTTACTCACGTGTTACTCACCCGTCTGCCGCGGTACTAGGGCCGAAACCCTTTCCCGCACGACTTGCATGTGTTAGGCGCGCCGCTAGCGTTCGCCCTGAGCCAGGATCAAACCCTCAGATAAAACTTGATCCAGGCCCAAACTACCTACCATAGGTAGCTTGGCCGCAAAAGCTTACCCAAGGTCAAGCGCTATTCAATTTTCAAAGATCATTAACAATTTAAATTTTAAAACAAATTTAAAATTTTGTCAAGAGCTTTTTAAAGACCCTGATTGATTTCTCTCACAAAATTTAATATAATGCATTAAATATAAAATGTCAAGCCCTTATAATTAACCCTTTTACAAGTATTTCAAAGAGCTAATTAAAGTGTAAACCCGATTTAAGCCCCTGTCAAGGCCTAATCCTCTTTTCCTCATTTTAAAGATCTAAATTTAAATTTATATAATAACTTCTAAACAATTAATGTCAAGATATTATAGCTCAATTTACTTACCTAATCACTATCTCCTTTCATCATCCTCAAAGTTTAAATCTCCTTCATAGTTTAATTTATACACCACTTTAATAAAAGCCTCCTAAGTGCCAACCTCTCTAAAATTAGCGCACAAACAATCTAAATGGAACGAAACTCCGATCAAGACCTTTAAAAAAGGCCACCCATGCTCCAAATTCCTTATCCCTATCTATGCTCCCTTTTAAAAATATCTTTCTTCACTCAGATAGAAAAGGTTCTTTGCCAAGTATTTTAAACCCTAAAGAACTATTCCCTTATTCATCCCCAATCCCACTTTTAAACTACTTGGATGACAAATACAAATAGAAGAAACGGAGTAATAGGCCTGGCACTGAGAAACAAGAAAATCTTAATCATCACATAGAGCTATAAATGTATTCAATTACCTTGAGTTGATACCCTTCAAGGATACTGGTAATACCAATTAAAGGGCCTAATTTTTACATAAAAGGTAGTTCTCTTGTTGTAAACCTACTCGAAAAATTGCGCCAATTTCTCTTTAAAGATTTCATAGGTTTCATCATCAAAAAGGCAAAACTCAATGAGTTCTATGGAAGTTTGTCTCTCCCTTAAAAAATCAATGGCAGTTGAGATTAATACCTCAGCCACAAGTTCCTTGGGAACTCCAAAAATTCCCGAACTTATAGCAGGAACTGAAATTGACCTTAGGCCATATTCGTTAGCCAAGAAAAGACTATTTTTTAACGCCGAGGCCAATTTCTCTCGCTCCTGTCCCTCACCCCACTTCGGACCAACTGCATGAATTACATACTTAGCCTTAAGATTACCTGCAGAGGTAATAACTGCTTGGCCTGTCTCCACATAGCCAAACCTATCGCTTTCCTCTTGGATTATTGACCCTCCCTTTTTTACAATAGCGCCAGCTACTCCTCCTAAATGTTTTAAATAATTATTAGCGGGATTCACGATAGCCTCGGTTTCCCTCTCTGTAATATCACCTTTAACTATTCTCAAAACCTTTCCCTTCACTTGTTTCTCGACCATAAAGAATCACCTCCCTTTATTTTTTTTGTTACAAGAAAGTTTAAATACTCTAATACCTTTGAGGCGTATAAAATCTCCGTTATGTAAACCTTTTCTTCTCTTGTGTGACAAAGTTCAAGCTCACCAGGACCCCAAACAACTACATCAGCGATCTCTTTTAAATTTAAAGCATCTGTCCATGACCTCATCTCTCCATACTCTACATTAAGCCCACACCTCTGTAGAGCCTCCTCTAAGATCTTATGGACCTCTTTACTAATGTAACCCTCATAAGCATGTTCAATTCTACATCGAGCCCACCTATGTAAAACCTCCAATTTCTCCATATAATCCCTAATCCTCTCTCCAGGTCTTAAGAATACTTCAAGCTTTAGCTCACACCTTTCAGGAATAACATAAAGGTCTGAGCCTCCTGTTATTTTAAGGGGATTAAAATTTAGACCCAACTCTTTAAGCAATTTATACAATTTAAAGGCTTGATCTATGGCATTTAAACCTCTTTGAGGATAGGCTCCATGAGCCTCCTTGCCAATGACCTCTAAATAAAGCTCAAAACTTCCCCAATGATAGGAAGCTATCTTTAATTCTGTTGGTTCCATTATTATGACCTGTCTTGGTTCTCGATGCTTCCTTACAAATTCCCTGGACCCTAATCCATCTTCCTCTTCATCACAAAAAAAGGCAAAAGAGTATTCTATACCTTTCTCTGCAGTGAGTAAAATTGCAGTGATAGATGCCTTAGCATCACAAACACCAGTCCCATAGATAATATTATCTCTAATATCTAAAGGTCTTCGCTGAGGAATTGTATCGATGTGGGTTGCTACTAAGAGGTCCGATTTCCCTTGCACAAACAAATAATACTCTCCCTCCTCTACTCTATATCCCAACCTCTCAAGGTATTTTCTCAGATAGTTTCTTGTCTCCTCTTCCCTCTTACTTAGACTTTCCCTTTGAGATAGATCAATTAAAATCTTAAAGGCCTTCTCATACAGATCCACTTCCCCCATTTCCCCACCTCTTCAAAACCTAATTTTAAATAAAACTTCTGTGCCCTTTTATTATGTTCTCCCACCCACAATTCTGCTATCTCTAATCCACTCCTTTTACCTAAATCTAAAACTTTTTCTAAAAGCCCCTTCCCAATTCCCTTTTTCTGCTCTTCGGGAATTACAAAAAGCTCATGAATTTCAAGCACCTTCTTTCCATCAAAACCAACCCAATGTCTATCTCCTGCTACAAACCCTATGGCCTTGCTATTTCTCTCTGCTACATAAAGGGCCTCACTATCTCTCTTCAATAACCATTTGAAATAATTCTTAATATCAGAGACTTTTCGGTATTTATATTCTTCCAGATCACTATAAGCCTTGATGTAGCAATCCACAAAGCTTTTTAAGTCCTCATTTTTCACCTTGCGAAGATTCACCCCTTCTATGAACTCTGTCATAGTTGCTCGGTGCATAAAATCTTATTAAAATTAATTAAAATGTCCATTTTAAAAAATTTACCTATTTCCCTAAGATCTTTTCAATCTTTTTTGAAATTAAGAGCCTTGCTCAATTGCAAAAGATATGGCCCTTAGGCGTTGTTCTCTTTGTTCCAAACCTAAGATTATTGCGGAGATTTTATCAGTGTGTAAAGATTGTCTTCTAGAAAGGTTCCCTGAAGCCCTTCCACATCTTCAAAGGGTTCATCGGGAAACTAGGGAGGCCTTTCTACTTCCCCTTGACTCTTCAAGTGAAGAAAGTCATATTAGGTGCAACCTTTGTGCCAGAGCTTGCAGAATTTCTGAAGGTTCTACAGGTTTTTGTGGTCTGAGAAAGGTACAAAAAGGAGCAATCAAGGGTCCCACAAACAAAGAGGCCTTAGTTTCTTGGTATCTTGACCCTCTTCCTACGAACTGTGTGGCAGACTGGATTTGTCCAGGAGGGACAGGATGTGGTTTTCCCACATTTTCCTATAGAACTGGCCCAGAATATGGCTATTTCAACTTAGCTGTCTTCTTTGAAGCTTGTAATCTTAATTGTCTTTATTGTCAAAATTGGCACTATCGAAATAGCTATCAGAGGATGAAATGGGTAACCGTAGAGGCTCTCCTTGAATGTCTTAATCCTCAGATTTCTTGCATATGCTACTTTGGGGGTGATCCCTCTCCCCAAACCCCCTTTGCTATAAAGTTTAGTGAAGAGGCACTTAAGAGGAAAAAGGGCCCTATACTGAGAATATGCTGGGAGACAAACGGACTTTTCAGTCCTCACCTGCTTCCTAAGATCATAGAACTGTCTCTTATTTCTGGAGGTATAATCAAATTTGATCTAAAGGCTTGGCACAAAGAGATCCATTTTGCTCTAACCGGTTACGAAAACGATAAAATCCTTCAAAACTTTAGTTATGTATCTCAGTTTGTTAGAGAGAGAAGGGAAATTCCTCTATTAACCGCCAGCACCTTACTTGTTCCAGGCTATGTAGAGGAAGAAGAGGTTTACCAAATTGCGCAATTTATTGCCCAAATTGACCCTGAAATTCCCTATAGACTTCTGGCTTTTTCACCACAATTTTATATGAAAGATCTTCCCCTTCTTGACAAAGAAAAAGCCGTGAAAGCCCTAAGGGCAGCAAAAAAGGCAGGATTAAAGAGGGTTTCCCTCGGCAATGAACATCTCTTAAGATGAAAGTTAAATAAAGGGAGCAAGGATCTTACTCAACCAATATACAATGGGACCTATGTGTCTATAAATTATGCTTACTTTTTTACCTCTCACATAATAATCGTAAATAAATACCTCAGACTGGGAAAGAAATCTCTCTCCTAAAAACCGTATATCCATGTGCTGAGCTTGCTGATTGCGATAATGCTTTTTAATGCAGGTTTCACCAACCCTGATAAATTCTTTACGCATCCTTTCGTAATCTTCATCCGTTAACTTTTCATCAACTTCTAAGGAGAGCCTTCCCCTAAAATAGGCCCTTTCACTGTCAATTAAATAAATTAAAAACCTTATTTTCATCTCCTACGAAAGATTTGTTCCACGTGGAACATCCAATAAAAATCTTCCATCACAGCCATACCTAAAAGTATATCCCTCTAAACCTTCTCTGCATAGAGAATAACTTTTATTATAACTTAAAATTTTTTCCACAAGGGGCATTAGAGAATTTTTTCTTTTCTCCTGGTTTAAGTAGAAGGACCAACCCCTTTTTTCGCCTTCAGCGAGATAAAGTTTTTTTAAATATCCCTTTAAATGGGGAAAGGCGTTTTCTATTCGGTCAAGAGAATCTTTTTTTGCTTTAAAGGTGCTCAAAACAATATGCTCCACATAGGGAATGACTTCCTCTAAGATTTCCAAAACTTCCCTCTCATTAAGTCCTGGAATAATGGGATCAAGCCTTACAACAGTGGGTATTTTTCTTTTGTGTAATATTTTCAGGGTGTTAAGTCTTCTTTCAAAGGAAGGGGCGCCTCTTTCTAATATATTTGTCCATCTTATAGTGGTAATAGTAATTGAAACCACTACCTTTAATCTCTCCAAAAGATCTAAATCTCTAAGCACGAGGTCTGACTTTGTAAGAATAATAACTTTATGAGAGGTTTCGGTCAGAAGAGTAAGAAATTCTCGGGTTAACTTTATCTTTTCCTCAAGGTGTTGATAGGGATCTGAGGAGTTTGAAAGGGAGATTAACGAATTTTCAGGAAGATTTTTTAAATCCTTAGTAACCCTTTTAATAAATTCCCCTTTTGGACGGGCTTCATAAAATCGTGGGATAAAAGAAGAGGCATAACAGTAGAGACATCCGTGAGAACAGCCCGTGTAGGGATTTAGAGAATACTTTGGAAGGCAGGTGCATAGGGGAGATTGCCAGGGATCAAAGGGTTTAATTAAACTTAGGCTCTTGGGTTTCCCTGAATTATGCTCTTCCATCTCTCAATTTCTTTTATTCTTATCTCCTTCTTGTTTATCTCCAAGAGCCCCTCTTCCTTAAATTTTAAAAATAGTCTTGAGAGGGTCTCTGGGCTAATACCCAAAAGAAGCGCAAGGTGATACTTACTTACATTAAGTTTAAAGGAAGACCTGTTTCCTTGATTTGAGAGGTCCCAAAGATATGAAAGTAACCTCTCTGGAGCATCCTTTAGAGAGAGGTTTTCAATAGTCTTTACTAAACTCTTTAATCGGTGGGCAAAGATACCTATCATGTAAAGGGCAAGATTAGGATTTTGTTGAATAAGCTTAAGGAAGCTCCTCTTTTCAAAGAAGGCAAGCTTGGTGGGAACTAAAGCAGAGGCAAAGGCAGGATAGGTATCCATTGAAGAGAGGACAATTTCTGCAAATACCTCTCCTTTGCCAAAGATATGTAAGATTTGTTCCTTTCCCTTTGAAGAAATCTTATAAATTTTAACCAAACCATCAACTACTATAAAAAATCCGTAGGCCCTTTCTCCCTCAGAAAAGATCTGCTCATTTTTATCGTATTTTTTTAGGATGGCAATTTGAGCTAATCTATTTAAAAAATCTTCAGGTAAAGTTTGAAAAAATAAACTGTGCTTGAGGGTATCTTTAATCTCTTTCAGGTTTCTTTCAATTAATTGTTCCTCGTGGAACATCAAACTATTTTGTAATGCTCTTTAAGGACGCTCTTTAATTGATGGAGAGAGTTTTCGCTAAGGTTGCTCAGAGGTAATCTTACTTCAGGAGTATCAATAAGTCCCATTAAATAAAGAGCTTCCTTTGCCGGGACTGGATTGGTCTCTATAAAAAGGACCTTGAACAAAGGATAAAGGTAATAGTGCATTTCCATAGCCTTTTGCAGATCTTGAGAAAGGCAATATTCCATAAATTGAGACATCTCCTTAGGCATAATATTTGCGGCAACAGAGATAACCCCTTTTCCCCCAAGCATTATAGTAGGATAGGCAGTGAAATCATCACCAGAAAGGATAACAAAGTCCCTTGGACATTTCATATACAGCTCAGATATTTGTTTAAGGTCTCCGCAAGCCTCCTTAATGGCTACGATGTTTTCGAATTTAGCGAGCTTGGAGACTGTGTCTGGCAAGAGATTTACTCCCGTTCTTCCTGGCACATTATATAAAATAAGAGGAATATTTGTATTCTTCGCTATAAATTTATAGTGTTCGTATAGACCATTTTGGGTTGGTCTGTTATAGTAGGGTGTAACTAAGAGCGCATAATCCATTCCCATTTCTTCGGCCATCTTAGTTAATTCTAAGGTCTTCATAGTATCATTAGTGCCTGTTCCTGCGATTAGGGGGACTTTGCCCTTAGCTTCCTCTAAGGCTATTTCGAAAAGGCGTTTTTTCTCTTCTTTAGAAAGTGTGGATGACTCCCCAGTTGTGCCAGATATAAGAAGGGCATGAGTGCCTTCTTTAAGGTGCCAGTTTATAAGATTTCGAAAGGATCTTTCATCAATTTTTCCCTCTTTAAAGGGAGTTACTAATGCAACTATTGAGCCTCTTAAAGATTCCCTTTGGTAATTCATATCTCCCTCCCTTTTAAAGGTTTTTCCCACTGGTATTTTCTATGAGAAACTTTGACCCCTTTAAAAAATATTTATTTAAAGGCATCTTCAAAGACATGCATTTTACATAACAAAAGGGTTTCTCCCTCAAGATATATTATCTCTCTTTCCTGATCTATGTCAATTTCAAGAATTTCACCTCCCTTGGTTAAGACCTTTATAGGGGGCTTTAAAAGATCTAATTTATAAGCTATATAAGCACAGGCACTGGCCCCAGTTCCGCAGGCAAGGGTCTCTCCTTCAACCCCTCTTTCATAGGTTCTCACCTTAAGCATTTTTTCACCGTCTTGGGTGAAAATCTCAGCAAAATTTACATTTGTTCCCGCAGGTTTGAAATCCTCATGATATCTAATTTTTGGACCTATTTTATCTACAGGTGCCTCCTCCACCTTGTCCCAAAAGAGCACTACATGAGGCACCCCAGTGTTTACAAAGTGGGCTAAATACCAATCATAGTCTGTTCTAATAGTTAGATTTAAAGCCAAATCTTTGGGGTTTGAAAGGGTGATCTTTACTCTATTACCAATAACTTCCGCATAAATAATACCTGCCAGGGTTTCTAAATAAAAGGGATTTGGAACAAGGCCTAAATAGTTTAAAAGGCGAGCTACGGCACGAGCTCCATTACCGCACATTTCCGCTGAGCTTCCATCTGCATTGTAAAATCTCCAGGCTACGTGGGCCTCCCTCCTCTTGGCTGGCTCAATCAGAATAAAACCATCTGCTGATAGAGAAAACTTTGGTCTACAGAGCTTTTGAGCTAAGTATTTTCCCTCTGAGAGGGTAATCTTTTCCTCAAGATTTAGGTATACAATAAAGTCGTTTCCTGAGGCAGAAACTTTATAAAAATGATCATCTTTTATCTTGTTCCATAATTCAAACCAAGACTCCATAACTCACCTTGTTGGTCTTACAGGGACTGTTTTAATGCTTCGAGGATTTTATTTTCAGGGGGATTTTCATAAAGACAAAATTTTCCAATTCTCCTGAGCAAGACGATAGTCAATTTGCCTTTCCAAACCTTTTTATCTTTTGCAATAATAGATAGTAACTGCTTTGGCTCAAAATCAAGATTTAATTGAGATATTCTAAAGGGTAACTCTAATTTAGACAAAAGCTGAACCAAGGGATCAAATAGAGGCTCTTCATTAACTTTTAGAAGTTCGGATAGCTTTGCTTCAACAGCCATACCCACTGCTACTGCTAATCCGTGGGGAACTCTATAGCCTGAAATTGACTCTAAAGCATGGCCGATTGTATGCCCAAAATTGAGCACCCGCCTTATCCCTGTCTCCTTTTCATCCTTTTGAACTATAGTAGCTTTGGTAAGACAGCTTTGATATATTATATACTCATAATCCCTTGCTTCAACATTAAAGAGAAAGGGGGCTCTTTTGTAAAGATAGGAAAAAAGCCTCCTCTTCAAGATGCATCCGTATTTAACAACTTCCGCTAAACCATTTTTGATTTCTTCATGGGGCAAGGAGCGTAAAACATCAGTATCTATATACACCGCCTTTGGCTGATAGAAAGTTCCAATTAGATTTTTTCCTTCAGGTAAGTCTACTCCTGTTTTACCCCCTATGGAGGAATCCACTTGGGCAAGTAAGGTGGTAGGTATTTGAATAAAGGGTATTCCACGCAGGTATATACTGGCCAAAAAGCCTGCTACATCACCAACTACACCTCCTCCGAGTGCAACGATCAGGTCCTTCCTATCAAAGGAATTTTTAAGCATTTCTTTTGCTAAGTAAATTACAGTCTCAATTCTCTTAGAGTTTTCACCCTCTGGAAAATAAAAAAGCTCAACTCTAAGTCCCGCTTTTTTTAAAGCTTTTAAGAGTGCCTCCCCATATAGTTCTTTTACCCTGGCATCTGTTATAAGGGCAATTTTCCCAAATTCAAACTTACGAGCAATTTCCTCTGGAATTTGCTCCAAAAGTCCGTTGCTAATAGTAATATAGTAAGGAGATTTTGTTTTAACTTTGAGAATCTTCATTTTTTAAATAAAGTAGAAATCTGTGAAGAGCGGGGCCTGCAGAGCGCCCTTCCTTTTCTATGATTTGAACCAAGGCACTGCCTACAACCACGGCATCACAATAAGGTCTAAGTAAAGCCACATGCTCAGGCTTTGAGATTCCAAATCCAACAACAAGGGGGTTAGAAATCATGCCTTTGATTTTCTGAAGTTTCAGGGTTAAATCTTCAGGCAAAACTTCACGAGCTCCCGTTATTCCAGTGAGGGACACATAATAGAGAAATCCAGTGGAGTGTTTAGCAATCTTAACCAAACGATCATAAGGCGTTGTGGGAGCAACAAGAAATATAGTAGCTAATCCCTTTCCTCGATTAACCCTTAACCAAGGGGAGGCCTCCTCAATAGGAAGATCGGGTATTATAAATCCATCTAATCTTGCCTCGATAGCTTCTTTAAGAGCTCTTTCTAACCCAAAGCGAAATATAATGTTGTAATAGGTCATGCACACCAGGGGGATTTCAGGGAAATTTTCCTTAAATAGAGAAACTATTTCTAAGTATTCCTCAAAAGATGGTTTGTTTCTTAGCGCTCGAACCATGGCCTTTTGAATTGTGGGGCCATCTGCTACTGGGTCGGAAAAGGGGAAACCAAGTTCAATAGCAACAGGGTCTGCCTCAGCGATGTGCTTTAGAAAATCAAGAGTTGCCTCTTTATTAGGATCAAAGGCTGTTATGTAGGGAATAATGGCTTTTTTTCCTTTTTTTTTGTATTCTCTAATGCGAGTTTCAATATAAATTGCGCCCCTCATATTGTTTCAGCTCTCTTTTCCTCTAAGAGATCTTTGACTTGGGCCACATCTTTATCTCCCCTACCTGAGAGATTAATTACTACGATGGATTCCTTAGGCAAGCTATGAAAATTTTGAATTAGGTAAGCTATAGCGTGTGCAGATTCAAGGGCGGGAATTATCCCTTCTGTTTCAGAGAGAATTTGAAAGGCTTGCAAGGCGGATTGGTCATCCACTGCTTCATATTTAGCTCTACCAAGATCTTTAAGGTAGGCATGCTCAGGTCCAACCCCCGGATAGTCAAGGCCTGGCGCAATAGAGTGAGCTCCCTTTATTTGTCCAACCTTGTCTTGCAAAAGATAGGTCAGCATACCATGCAGCACGCCAGGTTCACCTCTATTGAGGGTTGCGGAGTGCTGGTCTGAGGACAAACCAAGCCCTGCAGCCTCAACCCCGATCAAATGCACATGGGGATCTTTAATAAAGGGGTAAAAGATCCCCATAGCGTTAGACCCTCCACCGACACAGGCGATGACATAATCGGGCAGCCTTCCCTCCCTTTTTAGGATTTGAGCCCGAGTTTCAATTCCAATAATACTCTGAAAGTCTCTAACCATCTGTGGATAGGGATGGGGACCAACTACCGAACCAATCACATAGAAGGTGTTCTTTACATTGGTCACCCAGTCTCTTAGAGCTTCATTTATGGCATCTTTTAAAGTTTGCGTTCCAGCTGTCACTGGGCAAACCTCCGCGCCCAAGAGTTTCATTCTAAAGACATTTAGAGCCTGTCTTTCAACATCTTTGGCTCCCATGTAAATGACGCATTTGAGACCCAAAAGCGCACAAGCAGTTGCAGTGGCGACACCATGCTGACCAGCACCAGTCTCCGCAATTACTCTGGTTTTACCCATCTTTTTAGCTAATAAAACCTGACCTATTGTATTGTTGAGCTTGTGAGCTCCAGTATGAAGCAAATCCTCCCTCTTTAAATAAACTTTAAGGTGCCCGTTTAGCTTTTCTGATAAATTGCGTGCATAATATAAAGGTGTGGGACGACCTGCATATTCCCGTAATAATTCCCTCCATTCTTTCCAAAACTTTTTATCTTTTCTAATTTTTTTATATACATGTTCTAATTCAAAAAGGAGAGGCATGAGGGTTTCTGGAACATATCTTCCCCCATATTTATCAAAATAACCGCACCTGTTGGGCATAGCCATAGTCTTTTCAATATACGAACATCTGTAAATTTTTCAAGCTATTTACTCACAGAGGCAAAATTGAATTTTGTGAGAGTTTTAGGATTTATTGAAAATTAGAATACCAGAAGAGTGCCTTACTGAATTAATAAATTTTTATGGGCCGCGGAGGACTCGAACCTCCAACCTATGGATTAAGAGTCCATTGCTCTACCAATTGAGCTAGCGGCCCATGTATGTAGTCCTATTATAATAACATATGATTAACTTGTCAAGAAAATGTATAAGTCCATATGTTACAAATCCACTCCAAAGGCGATTCATTCCCAAGATCACTATGCACCCTCTCCGTATTATACCACATCAAATACCTCATAAGCTCCCTATTCTCAATAAACTCCTCCTCTAATGTCCTGTTAAACCTCTCTACATACCCATTCCCTCCCTCTCAAGCTCCTTCGCAAATTCCCCTAAAAACTCACTCCCAAAGTCTCTCTGCACGCCCCGCGTCTCATTAGAAGCTTCCGCCTTAAACTTACTCCAAAAGTCCCTCCGAATGCTACTCGATAAATGACTATTCTTCATAAGCAAATCCAAATCTACTTGCCACATCATTTGCTACCAAAACATACCTCCTAATCCCATCCAAAAAATACACAATTGCATCCATCTGCACCAAGTCCCCAGGCCGTAATCCCCTCCTACCACCTCTATACCGCTTCCTCTTCCTCCTCCTCTTCTCCCTCTCAATAAACCTTCCCGTCAGCCTTAAAAACTAAAGCTTCTTCACTTCCTCTCCTCAAACTTACCCCCTTTCTTTCAAATACCTTATAATCCTTCCAATCGTAGATACTGCTACCAAAGCTATACCCCTTTTCCAACAAAATCAATCCACCAAAGGCTTAAGCTTTTCCTTGCCTATGCGAGGATGTTCTCTCCTGTAACTCAGGATAAATTCTTATTATACCTCCTGTTTGAAGCATCCTCTCTTTTGTCAGCAGTAGCCTCTGTTCCAAAGTAGTTATGAAATTTAATGCTCCTTAACCTAAAGATGACTTCTTTTCTTTTTAAGCACTCTTATTTCTTCAAAAGAGGCTTTAAACTTATGCAGGGAGGGGAGTAAGTAAATTGTTAAATAAATTGTCAAAAAAGGTCAATATGTTATAATTTTTGAAAAATTCCCGGAGATTGCTATGGATTTTCCATTTTCAAGAATAACCAAGGTTTATGGAGATTTTAACATCATCAAGAGACCTTCTAAGCTCACCGAAGAGGAGAAGCTGGAAGTTTTAAAAAAGCTTTTTTCTAAAGAAGCGGACCTATTTTCTACTGATCCCGAAGTTCAGGGAAAGATCAGAGCAAGGCTTGATTGGATTGAGGGATATAAATACATGGAATCAAGGTTAGATACCTTAAAGGCGTTAGCGGAGGAACTACGAAGGGAATTCAAGTATGTGATCTGGTGTGGAATGGGAGGATCAGCCCTCTTTCCCTTGGTGCTAACGGAGATTTTTGGCCCCTTAGATGGCTACCCTCAGCTAAAGGTTCTGGATACTAATGATCCTCAACACATTTTGGAGGTAGATAATTTACCGTTAGAGGAGGTTTGTTTTGTCTTTGCTTCTAAATCGGGCACGACCTTAGAGACTCTGTCCCATCTTCGCTATTTTTGGGAGAAACTAAAAGGTGCTTGCTCAAAGCCAGGAAAGCATGTTCTTGTGCTTACTGATCCTGGCTCTCCACTTGAAGCCCTTGCCCTTAAAGAGAATTTTAGAAGAGTGATTCATCATCCACCCCATGTGGGCGGTCGATATGCAGCGTTAACCGAAGTAGGATTTCTTGCTGGAGCGCTTCTTGGTATAGATTTAAACAAAGCTCTTTACTATGCTAAAGAGATGTATTCCGCCTGTGAACCACAAATTCCCTGGTCTTACAACTTAGCGGGAAACTTGGCAGAGTTCCTCACAGAGTCCTATATCTTGGGTCAAGACAAAGTAACCTTTATTGTGGACCCCCTCTTGAGACCCTTTGCTCTTTGGTTGGAACAATTAATAGCGGAAAGTTTGGGTAAAAACTTCTCTGGCATAGTTCCTATAGTTGGAGAGTCTCCAGGTTCGCCAACGGTGTATTCAACTGATCGTTGTTTTATATACTTAGCCCTTAGAGGACGAGAAAGGTTATATCAAAGGCTAATTTCTGACTTAATGGAGGAGGGTTTCCGAGTAAAGAGGCTGATCTTAGAGGATAGATATGAAATATTTGGTGAGGCCTATAGATTTATGATAGCTACCGCCTTGACTGGTTACTTCATAGGAGTTAATCCCTTTGATGAACCCGATGTTGTCTTATCTAAGAAAAAAACCAGTGAAATCCTCGAGAAGTTCAAGAAAGAAGGGGACTTTGGATTAGAATTCTATGTTGATGAGGAAAGTGGTCTGGGTTTTTACTATGGGAACACTCTGGGCTTAGAATATCCCAAGTTATCTGCGGCTCTTAAAAAGCTCTTTCAAGATTTTGCACCTTGGATATTTGTAGGGTTTCTTGCCTATCTTCCCTATGAGGCGGAGACAGAGGACTTAATTAGAGATATGAGAACTCTTGTTAGGGAGAGAAAAAATTGTGCTACGGTGTTTGGTTTTGGCCCAAGGTATTTACACTCCACAGGGCAACTTTTTAAAGGTGGGCCCCCTCTTTCCCGTTACATCATGATTACCCGCAAAGGAAGGCTTGAGAGCCAGATCGTCCCCAATGAAGGTTATACCTTTTGGGATCAACAATTTGCTCAAGCTTACGGAGATTTCCAGGCACTGGTAGAGAGAGAAAAGCCCGTGCTATGGATTCACCTCTTTAAAGAGGATTATAAAGAGGATCTTAAGGTCTTTAAAGAGCTTCTAAATAAAGCCCTGGCCTAAAGGGGGTAAGGGTTGAGGAGGAAAAGCGATGATGTATCCGGAATACAGACCCAGAAGACTTAGACTAAGAGAAGAGGTAAGGGCCCTTGTTAGGGAAACCCAGCTCTCAGTGAATGATCTTATATATCCCCTGTTCATAAGGGATGGAAAGGGAGTAAGGGAAGAGATTGCCTCTATGCCAGGGGTTTATCGTTTTACTGTGGATACTGTTATAGCGGAGATCAAGGCATGCTTAGAGCTGGGATTAAAGGCCTTTTTGTTATTTGGAATTCCTTTTCAAAAGGACGAAGTGGGGTCCTCTGCCTTTGCTAAGGAGGGAGTTGTTCAAAGGGCTATCAAGGCTATAAAGGATAAATTTCCAGAGGCAGTTATTATAACCGATGTTTGTCTCTGCGAATATACCTCACATGGACATTGTGGCATCATCAAGGGGGGAGAGGTTGATAACGACTTAACCTTAGAGCAATTAGCCAAGGTTGCGGTATCCCATGCTAAAGCGGGAGCGGATTGGGTAGCTCCCTCTGACATGATGGATGGAAGAGTAGCAAGGATACGAGAGGCCCTGGATGAGGCAGGATTTCCCAATGTAGCTATCATGAGCTATGCGGTTAAATACTGTAGTGCCTTTTATGGCCCCTTTAGAGAGGCTGCAGAGTCTGCTCCAAAGTTTGGGGATAGGAAATCCTATCAAATGGATCCTGCAAATAGCAGAGAAGCTTTGAGGGAGGCCTTAATGGATGTTGAAGAAGGTGCCGATATAATTATGGTAAAACCTGCTATGCCCTATCTGGATATTATTAAGATGCTTAGAGACAATCTTCATCATCCCATTGCTGCTTATCAAGTAAGTGGAGAGTATGCTATGATTAAGTCCGCAAGTAAATTAGGTTATTTAGAGGAGGAAAGAGTTCTTTGGGAGAGTTTAATAAGCATTAAAAGAGCTGGTGCGGATCTAATAATAACCTATTTTGCTAAAAGGGTGGCAGAGTTATTGACGAAGTGAGGAGTTAGATGGGGTTGTGGTTAGTATTATGTGTTTTTATTCTGTTTAGCTGTGCTAAACCACCTCGGGAAGTAGCTATCACCGCAGTGCCCATTCCTCAAGAACCTTCAAAGCCTGTTCCTGGCTGGCTAAAACCCTATACTGTAAATGGTAAGACCTATTTTCCTTTACCCAAGGCAGAGGGATATGAGGAAATTTGCACAGCCTCCTGGTATGGTCCTGGATTTCACGGTAGACAAGCCTCTGGTGGGGAGATTTACAACATGTATGAATATACTGCCGCACATAAGCTTTTGCCTATGGGAACTTATGTTTTAGTTACAAACTTAGAAAATGGTAGACAACTGGTAGTGAGAATAAACGATCGCGGTCCCTTTGTGGAGGATAGATGTCTCGATTTAAGTTATGCCAGTGCCAGAGAATTAGGTATAATAGGAAAGGGTACTGCCAGAGTAAAGATTGTTGCCCTGAGTGAAGGAGAGCTTATTGGACAACAGGTTTACTATAAAAATAGGCCTAATTTAAAATTCAACGAATTTTACTTACAAATAGCAGCCTTTAAAGACTATGGAAATGCCCTAAGACTTAAGGAGGAGTTAGAGAGGAATTTTGCCCAAGTTAGAATTGAGCCCTATCAGCATCCGGAAAGGGGTCTTTTTTATAGGGTTCAAATTTATCTTTCAAACAACTTAGACTCCGCTTTAAGTTTGGCGGACAAATATAAGAGAGAGCGCTTCGCCGGAGCCTTTCTTGTGGCAAAATAGGAGATGGAAAGAACCTTAGAGGAAGTAGAGACCCTGTTAGGAATTACTTTCAAAAATAAGGAGCTCCTGAAGATAGCTCTCACTCATAGCTCTTATAGAATAACTCATAGAGAAGAAAGTGTGGAGGATAATGAAAGATTAGAGTTCATTGGGGATGCAGTTCTAAATCTTTGTGTTTCTCTATATTTATATCAGAAATTTCCTGGTGACACAGAGGGAGAGCTAACGAAAAAGAGAGCTTTTCTTGTTTGTAAGGAGAGATTAATAAAGGTTGCAGATAGCCTGAAGCTTTTGGATTATATCTACATGGGAAGAAGGGAAAAGGCATTAGAGCTGAGGAGCAAAAAAAACATAGCTGGAAGAACCTTAGAAGCAATAATAGGAGCTATTTTCTTGGATCAGGGATTAGA
Source organism: Caldimicrobium sp. (assembly GCA_025059715.1). Lineage (GTDB taxonomy): Bacteria > Desulfobacterota > Thermodesulfobacteria > Thermodesulfobacteriales > Thermodesulfobacteriaceae > Caldimicrobium. The sequence continues at coordinate 16,401 of JANXCE010000009.1, forward strand.
GGTTGCCTGTCAAACAGTTAAAAGACTCTTAGCTCCCTATCTAAGGAGTCTTAAGATTTCAAAATTAACCGATTATAAGACTAAACTCCAAGAATTATTACAAAAAGTTCACGGTGAAATTCCTACTTATGAGGTGTTAGAGATTACCGGACCTGCTCACAGACCTGTAATAGAGGTGGTGGTAAAGCTCAGGGAAGAGGTTCTTGCGAAAGCTAAAGGGTCTTCTAAGAAAGAGGCGGAAAACATAGCAGCTAAAAAAGCTCTCTACAAACTTAAAAGGCAGTTAACTTGAATCAAAGAGCCTACTACATAGGCACTTCTGGATGGAATTATGTCTCTTTTAAGGGCATTTTTTATCCCCGTGAGCTTCCTTCTGCTCAATGGTTAAGGTTTTATGCCCAATACTTTGATACAGTGGAACTAAATGTGACCTTTTACCGAACTCCTCGTCCATCTACCTTTCAAAAGTGGTATGAAGAGACCCCCTCTAATTTTGTATTTTCTGTGAAAGCCCCAAGAATTATCACCCATTTCAAAAGGTTAAGAGAAGTAAAAGAGCCCTTAATAGATTTTTTAAAAAGTCTTCAACCTTTAAAAGAAAAGGCCCGTGCTCTACTTTTTCAATTACCTCCCTCTCTAAGTTTCAATCGGGAACTGATGGAGGCTTTCTTACCCCTACTTCCTAAGGATTTTGATATAGCTATAGAGACCCGCCACCAAAGTTTTCAATGCGAGGAATGGATAGAGATGCTAAGAAAGTATAATCTATCTCTTTGTCTATCAGACTGTGGCAAGAGGTATGCCTCCTGGTTTGAAGTAAAAACTACCGATTTTTTATATTTAAGACTACATGGTTCTAAGGAATTATATGTCTCCGAATATACTGAGGAGGAGCTTCAAAGTATTGTAGCGGTTATAAAAAGATTAAATCCTAAATATTCCTATGTATACTTTGACAATACCGCAAGAGGCTTTGCAATCAAAAATGCCTTACGATTAAAGGAATTGTTGGAGGGGCACTGAAGATTTTGAGTTTCTCAGGAAGATGAGACTTGAGATACCTTAAATAAATGGGGAATTTCATGTTCATCTTTGAAGAGTTTTCTTATAGATAGAATTTCCTCTTGAATCTTGAAAAAGATATCTACCAAATCAGGATCAAAGTGAGTTCCTCTACCTCTGGCGATAATTTCAAAGGCCTCTTCAAGGCTAAGCCCTTTTCTATAAGGTCTGGATGTGGTTAGGGCATCAAAGACATCAGCAATAGCAGTAATCCTGGCAAATAGGGGAATTTTTGGTCCTTTTAGGCCTTCTGGATATCCGCTGCCATCCCATTTCTCGTGGTGATAGAGGGCAATTTTTTCCGCAGCCTTTAAATACTTAATTCTGGATCCCTTGAGAATTTCTGCTCCAATTACCGTATGTAATTTCATAATATTCCACTCCTCTATGGTAAGGGCTCCGGGCTTCAGCAGAATTTTATCGGGTATTCCCAACTTACCTATATCGTGAAGGGCAGAGGCATATTTCAACACTTCTAAAGCTTCTTCCTTTAAACCATAATGAATACCAATCAGGGTGCTATAGTGAGAAATTCTTTGAATGTGATAGCCAGTATGCTCATCACGATATTCTGCCGCTTTAGCGAGGCGATATATTATTTCTAGGGAGAGTTCTTTTACTTCGTTTAAAGCCATTTGTAAAGAAAGATTAGCCTTAAGTAAATCCGCAGTCTTTTTCTCTACCTCCTCTTCGAGTTTCCGTTGATAGTCTTTTAAAAAGTCATGATATAGTTTGGTTTTAGAGAGAGATTTTATACGGGCTTTAAGTTCTGGCACCATAAAGGGTTTATTTAAAAAGTCATCCGCCCCAGCAAGAAGTCCCTTGACCCTGGTGTCCAAGTCATTTACTCCCGTAATTAATATTACTCCTATGTCCATGGTCTCAGGATTATTCTTTAGTATTTTGCAGAGGGTTATTCCATCCATTTCGGGCATTAAATAGTCAGTAAGCACTACATCTGGTTTAAGGGAAGAGAGTTTTTCCAGGGCCTCTTTGCCATTTGCTGCTGAGTCAACCTGATAGCCCTCCAAGGTAAGTAATTCAAGTATACTATCCCTAATATTTTGGTCATCATCTACAACAAGAACTTTAATGGGTGTATTCATAAATTTTTCTGTGGGAAACATCTTTCTAAATTTGTGAGGTCTTCAGGGGTATTTATGTTATAAAAACTCTGACCCTTTGGGTCTATTTTAGACCACCTTCTAAAAGTTACAAGGAGTTTGTTTGCGGATAAGTATGACAAAAATCCCCTTAAACTTCTTTTCGAAAAGTTAGTTAAGTAATCTTCTAATTCCGACATAAGAGCACTGGAGTATATGCCTGGGAAAGGCTCTAAGGTATGGTCTCTCTCACATACGACCGCCAGGGATACAAAAAAGGCTCCAACACTGAGAAGTTCACTTAGAAGCTGAGGATTAACAAGAGGCTGATCCACAGCGCTTACTACAAGGAGAGTCCCTGAAGGTAGCATCTTCATAGCTTGGAATATTCCGCAGAGAGGCCCCTGGCCTGAAATTTCCAATGGGTCCTCTATAAAATTAATCTTTGAGGTATTTAAATTTGAGTTCTGTAGAGAATTTATTAAGGAGGATTTTTGAAATTGATCTTTAACGGAGATTAGGATATCTAAATTTAGTGCCAAATAGGGTTTTAACGCCCAGTAAAGAAGTGGTCTTCCCTGTAGAAGTTGTAGGGGTTTATAACCTCCTATGCGTCTTCCAAGTCCGCCTGCCAAAATTAAACCAATTGCTTTCAGGGTCTTATCCTCAAAAGGATTTTGCTTCCAGTGTTTCTATCTTTTATGACTTCAAGCTGAACGGGGAAGCGATCTTTTAATTCCCTTAAATGGGATATAATACCAATGATTTTCCCTGTTCTCTGGGAGAGGTGTAAAAGGATTTCAGTTACTTTATCCAAAGTTCCCTCATCTAAACTTCCAAAACCCTCATCAATCAGTAGGGTCTCTAAGGGCTTACTTTTAGCTAAGGATAGTAATAGGTCAGAGGTGCCAAGGGCAAAGGCCAGGGTGGCAATAAAGGACTCCCCTCCAGAAAGAGTTCTAACTTCCCTTTTAGTCCCAGTATAGCTATCTAAAACTTCTAAATGAAACCTTCTACTAAGGAGTTCTCCCTCAACAAAGCGATATCTGCCAAAGGAAAACTCCGAAAAGTAGTAGTTTGCCCTTTTTAAAATTAGACCAAGAAAGCGAGATAACACATAAGAGTGAAAGGAAATCCCATTAGTCTTTCCCATAAGTATGTTAGTGATTTTACCAAGATAGGAATATTCCTTTTCGAGAACCCCTATTTTCTGGGTAATTTCAATAAGGTTTCTCTCTATGATGTCAAGTTGAGCAATACCTTCTTCAATTCTGCCTATCTGGAGAGAAAGTTCTTCTCTTTTACTTTCGAGGGCTTGACGCCTAATACTTAATTCTTCTTTTTTTTGATAAAGCTTTTCCTTGGGCAGATAAGGGTTTTTGGAGAAAAATTGTTCCATCTCTACTTTTAAGTTGTCTCTTTGATTTTCTATGCTAATTAAGTTCCGCTCATATTGAGATACTTCCTGCTCAAGCTGGGATAGATGTGTCAGTTCCTTCCAGTGCGAAGCTAACTCTAAAAAATTTTTAAAAACTCCTCCTTTTATAAGTTTAGATAGTTCTGCCACACTTTCTCGGAAATCTCTAATCTCTCCTCTAAGTTTCTCTCTTAATGCGTCGAGTTTAATTTTTTTCTCCCAAAACTCTTTCTCAAGATTAGACCTTGCTTCGGTGTTTTCTCTTACTTTTTTATCGTAATCCTCAAGGGCCTTCCTTAACTTTTCAATTTCCTCTTTTAAAAGTAATCCATCAAGCTCTTCTTTAAAGAACCCCTCTAACCCTCTCAATTCTCCCTGCAAGGACTCCTTTTTAGCTATTAATTGATACCATCTTTCTTCTAAATTCTTTTTTTCTGTTGCCACCCTTTCTTGATCCTCTAATAGGATTCTTTCTTCTCTTTCGTAGTCTTCTAAGGAAGTCCTCGAAAACTCAATATTTTCGTAAAGTTTCATCTTTTGTAAAAGCTGACATTTATTTTCCCAAAAACTTTGAAGGTCTTCAGGAAGTAAGTCCCTAAGGATTTGGGCTTCTCCCTCTAATCGCGAGAGGGTATCTCTAAGGAATTTTAGTTCTTCTTCCTTTTCGTTCAGTTCCTTTAGACTTGCTTCTAAGGTATGCAGCCAGAGGTCTGGGGTTGCTTTATTGGGATGTGTAGTTGAGCCACATACCGGGCAAGGCTCCCCTTTTTTTAGTCTTCTTGCAAGCTCTACCGCCCATGCTTGATCTCTTAGCCTTTCAGTTTTCTCTCTTAACTGAAGAACTTGCCCTTCCACCTCTTTTATTTTATACCCATAATCTTTTATGCGCTCTATTTTTTCTGTATAGGTATGGTAGATTTCCTCTTTTTTTAGGCAATCTTCTAAGGTTTTCTTTATTTCAAGAAAGGCTCTAAAGGCTTCTTTTTCCTTAGAGATATGTTCAAGACTTTTCTTAGCTTTTTTCTCTTGTTCCTCCAAGTCTTTTAGGTTTTCCTGTAAAGTTTGAGCCTTTGCTATTAAATCCTCAAGTTCCTTTTTCAAAAATTCTCTGCGATCCCATACTTTTAGAAATTCAGCTTTTCTAAGGAGATCTTCCCTAATTTTTTGGAAATATTCCTCCTTTTCCCTGAGTTCCCTTTCAATTTTGTGCGCCTCTTCTAAAAGGAGCCCTAATCTCTGGAGTTCCCTTTTATGATGCCTTTCCCTGCTCTTTGCTTCCTTCAACTGGCTCCGTATTTTCTTAAATGTTTCATAGTGATAACGCTTCTCCTGTAATATCCGCAGGCGAGTTATCCTTTCTTTTAACATTTTTATTTTTGGGAGATTCTCTTCCAGCGTCGCTAATTCCATAGAGAGTCTTTCGTATCGCTCCAAGAGGTCTAGACCTCTTTCCAAGGTTTTGAGTTCTGCCTCAATTTTGAAAACTTCTTCTTGAAGGGTCCTTAGTTGAATTACAAGAGTATCCTTTTTTTTCTTGAGATTGCTTATCTTTTCTCGAAGTTCCTCAAGGGAGTTTATTTGGGCCAACCGTTGAAGCTCTTGTTTTCGTTCTTGCAGGTTAAAAAGGCTCTCTTCTAATTGGTTGTGAGATTCTTTAAAGAATTCTTCTAATCTTGTGATAAGTTCAGTTTTAAAGAGAAGCTCAAAGAGTTCCTTTCTCTCCTTAGGTTCAGAAAGTAAGATCCTGCGGTATTCTCCCTGGGGGATGAGAAAGACCTTTTTGAATTGCTCTGCCTCTAAGCCAAAGAGTTCCTTGAGTTTGGAGGTTACTTCACTTGTCCTTTGGGAATAAAGTTTATCATTTATCCAGAGAGCAAGGGAGCCTTTATAGGTTTTAAAGGCCGGTCTGCGGGTGATTTGATAAACCTTTCCTTCAAGGAGAAATTTAAAGGTTACCTCGGGAAAAAAGTTAGTTTTGTGGGTTATTAAGTGGGAGATGAGATCTTTGTAGCTTCTGTGGGGAAAGGACGCCTCTCCAAAGAGGGCATACAGCAGAGCATCAAAGATGGTGGTCTTGCCCGCACCTATTTCTCCAGATATGAGAAATAATTTTTCCTGCTGGATTAGTTTAAAGGTTTCTTCTTTGATTTCCGCCTCTATAAAGGGACCAAATCCTTTGATGTAAAGATAAAGTGGACGCATTAAGGACTTTATTATTTAATTCTTCCTTTGTATTTTCTTTGAAGCTCTCGGTCGAGCTCTCTACGTTTTATATCCTCCCTCTTGTCTATCTTTTTCTTACCCTTGGCTAAGGCAAGTTCCACCTTGGCTAAACCCCTTTCATTGAAGTAGACTTTGATAGGTATAAGGGAATAACCCCTTTCTTGAACTTTACCAGCAAGCCTTTTTATTTGATCCTTTCTTAGGAGCAGTTTTCTGGTTCTGGTAGGATCAAGCTTTTGTGCCTCTAAGCTGTGGGGATAGGGGCTTATGTGAAAGTTATAGAGATATACCTCACCGTTAACGATCCTTGCAAAGCTATCTGCGAGATTTGCTCTTCCTTGCCGAAGGGATTTCACTTCGCACCCGTAGAGCTGAATACCAGCTTCATAGGTATCTTCAATCTCATAAAGATAATGGGCCTTTTTATTGCTACAAACTACCCTTTGTATCATAGCCTTTAAATTCCCAAAATTCTCCTAAGGAGCCCTTGCATTTTTCCGGGGCTTTTAAATTGCCTCATAAGAGCTTTCATTTCTTCGAAACTTTTGAGAAGTTTATTTACATCTTGAACCGTTGTTCCTGAGCCTCTGGCAATGCGTCTCTTTCTGCTGGCATTGATTATATGGGGATTTCTTCTCTCTTGAGGGGTCATGGAATTCAAAATTGCTTCCATTTTTATTATTTCCCGTTCATTTATAGGGAGATTTTGCAATTTATTGCCTATACCGGGTAGAAATCCAAGTATATCCCTTACTGAGCCCAGTTTTTTCATTTGTTGGAGTTGTTCCCGAAGATCCTCTAGATCAAATTGAAGTTTTTTAAGCTTCTTTTCAAGTTCCCTTGCTTTTTTTAAATCCAGAGTTTCTTGGGCTTTTTCAATGAGGGTGAGCACATCACCCATGCCGAGAATACGAGAGGCTAATCTCTCAGGGTGAAAGACTTCTAAGGATTCAAGTTTTTCTCCGGTGCCTAAAAATTTTATAGGGCATCCCGTAACTTCTTTTATGGAGAGGGAAGCCCCTCCGCGGGCATCACCTTCAATTTTAGTTAGAATTATACCGGTTAAGCCTACCTTTTCGTGAAAGGCCTTGGCTACATTAACCGCATCCTGTCCCATCATAGCATCCGCAACCAATAACACCTCCGAAGGGTTAAGATGGTTCTTCAGCTCTTGAAGTTCCTCCATAAGCCCTTCATCAATGTGAAGACGCCCTGCAGTGTCCACAATTACTACATCTCTTCCCATTTCCTTAGCCATTTGAAGAGCTCTCTTGGCAATCTCAATGGGGGGCTCTGATGGTTGCCCTTCACAAAAGGGGACATCAATTTTTTGAGCTAAAATTTTAAGTTGTTCTATGGCTGCAGGACGATAAATGTCAGTGGAAACAAGTAGGGGATGGTGCCCCCTTTTTCTTAAATGCAGTGCCAATTTCCCTGCGGTAGTAGTTTTTCCAGATCCTTGTAATCCAGCTAATAGCAACACCGAGGGTTTGGAGTTAAGATTTAAGCTTTGGGACTTTCCTCCAAGGGTTTGCACTAATTCCTCGTATACGATTTTGACAATTTGTTGAAAGGGGGTTAGGCTTTCTAAAACTTCGGCAGAGAGAGCACGAGCCTCAACTCGGGAAAGAAAAGCCTGCACAACTTTGTAGTTAACATCCGCCTCAAGAAGGGCAAGCTTGATTTCCCGAAGACCCTTTTTAATGTCCTCAGCACTAAGCTTTCCTCTATCTTTAAAACCCGAAAGAGCTCTCTCTAATTTTTCAGATAAACTTTCAAACATTGGCTCTTTTCCTCCCACAAAGGAGATGGTCAAAATCTCACTTTATAAAGTAGCACATCTGAATGTTAAATCAAGGAGCTAATAGAGGCCATAGCTGGTAAGCCCATTATAATTATGCTAAAATAAAGGAATGCTCCAGGAATTTCTTACAACCCTTCTGTGGGCCTTTCTAATTGCTCTTCCTCTTACTTTCCTCTTTGTAAAGCTAAAGCTTCCACCTTTGGTAAGCTTTTTACTAACAGGACTTATTGTAGGACCCGCAGGATTTTCCCTGGTTAAAGACCCTCATTTAGTAGAAGGATTGGCGGAGTTAGGAGTTATTTTTCTTATGTTTCTTTTGGGAGTAGAGTTCTCTGTTAAGAAGCTTTTAGGTTATCGTCGAGAAGTTCTTTGGGGTGGACTAATGCAAGTCATAATTACCACCCTTTTTGTTGCCCTATTAACTCTATTGTTTTTCCACTATAAAATAGGTCAGGCAGTTTTTTACGGAACCCTGGTTGCTTTTAGTAGCACAGCAGTAGTATTAAAGCTTCTTATAGAGAGAGGCGAACTGAATACCCCCTATGGAAGATACATCTTTGGCATTCTCCTTTTTCAAGATCTCTCTGTTATCATCGTCATGCTACTTCTTCCCCTTCTCGGAGGTGAGGGGATATCCCTAAGAGATATATTGCAAACCCTTTTGAAGTCTCTGAGTATTTTTCTTCTGGTTTTTGGGATAAGCCTAAAAGTGGTTCCCCTTTTGCTTTATTCTATAGTTAAAACCAGAAGTAGAGAGCTATTTTTAATAAGTATTTTTATAATCGCCCTGGGCACTGCCTTTTTTAGCTATAAATTGGGACTTTCCATGGCTTTAGGAGCCTTTTTGGCTGGACTCGTAGTTTCAGAGTCTGAGATAGCCTATCAAACGATGGCAGAATTAAAGCCTCTAAAAGAGCTCTTTATGGCCCTCTTTTTCATCTCCATCGGAATGCTTCTTAATCCAGATATTTTAATCCAAAATCCTGGGGCTACTCTTCTATCCTTTATCACAATCTTTGTTGTTAAGGTCATAGGTATCTTAATGGTAGTTCTTCTTTTAAGTAAAAGTTTCAGAGTATCTTTGATTTCTGCTCTTTATCTTTTTCAAATCGGAGAGTTTTCCTTTGTATTGGCTCTTGAGGGCAGTAAATATAACCTCTTTTCTGAAAGGGCCTATCAGATATTTCTTAGTGCCTCAATATTGACTCTGATGTTTACTCCCTTTGTAGTCTCTTGGGCCCATCGATTCTCGGATTTTTTTCTGGCAAGGGTCTTTCCTCGTAAATTTCGATATATTCTAAGAAAAAGGGAAAGGGAAGTTGAGAGTTCTTCAAGTGCTCACACTATAGTTGTAGGCTTTGGAGTCTGTGGGAAAAATGTGGTTTATGGGTTAAAAATACTAAATATCCCCTACATCATATTAGAGCTAAATCCTACCACAGTTAAAATTTACAGGCAAAAGGGAGAACCTATTTATTTTGCGGATGCTACTCATCCGGAAATTTTGTTAAAATTTGGAATTCAAAGGGCTAAAGCCTTGGTTATTGCAGTAGGAGATAATCTCACAACCCGCAAAATCATTCACATAGCCCGCAGTCTTAATCCCTTTATCTATATTATTGCTCGCACACAGTTTATTGCGGAAATTGAAGAACTTCTTAAATTAGGAGCGGACGAAGTAGTGCCTGAAGAGTTCGAAACTTCTATAGAACTCTTCGCTAAGGTGTTGGAATTTTATCGTGTGCCTAAAAATGTGATCAACGACCTTTTAGAGGAAATAAGAAGTGGACACTACGAAGCTTTAAGAGCTGAGGGAAAAAAGATAACTACTATCCAAAGTCCATCGGAATGGTGGAGGCTTATAAATTTTCAGACCTATTTGGTTAAGAGGGACAGTTTATTAAATGGCTTAACCTTAAGAGGACTTGATCTTAGAGCAAAAACTGGAGCAAGTCTTGTGGCTATTCAGAGGGGTGAAGAACTCATCCAAAATCCTTCTCCAGATATCTCATTTAAGGAGGGTGATTTGTTGATTCTAATAGGTGGAGAAAGGGAGCTAAGAAAGGCGATTAAATACTTGGAGAATCCTTTGGAAGCTTGGTATTAGACTTAAAAAATTTTTTCACAGGGACCACATGGAAAAAATCGCTCAATCAAAGTTAGAAAGAGTCACTAAAGGTGCCACTTCGGTAACCTTGGCGGTCTTCATAAGTAGGATCTTGGGTTTGGTTCGCGAACAGGTTTTAGCCTATTATTTTGGTGCTGGGAAGGCTATGGATGCCTTTGTAGTGGGATATCGGATACCTAACCTTTTGAGAGATCTCTTTGCGGAGGGAGCTTTAGCAGGAGCCTTCACTAAGGTCTTCACCTCCTCGGTAGAAAGAGAGGGGCTAAACTATGCCTTCTATAGAGGAAGTATTGTGCTTTCAAACTGGTTGTTGATTCTATCTATGGTTGTTCTTTTGGGTATAATCTTTGCTCCTGAAATCGTCTCTCTCATCGCTAAGGATTTCTTAAAGAACCCTGATAAATTTGAGCTAACAGTTAGCTTAACAAGGATCATGATGCCCTTTTTATTATTTATAAGTATCTCCGCACTCTTTGCAGGACTACTTAATTCTTTGGGAATCTTTTTTTGGCCTGCCCTCTCTTCAGGTTTTTTTAACTTAGCCTCCATTATAATAGGTGTCCTTGGTTACTATCTTTTGATTGAGCGAGGTTATGAACCCATTTTGGGTATGGCGCTTGGAGTAGCCTTAGGTGGTTTATTTCAGGCACTACTTCAATATCCCCTTTTAAAGAAGAGGGGGTTTAAGCTTGTGCCCAAAATTGACTTTAGCTTGCCAGAATTTAAGGAGGTGCTCCTCTTACTTATACCAGTGGTTATAGGTTTTTCCGCAGTGCAAATTAATATATTTATTAATACTTACTTTGCAACTTCCTGTGGAGAGGGAGCAGTTTCTTGGTATAACTATGCCTTTAGAGTTATGTATGTGCCTTTGGGCTTATTTGGGGTGGGCCTGGGACAAGCTTTACTTCCAGAATTAACACGAACTCTCCTTCAGGGGAATCTTCCTCAGGCAAGAGAGCTTTACACCAAAATCTTGGTAGTCTCCCTCAGTGTTTCCCTACCCTCCGCTCTTGGTCTATACCTAATTTCGGAACCATTGATAAAACTACTTTTTGAAAGAGGAAGCTTTAAGGAAATAGATACCTTGAAGACCGCAGAGATATTAAAGATTTTAAGCGTAGCCCTTCCCTTTTATGGATTAAGTAAAGTATCTCTGCCCCTTTTTTATGCTATAAATCGCACCTCCATTCCTGCCATAGGAAGTTTTCTTGCAGTTTTTTCTAATCTCTCCATAATTCTTGTTAGTATTAAGATTTGGGAGATTTTAGGGGTTGCTGGAGGAACCGCAGGCTCTCTTATTCTGCAAGCTCTATTCTTAACTTATATGAGTTCCCAAATTTTAGGAGGATTATCTTGGCAAGATCTAATTAAACCACTTTTCACATTGGGGCTTGCCTGTTTAGCCCTATTCTTAATAGTTCAGGTATTTCTGAGCATAATTAAAACTATATGGGCTTTGCCCCTGGTCATTCTCTTGGGAGCCCTTCTCTTTGTCTCTGTATGCAGGTTCCTTGGTCCTCAAGAGACCTATTTATTCTACAAAAAGCTCTTTCCCTTTCTCTAAGGTTAATTAATCCTTCTGGGAAATCCTTAGGGCTCAATGCCTCATTTAACCCTCCTACTCCTTTCCCCAACCCGCTCTTTAAGCTTTACCCTAAACTGAAAAGTCGGGGTGTGCTTTTAGCCAAAAAAAAGACCCTCTTAAAGGGATCTTTTATAAACTCTCTTAACCATTAACAAGCCAATTCCAAGTAAGGTCCATTCTGCCTTTTCCCTTGACCGAACTCTAAGAGAAGTTCTACAAAGACTCCCTCTCAAAATCATCCACATCCTATTTGGCTTCAAGGTCAGAGAACTCTTTGAAAACACCTTCCCTACAACCAAAGAAAGAAAGGCAGACTTTGTAGGAAGACTTGAAAAGGGCACCCTTATTCACTTTGAAATTCAGAGCACCTATGATCCTACCTTGCCTCTAAGGCTCATTGAGCTTTACTTAAGGATTTATGAAAGATACAGAGCTATCCTTTACAGGTTTTACTTTGGTTGGAGACAGGAAGTGTCCCTATAGAGAGCGGTATCCTTTGGGAAGACTTCAGCATTGAGTTAAGGTTGTGGAGATGAGGAAAATTAGTTATAGGGAGTTACTTGAAGTGAGGTTAGGGAGGATCAGTGGCTTGCTATTTTGTGTAAGAGAGAAAGCGATTTTTGGGAGAGACCCAGGGAGAGGGTTGAAAAACTCAATGGAGGGAAAGAGAAGGGATTTTTGATGAAGCTTTCAGTGCTTGATAGACCTTGAGGAAGGATGCCTATGATGAAGTAGCAAGGCCATATGAGGAGGTAATGAGGATGCGACTTGTAATTGATAAAAGTAGGGATACCTTTTCATAGAGGGAAGGAGGGTAGGAAGACTTGAAGGATGCTCAATAGATGGTGCTTGAGGTGGTGGAGGTGAAGCTTGGGAGAGTGCCAAAGGGTCTTGAGGAGCAGATCAAGGCAGAAACTGACCGCGAGAAACTAAAGAGGCTTCACCGGGAGCTTATTCTTGCCTCAAACCCCCTGGAAGTAATCCAACAATTTGGCTATAGAGCCAATGAAACCTAATCAAAAACCACCATATTGTTAATTTTCTAATCAAAGGGTTCAATTCATCCCTTTTAAATACATGCTTTTGTAAATAATAAATCCTGAAATTGGCTTTTGTGCTTGCCTATTTAAGCATAAAGGAGGTGCATAAGTTTTGTCTTTTCTTATTAAAAGAGGGGGAAACAAGGTAAATGTGGAGTCTTTATGCTCCCGTCAAATACTAAGGAGAAGTTTAAGGCCTTGGTGGATAGATTTTGCAGAAACAGGGGTATAGTTTTAGTGTCCGTAATTATGATTATAAGGATTATCTACGATTGGAAGGACTATAAAATATTTGAAAGCAAGGGGCGTGAGTGTGAGAGGAGTTAGCTTTAGTTATTACGGAAAGAGGGAAGAGTTTATTGAAAGGGAGAGGAGGTAGCGATGGGTGTGGATAGTAGATTTGAATTTGCTTGTAAAGAGTGGTCATTTATTGAGTAGCATTGGGTGGGACTTTTGGAGTAAGTTTAAAGCTGTAGCTCCTTTTGAGATAAGGGGCGAGAGAATTTAGCTTGAGAGGGAGGGAAAAGGTATGCAGAGAGGTTTAACAGGACATTAGAGGAAAAATTTAACCGGGAGCTTATGAGGTATTTGATATGGTATAATGCGGAGAGGGTGCAAAGTAAGCTCAAAAATGCATCGCCTTTTGGAGTGGATTTGTTACAAATCTTACCAGAACTCCCCTCAGTCTAAAATCCTATGGACTCATTCAACCCCCCTTGACCAATAAAAAAAGAGTTTTATATTGTATATTGAAATTAATTTTCAGAATTTAAAACAAAAAGATGGAACATCTTATTGAGAAATTTAGGCAATTTATCAAGCAAAAGGGATTAAAATATACTCCTGAGCGAGAGGAAATCCTCAGGGAGATCCTGTCTTTAGAAGATCATTTCGATGTGGAGTCCCTTTATCTTCAACTCAAGAAAAAGAATAGTAAAATTTCTAAAGCTTCTATATACAGAACCCTTCCCCTTTTAGTTGAAGGGGGTTATATTCAGGAAGTATACAAACAGGGTGGACATTCCCACTATGAGGTTACTCTTAATAAACAACCCCATCTTCATTTTATTTGTATCCAGTGTGGAGAGGTTAAAGAAGCTTTAGACCACAGACTAAACAATTTAATAGAAGAGTTTGAAAGGCAAAGTAAATACAGGTTTTTAACCTATCATTTAGAGATCTTTGGGCTTTGTCCTAACTGTCGGGAGGTTTAATTTTGTTATGACCCTTAAAGAGGCTCTTTGTGGTGATGTAGTGGTGATTAAGGCCTTCAGTTCGGAGGAGGATATTTTGAAGAAAGTTTCTGCCATGGGGCTCAGAAAGGGCAGTCACTTCGAGGTTTTGCGTCGTTGTGGTAGAAACCTTCTCCTCCGAAACGGAACCAATTGTTTAATAATTAGTGAAGAACTGGCGGATAAAATAGAAGTTGAATTAAAAAAAAGAGTGGATAGTCCCTGTGAAGAATTAAAATGCACCTTAAAAAGCCCTCCCTGTCCCTCAGAGGAAGCTTTTTCACAAAGGGGATTAAAGAAGTATTCGGTCTGGCTTAAAAAATTTTTTCCATTTCTTAGAAAAAAATAACTTCTATGCCCCTCATCCGAGTTCCCTTGGTTGGAAATCCCAATGTAGGTAAAACGAGCATACTCAACTTTTTAGCAGGCACCAATCTCAAAATCGGTAATTGGCCCGGGGTTACGATTGAAAAGAGGGTTGGGAAGGTTTTCGTTCAGAATTATGAAATAGAATTAATAGATCTTCCTGGTGTATACACCATAGAACAAGCAACTTCAGAAGATGAAGCTATTACCATAAATTTTCTAAGAAAGGGTGATTATGAAGTAATTCTTCATGTAATAGAAAGTCCCCGCTTGGAGAGAGACCTTTATCTGACTACTCAACTCTTGGAATTAAATAAACCCATAATTGTTGCTCTTAATATGAGTGATGAAGCGGAGGCCTTAGGTATTCACATTGACGAGAGACGATTCTCCGAGCTTTTTAACATCAAGGTCTTAAAAACAAATGGTAGAACTGGAGAGGGAGTGAAAGCTCTTCTTCCTGCGATAGTGGAATCCTTTGAAAGGAATTTAACACCCCACTTTGAGATTCTAAGTTTTGGACATCTTACAGAGGGTTCGGAGGAAGAGCGAAGGCTTGCTCTGGTAAAAGGAATCTCTGCGGAAATCACCAAACGAGACCTTTTCCCAAAAAAAACCCTTACCGAATCCTTTGATCGTTTCCTGCTACATCCTTTCTTCGGTTTTATCTTTCTCATCTTGATTTTATATTATACCTTCAAAATAGTGTTTGACTTATCCTCTCCTTTTGTAGACTTTATTGATGGATTTGTGCAGGATTTTCTTTCTCCAGCTACGCAGCATCTTCTACTCTATTTGGGAGCCCCTTTGCTAATTTCCCGCTTTTTCAGTGAAGCTCTTTTTGGAGGCCTTGGAGTGGTTTTGTCTTTTTTACCCCTAATATTTATTATTTATCTCTTTCTTACTCTATTAGAAACTTCTGGCTATTTACCTCGGGTTGCCTTTCTAATGGATCGATTTACCCATAGGGTGGGTCTTCATGGGCAAAGTGTGATTCCCTTGATGCTTGGCTTTGGTTGTAATGTTCCTGCAATTCTTGCTACAAGAACTCTGCAAGACAGATCCGATCGTCTACTTGTTATGGCCATGATTCCCTTTATGCCCTGCTCCGCAAGATTGGTTGTCTTCAGTTTTTTCTGTCTAATTTTTTTTGACAGACCTGCCTTACTTATCCTTGCTCTCTATTTGGTTGGCCTCTTTGTAGCGTTCTTAACCAGTGTCCTTCTTAGAAAGTCCTTTCTAAAAAAACAACTTGCCCATTTTGTCATGGACCTTCCCCCTTACCGTCTTCCTTCTATTAGAGTTGTCTGGAGTATTGTTCTCTTACATGTTAAAAGCTTTATAGTGCGAGCAGGAACAGTAATTTTTGCCATATCTGTTGCAATCTGGTTAATTTTAAATCTTCCTCCCCAAGTTCAGAACCTTGAAGAGAGCTACGGAGGAAAGCTTGGAAAGATTATAGCACCCCTTTTTGAACCTCTTGGTTTAGGAGATTGGAGAATTGCAACCTCCCTAATACCTGCTTTTTTAGCCCGTGAGGCCATTCTGAGTAATCTTGCTGTGATCTTAAAGGCGCAGGAGCCCAAGGAAGAGACCTTTGACTTTGAAATGGCTCTAAAGGCCCAGGGTGAAAAACTGCTCCTTTCCTTTAAAGAAGCTCTCTTTTCTCTATCTTCCCTTTATCCTAAATCCCTGGAAGTTGGGACCGATGATGGTCTTCTGCGAGGGGAGATTAAGAAGGTCTTTTCTTCTGCCTCCGCTCTATCTTTTCTTTTTTTTGTTTTGATCTATAATTCCTGTGTCGCCACCTTTGTTACTATGTGGAGAGAGGGCTCAAAGAGTTTTGCCCTTCTCTTCCTGGGCTATAGTTTTGCTCTTGCCTGGACCTTCTCTTTCCTAATTTACACCTTTTTCTCTTAAAGGATGAAGCCTCCCTATACATTTCTTTTCCTATTTTTCTTTATGTATTTCCTTTGGCATCTATACCTTTATAGGAGAATCAAAGGTAATTACCCCTATTTGCCGCTACTTTTAATCTTGGGCTTTATCTCTCCCCTATTCATTAGAATTTCAGATCTTTATCTTCCTCCAAGCTTAGCCTTTATTATCAGCTTTGCCGCTCTTTTCTGGATGGGGTTTCTTTTCTATTTTGTGGTCCTCGATCTTATTCTAAGGTTTTTCTTAAAAAGTGTTTTTTTCTCCCTTTCCTTGGCTCTTGTGTTATCCCTTTATAGCTATGTAGAAACCTTACATCCCGAATTGATTCATGTTATTCTCTATTCCCCAAAGATTCCTCCTGCAACTACTATAAAAATTCTTCATTTTAGTGATGTGCACCTGGGGCCAGTTATGGGCATGGACAAAGTTCGCTTCATAGAAAAGGCGGTTCAAAAGTACAAGCCTGATCTAATTATTTCAACCGGAGACTTTGTGGATGGAAACATGAAAAATAAGGCCTTTTTGCAAGAGGCCCTCTCTCGCCTCGAGGCACCCTTAGGAAAGTATGCAGTGGTAGGAAATCACGAATACTATCGAGGCATTGAAAAATCCATTGAATTTACTACCCAGGCAGGATTTCAAGTGCTTAGAGGAGAGAGCAAGGAGATATTACCCTTTTTGCTGATGGTAGGGTTAGACGATGATGACTGTAAATATTTTATGGCTTGTAAGGGTCCACTTAAAGAATCTCTTCTGTTAAGAACCCTTCCCTCTGATAAATTTATCCTTCTTTTGAAACACAAACCAAGGATAGAACCAGAGGCCTTGGGTTTTTTTGATTTAATGCTTTCGGGACATACCCATGGAGGGCTCTATTATCCAATAGGCAAATGGTTGCTTAAAGCCCTTAGTAAATTTGAATACCCAGGCTGGCACTCCTTAGTCCCTCAGGGCTATCTTTTTGTAAGTAAGGGATTAGGCACAGGGGGGCCACCCATGCGTCTCTTTTCACCTCCAGATCTGGCTCTGATTGAAATTAGGGCAGGGCAACGGGCCTATCAGCTATTCCGCCAAGGCCTCGGAGATTAACCCTAAAATAAAATTTAGTATCCTTCGGAGTAACAGACATTCCAACTCCCAAGAGATAACAATCGTGCAAATATTGAGCCTCAAGTCTTTGCTCTGAGATTTCGTCCTTAATTAGATTTCGGGAAATATAATAGTGGAGGCCTAAGCGTTCCGCTAAAAGATGGGAAAGAGAGAAAGTAACTTGACGAGTTTTCCAGGTCTCATCTTCCTGATATGTCAAATTTATCTGCTTCAAGAGTAGATCTATCAAACCTATGTTTAAACTATGCTTTTTAAATCCATACCCGTAAAAGTTGTAAGCTGTGTCATAGCGCAGAACAAATCTTCCCTGCCATTGAGAAAAAAAGTGTAGATAGAGATCCGATAGCGCTCTCTCTTCTGGTTTGGTAGTTAATGGCGATCTTTCCGCTTTGGAAAAATCGTATTGTTGATAGGCTTTTATAATTAGAAAGTTTTTTTGGTTAGGTAAGTGGACAATTTGCCAAAGACCATATTCCAAGGTCTTAGCTTTTTTAACCAAGTAATCCTCATAGGTCAAGAGGGGGCCTACCTCCCGTTGGGGAGAAATTTCCCTTAAAAAGAACATTACATATGGTTTTAAAATATGTTGAAAGCGAATTTTTAAAGGTGGCTCACCAAATTCATAATTTTTATAGAGTAAGGAGTAAGAATTAATTGAGAATTCCCAAAGATTTTGGTTGAGATAACTCCTTGTGAAATTTCCCTGCTCCTCTAATAGGTAAGAATAATTTTTAAGATTAACTTTAGCTTCGCTCTTGAAGAAGGAGAAGCTGAAGGGATATCCTATTTCTATATTGAGCCCTATTCTACTTCCATAGTAATTTTCTTTCCGATAAAAATAATTATAATCCAGGGCTATCGAGGTAAGGGCTCCAGCTATGTTGATCGGTAAAAGTATTGAGCGAAGATGGGCCAGGGGTTGAAAAACCTCTTTTCTATTACCTAAACCCTCATAATCAATATAGGCACTTTGTAACCTGGTGTAGAGGCTATTTCTCTGATATTGAAACCAGATTTTAGAGGTGCGAAAATCTTGGGCCTTATCTTCTATATCTCTATTAAAGCGCTCTATGTAAAGCTTCTTTGTCCTATCAAAGGACCCCTCTCCTATGTTAAACTCTTCTAAAAAACCTTTGTCTGATAGCAAATCTAAGTCAAGGTGCAAGTCCCAGTTCTTACCAGTAGAGATGTCAACCTTTCCGGTAGTCCAATAGCGATGTTTAGGAGTCTCTGGGCCTACATAATGGCTGGCCTTGATATCTTTAAGGTAGCGTAATAAAAAAAGAGCTTTTGTGTCCTTAGTTAAGGCAATTTGATTCTCCAAATCCAAGAGTAATCCTCTCTTGGTGGAATAGAGAGGAGAGAGGGTAAAATCTATTTGATCAGTAAGGGGAATAAAGTAAGGAATTTGAAAACTTATTCCAATACGATTTCCCTGGGCAATATGGGGAAATAAGAACCCCCTTTTTCTTTGTTCAAAGACAGGAAGGGTAATTTTCGGAAGATAAACCTTTTGGGGTGAGTAGAGAAGGGGAAGATCTTTGGCCCTAAAATAAGTGGCCTTTGCGGTATTTATACCCTCGGGCGTGAGTAAAAAATCTCTAACCTCTAAACTCCAAGGCGGGTATTCCTCTCTCTCGCAATCAAATTCGCAGGTAGAGATAATTGCCCTTTTGGCACGATATTCGTTAAGGGCATTTTTACTAAACTCCCAGGCTTTGATCCTAATCCCGTCCTTTTTTAAAAGGAGAAAGGCCTTGTCACTAATTATTTCGTTATTTCTCAAGTCAAATAGGGCGTGATCTCCAGAAACTGTTGCGTTTTGGATAAAATCAAAGAGTTTAAAATGAAATAACTCTAAAAATTCCGTTTCTCTATGGTAAATAACTCTCCCTGCATAGAGGAGATAACCCTCCTGTTCAACAACAATATCTCCCTCCGCAAGGATTTTTATTCCATCTTGAAGAATTTCCACTCTTGTAGCACTTAAACTAATAGCTCTGCCCTTAGGAAGGGCAAAGGTTATAGAAAATTTTAACAATAAAAACAAGAGTGAAAAAAAAAGAATTCCGACTTTCAAATGAACCTAAAGGGCTTATTAAGTCTCTTCCTCTTCTAAGATTTCCTCAACTTCCGCTTTACCTTCCTCTAATTCCTCTACTTGTTCTTCGTCTTTTTTGAGTAAAAGGGTCATAAACTCCCCTACATGGGTTTTTTCCTCTCTTGCCACATCTAACAAGATCGCTCTTAAGGCCTCATCTTCCGTGAGAGAAGCAAGTTGTTCATACAAATTAATGGCATCCAATTCCGCAATTATCGCAATTCTTAAAATTTGACGATCTAAATCCTCTTCCTCAATCCTATCTAAATCAAAGGGAATCTTAGAAAGCATACAATACCTCCTTTTTTTGATTTGGAACCTTTAATGTTATTATAGCCTTTTTTCTATAGAAAGCAAATTTAATACAAGGGCTTGACAAAAGGTGGAATCATTTTATTATTTTTCATAAATTCCCATTCTTTGGGGGATCGTCTAATTGGCAGGACAGTGGACTCTGGATCCACGAGTGGAGGTTCGAGTCCTCCTCCCCCAGTTTTCTTTTAAAGAACCCTCATGATATCATACTCCCTGACCACTCTTTTATGCTTCTATTAGGAAAAATTAAAACCTTTCTATTATCACTTTTTTTACTATTGGGAGGCTTTTTTATGCCAGATAGTCTCCATGGGGAAAGGATCTTACTTGAAAAGATTGTAGAAAGGGATCTTCCTTCAGGACTAAAGGTTCTCTTTATGCCCTTTGAAAGAGAAAAGGTGGTTGCAGTATATCTCTGCGTTAGGGTAGGTAGTAAGTATGAGTGGGATGAGGTGGCAGGGATCACCCATTTAATTGAGCATATGATTTTTAAGGGTGGTGAGGGGCAAAAGCCGGGTGAGGTTGCTGGAAAGGTAGAAGCAAAGGGAGGATACATCAATGCCTTTACTTCCTATGACAAAACCTGTTATTATGTTGTTGGACCAAAGGAGGTTTTAGAAACCGCATTAGAAGTCCTCTCCCAAGCAGTCTTTAAACCCTATTTCGACCCCTTAGAACTGGAGAAAGAAAAAGAAGTTATTGTAGAAGAGATGAAAATGCGTTTAGACAACCCTATGATTGTTCTCTTTGAAGAGCTTATGAAAACTTCTTACACTCAATATCCCTATAAGAGGCCGATTATAGGATATGAACAAACGGTAAGAAAAATAAAGAGAGAGGATCTCTTTTATTTCATTGACCGGTTTTATACCCCTGAAAATATGATACTTACCATTACCGGAGCCATAGATTTGAGGGAATTGGAGCCTCTTCTTGAGAGATATTTTGCTAAACTTCCAGCAAGAAAATTAAAGAAAGTTTCCTTTCCCGCTGAACCCTATGTTAGTGAACCCAAGCTTGCATGGGTAGAGCGTCCTGTAAAGGAATCCTACTTTGCTCTCTCTTTTCCTGCCCCTTCCATCAGGGATGATAACGCTCCTCTAATGGACCTTTTGGCGGAAATCCTCGGTGGAGGTGAGTCCTCAAGGTTATACCTTAGACTAAAGAGAGAACTTTCTTTAGTAAAAAACATTTCCGCTACTGCTTTTACGCCTGAGGGCCCAGGGCTCTTTGAAGTTTTGGGCACCGCAGATCCTCAAAATTTTCATAAAATACTCCAAGAGGTCTTAAAGGAGATAGATAAATTTAAGAAAGAGGGACCAAGCAAAAGGGAATTAGAAAAGGCTAAAATTCAAGTGCTCTCTTCTTTTATATTTACTCAAGAGACTGCGGAGGGGCTTTCCCGACAAATAGCTAATTTTCAACTTTCTCGAGGAAGTTACCGAGACATCCTCTGGTATAAAGAAAAAATAGAAAAAGCAACCGAAGATGAGCTTAGAACTTTAGCGGAAAAATGGCTTGACCCTCAAAAATTAGTCGCGGTATTCCTCTCTGAAAGGGCACTCTTTAGTGAGGAGGAATATAAAAACCTTGTTCTCTCAGGCAAGGTGCATCCAAAGGTGGAAACATTTACTTTGGGAAATGGTCTAAAGGTTATTCTCTTTCCTCGGAGGGATATCCCCACAGTGGGTATCTCCTTAGTATTTCCAGGAGGGGTGCGTTTTGAGAGAGAAGATAGAAACGGTCTTTTTCAAGCACTAACCTTACTCTGGACTCGGGGCACGGAGAGACATTCCGCCGAAGAGATTGCAGAAAAATTAGAATCTCTTGGAGCCTCAATTAAGGGATTTACTGGAAGGAACACCTTTGGCTTAAAAGCCTTGACTCTTTCTTCGAAGCTTGATGAAACCTTAGAGCTTTTCAGAGAAATTTTACTTTATCCCTCCTTTAGCGAAGAAGAAATTGAAAAGGCAAAACCGGAGCTACTCTCTCTTCTTCACCAACAGGAAGATCAACCTTTAGCCCTGGCGTTAAAAGAATTCCTTCAAAATTTCTTCCCCCATCACCCCTATGGCTTAAATCAGGCAGGATCAAGGGAATTTTATCTGGCACTTAATTCCACAATTTTAAAGGATGCCTACAAAGAGTTTGTTACTCCAGATCGAGGAGTTTTAGTGATTACCGGAGATTTTGACTCAAGATATCTAAAAAATAAAATTAGATCCCTCTTTAGGACATGGGATACTCAAAAAAGACAAACAATCAAAGAGCCAGCACCTACTCAACCTAAGGATCCTATAAAACGAACTAAAAAAGAGACTTTTCAAACTCAAATTTTACTCGGATTTCAAGTACCAGGACTTTTATCCAAAGAAAGGGTTACTCTTGAGATTCTTAATAGTGCTCTTTCAGGTCAGGATGGTAGACTCTTCCGTATCTTAAGAGACGAAAGATCTCTTGCCTATGCGGTAACTTCCTTTTTAGTTCTTTATCCTCAAAAATCTGCTTTAATTTTTTATATTGGCTGTTCTCCTGAGAAAGAAAAACAAGCTATAGATGGTTTTTTTGAGATCTTGAGCTCCATCAAAACAGAGGGACTAACTGAGGCAGAACTTGATCGAGCCAAAAAAAGAGTGCTCGGAAGACAAAGATTAGCCTTACAAAGTAATCTTGCTAAGGCAGAAGATATGGCCATTAACGAGGTTTTAGGATTAGGTTGGAATTTCTTTGAACTTTATGAAAATTTGGTTGAAAAGACCTCTTCAGAGGACCTTAAAAACCTCATAGAGAGGTATCTAAATAAAGAGCAAGCTTTTTTACTAATTTTAGGAAGATAGAGAGGGACAACCCTGGAATTCATACTTAAATCTCCGGAAGAAACCAAAAAAATTGGAAGAATCATCGCAAAATACCTTAAACCTGGAGATCTTGTGTTACTCTATGGAGACTTAGGTGCTGGAAAAACTACTCTCATTCAAGGTATTGTTGAAGGATTAGAAGTGGATCCTCAAGTATACGTCACAAGTCCCACCTTTGCCATAGTAAATCTATACGAAGGAAAATATACTATAATTCATCTTGATCTTTATAGACTAGAGACAGAGGATATAGAAGACCTGGGTATTTGGGAATACTTATCCTCTAGTATAGTTCTTATTGAATGGGCGGATAGACTTTCCAAAATTCCAGGAGAAGATTTTTTGGAAATTCACCTTAAGTATTTAAATGGCCAAGGAAGAATTATCTCCCTTGTTGGCTATGGATTATGGTCTGAACTCCTAAAAGCACTGGGTAAGGATGAAGAATTAACTCAATGGGTATAAGTTCTAAAAGTTCCTTTAACTTTTTAGAATGGAAATATCCCTCTTCAAATCTTTGAAGATACTCCTTTTGATTGAAAAATTCCTTTAACCCAGCAAGCACTCCACCAGCAAGATAAATTCCACCTAAGGGTTTAAAATACACCGCCACTTCATAGCACTTTCTACCAAGAAGTCTAAAATACAACAAAATAACTTCCCTTGCCTCTTTTTCTCCCTGAAGAGCTAAGGTAGTTATTTCCTCGGGGGTAATCTTTTTTTGATAGAGATATTCATACCAAGCGGATAGTCCTCTCCCTGAAAGAGCTTCTTCCCAAGTAATTTCCCTATCCATAGACTTTAAAAATTCTATAAATCTCCATTCATTGCCATCAGCGGGTGAAAAGGGACTGTGGCCTCCCTCCGTAGAAAGAATCTTTAGGGGCTTTAAACTTATAAGTAGAGAGATTCCCACTCCAGTTCCAATAGCCATAAAGGCCTTAACATCCGATGAACTAACTCTTGTTTTTTTTACCTTTCTTATGGAGAATAGGTCTTTTCCTCTAAGATACTTAACAGACCCTGCCATAGCCTCAAGATCGTTTACAAGATAGACTCTTTTCAGATTAAATTTTCTCCTCAGTTTTTCTCCTCCTATCTCCCAGCCTAAGTTAGTAATAGTAGCTTTGTTCTTTATAACTGGACCTGCAAGGGCAAAAATAGCCTCTTTTGGCTGGCAAGAGGGTCTCACCTCGGATAAATACTTGACAAGCAAATCCTCAAAATGGAAAAACTCTCTATTTTTGTATGCCTTTAGAGAAAAGATTTTTCCTTTAATTGGGTCAAAGAGGGCAAGACGAGAATTTGTGCCTCCAACATCTCCAATTAGAATAGAGTAAGAGTAATCTATCAAGATCCTTTTGAAAACCCTCTAATCCTTTTAAGTTCTATCTTTTTGGAACTAAGGGTGGCTGCTTAGTTGGTTCCTTAGGAGGTTCCTTGGTTGCCTGCTCCTTAGTTTTTCCTGGCTCAGTAGTTGTCTTTTTTCCCTTTAATTCATCATAGTGTTTATTAAAAAGGTCTACAATCAGGGGTGAAAGATCTATTCTCGTGGACGCAAAGTAAATACCCGGTTGTGTCTTTTCGAGAATCAAATCGTATTTTTCCTTTTCAACAAAGTTCCTAATCACTATCTCTAATTCTTTAAACACTGGATCAAGCAACTTTCTTTCTAATTCCTGCATTTCAAATTGGGCATCCTCTTGCATAGTTTTAAATTCTCTAAGTTTTCTCTGATATTCTGATTGTTTTTTTTCTCTCATCTCTGGGGACCAGATAGGTCCCTTTTTCTCTATCTCCTCTCTTAGTGCTTCTAATTCCTTGCCCTTGCTTTCCAATTTAGCCTGAAGTTCCTCATACTTTTTCTGCAACTGATCCATTACTTCTTGCCCATATTTTGAAGTATTTATAACTCTTTTTATGTCAATTACTGCTATCTTAATTGATTCTTGAGAGGTATAACTAGGTAAGGGGAAGACAAAAATTATTGAGAAAGCTAAAAGCAAGAGGAGTTTACACTGGTGTATCTTAATCATAGTTCCTCCCCTATTTTATTACAAAATCTACCCTTCGATTAATTGCCCAACACGACTCTTCGCTTTGGGTGCAAAGGGGTTTTTCTTCACCAAAACTTATAACATGAATTCTTGCTTCTTCAATACCAAGTTTTATTAACATTTTCTTTACCTCTAAGGCCCTCTTCATACCCAAAGCCATATTGTATTCATTAGTGCCCCTTTCATCACAATTTCCTTGAAGTTCTACCTTAACTCTGGGATTTTCCATAAGATAACGCACATTCTTTATGATCCTATCAAACATATCCTCTCTAATAGAAAAATCATCAAAGTCAAAAAAAATGGCAAGCAAAGGAGGAGTTGACCTTCCATATAATTTCCAGTGTTCTATATCCTCTTTTTTTACAACCTCGGGTCTTTTCTCATCCCCTAATAACTTTGCTATTTCTCTATCTTCGAGCTTATCTACTTTCTTATCTATTTCGATTCTATCCACCTTTACTGGTTCTCTCCTTTCCTCTATTTTCGGAGAAACTTTTGGCACTTCTACGACTGGAGGAAGCTCCTTTTTTGCGCATCCTCCTAACATGATAAAAAACAATATTAAACACCCAAGAATTATATTCCGCATAGCATATTCCTCCCTCTCGCTTTATGTCAACTATATCCTGTTAAGTCAATTTCCATTATAAATTCTCCCAGAAGAAATTCTAAATTTTTTTTAATATACTCACAAGCTTGATAAAGTAAAGTGAGTTCCTTTGCAACTACATTAGTCACCTTAACATACTCTTCGGGTTTAAACTTCTCCTGTAATCTTCTACAAAAGAACTCTCTACATAAATAGGGTCTAGCAAATATTTTACATCCCCTTTCTCCTACAAAGAAACACCTACCAGGAACTTCCCTTTTTCTTGGTATCTCTTTATTTAAAAATTTATTTATTAAAATTATATTAATGGTGACTTCATTCTCTAAACCAGTTTTGCAACAGCCCTTTCTTTCTTCAACTGAACAGATATAACATTCCTCAAAGCTCTTTATTTCCTCCATAACCTCATTCGCTTTTCTTACCGCTGATTCATACTCCAATAAAAGGCTACTAAAGGTGCTATCGCTTGCAAAATATTCTCTCCAATTTTCATAGAGTTCTTCCGCTATTTCTAATTTTCTTCTTAATATTTCCTCTGGATCGCTAAATCCAATAGTAAAGATACCTTTCAATCTTCCTTTCATCTCGCTATTTTGATTATTACTTATAGTTAGGTTTGTCTTTTAATGTTCAATTTTGCTTAACTTTTCGACATCTCTTTAAACATTTTTCCTCATAATTTTTCTATCCGTTTTTCCTATCTTTAAATTCCAAGTCTTATCAAATTTTCTACCTAAATTTTCAAATCTACCCTCAATTTTTAATTTATGGAACATTTTTAATTATAAAAACCTCTTGAATAATAATTAAACCATGTTGAATTTTTTCTTTAATTAGGGCAACGAAATTTTTAACCTTTTCCTCACTATCCACAAGTTCAATAACCAGTGGTAGGTTAGAGGATAAATCTGCAAAAGAGAGCGTCCTAATAATTTTTGAAGGTCCATAACCAGTGATAGCTCGATAAACAGTGACCCCGGCCATATCTCTTTCTTTGGCCAGTTCTATGATTCTTTTATAGAGAGGTTTCCCCTCTAAACGATCTTGCTCTCTTACATATATTCTCAACATTAGTCCCCTTTGCTCGTATATCTCCATAGATTAAAACGCTCTTGTAAAGAAAATTTTTGCTAAAAGGAAGCCTGCTATTCCTGCAAGAAGGGAGACAAAAAAATTACCAATTAGGTTTAAGAAGGCTAAAAGCAGCTGCTTATCTTTTATAAGAGAAAGGGTGTCATAAGTAACAGAAGATAAAGTGGTAAAGGAACCTAAAAATCCGATGACCAAGAAATAACGATAATGGGGATCCAAAGAGCCATAATTGAAAAGAGACATAAAAAAAGTTATTAAAAGGGATCCTAAGATATTAACCAATAGTGTGCCGCAGGGAAAGGTGTCACAGAGATAACGGGCGAAAAGGGAAGCGATAAAATAACGCAATAGTGCTCCAATAGCGCCACCTATAGCTATGAGAATTAAATGCATTCCCTCGGTAGAAGGGTTAAAAGTTTTTGGTAGAGCGAAAAGCCGTTATCGTAAACCTCCACAGGTAACTCAACCAGATTGGCCCCCCTTTCTCTATAAAACTCGATTAAAGGAAGGGTTTCCTTTTTGAACCACTTTAATTTTTTCCTCACATATTCTAATTTATCATCCTCTCTGTGGATTCTATCACCAGCAGGATCTGTTGCAAGCCTGATTATTAAACTTTTCACATCAATGGTCAAGTTAATGACTAAAATAACCTTTATTTTGGACTCCAATTCTGTTGCTTGAAAGAGATTTCTTGGAAGACCATTTAGAACAAGAATGTCTGCTTCATCAAAGTGTTTATGATGCAGAAAGGAATAGAGTATGTTTTGAGCTAAATAAAATTCTTCGGGTTTTAACAATCTGGCTTCTTTTAAGATGTTGTTTATGAGAAGTTTATCTTCATTAGATAAGTGAAGAGCTCCCTGGGCAGCTTTTCTTAGATTTTCTCCAAAGTCAAAGTGTAGGACTCTTTTACCGAGGATACCCCTTTTTTCCAGCTCAGTCCCCAGGGGACTTTTTCCCGAACCAGTTGGTCCAAGAAGTAAAATAGACCTAATCAAGGGCATAATTTAATCAGGGAGAATAGCAGAGACAAAGGCTTCCTTATCAAAGGGAAGAAGATCCTCTGCTTTTTCTCCCAGTCCTATAAAAAGTATGGGTAACTTGTATTTATTGGCTATGGCTAAGGCGATGCCACCTTTGGCGGTGCCATCCATTTTGGTAATTATTATAGCATCAATAGGTATGGCTTTTAGAAAATGTTCCGCTTGGGAGAGCGCATTTTGACCTGTTGTAGCATCAAGGACAAGAATGTTAATGCGCTGTTGCTTAGGGACTAATTTATCCATAACACGGTGCATTTTCTTTAACTCTTCCATAAGATTATGTTTGGTATGAAGTCTACCTGCGGTATCCACAAGAACTATGTCAAATTTCTCTTTGATAGCCCTTTCTAAACCCTGATAAATAACAGAAGAGGGATCGGATCCCTCCTTTAGGGATACTACAGGGACTTCCAAGCGTTCACCCCAACTTTTCAGTTGATCAATGGCTGCAGCTCTAAAGGTGTCGCCAGCAACAAGGAGAACCCTTTGTTTTTTCTCCTTAAATTTGAGAGCTAATTTCGCAATGGTTGTAGTTTTACCAACACCATTCACACCTAAAAAAAAGAGAACTCCTGGTTTCACCTCAGGAGGAAAGGTGAATGCATGGTCAGGAAAGATATCTATACAGATTCTTTTTAATTCTCTCTTAAGTTCGGAAGTAGTAAGAGGTTCACCCTTAAGAATTTTATTTTTAAAGGGTTCAAGAAGGGCTAAGGTTGTTTCAACTCCAAGATCCGCTAAGATGAGTTTTTCCTCTAACTCTTCCAGAAAAGGAAGATCAACAAGTTTTTCAATAACAAAGAGGTTACTTAGAGCAGAGGTGAGCTTTTCTTTGGTTTTGGAAAGGCCCTTTTTGAAGCGCTCTAAAAGACCTCTTGATTCTTTTGTTTCCCCATTTTTTTCCTTGTTTTGTTCTTTTTTTTGGAAGGGATTAAACATAGGTTATTTAATAAAGGGAAAAAACTTTTTAGTGGGAAGCGGAGGGGGAGGGATTCGAACCCCCGGAGGGGGAGCAAGCCCCCTCAACGGCTTTCAAGGCCGCCCCCTTCGTCCACTCGGGCACCCCTCCAAACCAAAAAAATCTCTTCATAATATAATCCCATTTATTTAATTAACAACATATTAAGCACTCTCTCCCAACACATCTCTTCTCTGATCCATTAAAGAGGCTTCTTTCAGGGATTCCTAATAAATATATAGCACTTGGGCTACTAAAGAGGCTTATGGGGTGTGTAAGAGCATATTGTAGAGGTGTATCCAGATCGAGAACACCAAAGAGGAAGGCGCAAAAGCAGTGGAAAGCAAGGATTGTAAAGCTTATTTTGGAAATTTTGAGATATAATACATAAGGAAGAGACTACGCATAGATAAGAAGAAGTTTAAGCCACTCAAAAGATATGCAAGGTGAGGGGTATGGCTCTGGCGTCCCTATCTCCGATTGGAAGTATCTACGATTGGAAGGATTATAGAGTATTTGAAAGGAAGGGGTTTGAGGAAAGATAATGAAGGGGCTTTAATTATTATGAGAGGATTGGGAAGTTTACAGAGAGGGAGAGGAGGAAGCGGTATAGAGGTGGTAGGAGGGTATTACAGCCTGGGGAGTTGGTGCAGATAGATGTAATTATGTATTTTTGGATGGGATTAGGAGGTATGTTTTGGTTGCAAAGGATGTGGCTAGTAGATCTGGATTTGCGTTTGAAGAGCAGTCATTTATCGAACAGGAGTGGGAGGACTTTTTGTAGTAAGTTTAAGGCGGATGCTCCCTTTGAGATAAGAGGCGTGTAGAGAGACTTTGGGAGTGAGTTTTTAGGGGAATTGGCGAGGGAGCTTGAAAGGGAGAGAGTGGGTATGTAGAGAGGTTTGACCGGATGTTGGAGGAGGAGTTAATGAGTATAGGGAGTGGATGTTGAAGGATGATTTGAAGGAGTTTAACAGGGAGCTTATGAGGTATTTGATATGGTATAATACGGAGAGGGTGCATAGTGGTCTTGGGAAGGTATCGCCTTGAGAGTGGATTCGTTTCAAATATTAAGAGCATTCCCCTCAGTTTAAAATCCTATGGACTTAAACAGCCTCCCCCTCTCAGGCGCAAAGGTCTCAGAGCTCCTCAGTAGCACCTTCCTTACAACTACAGATAGGCAGACCTTGTGAAAAGGCTTAAAGCTCAAACAAGGCACCCTTATCTACTTTACACTCCCAGAGCACCCTTGATCCCACCTTGTTTCCAAGACTTCTAGGAATTCCAAAAAGCTTGCTTCCTCAATCACAAAGGTGATCTCTTTTCAACTCTTACTTTTTTTCTGGGTTTTATAGCCTTGAGTAATTAAGAATATAGCTTGTCCTTTCAGAAAAGACTATTATACTAATTAAGTAAGACTTAGACTAAGGGGGACTGAATGAATGGGTTAGAAGCCTTAACCCAGAGCGAATTAAGAGGATGGGTGGCCTCCATTGTGGAAGAGGTCATCAAGGAAAAGCTAGGGGAGTTTGTGATAAAGCATGAGCGGGAGGCAAGGGAGATCTCCTTAGTGGAGAGGCTGTTGAGAGTGGAGGAAGAGCTAAAGTTTTTGAGGCAGTTAGAGGAGGAAAGGTTTAGCGCCTTGCTGAAGGAGATGAATGCTCGCTTTGAGGCCATGAATGCCCGCTTTGAAGCTCTACAAAAGGAAATGAACACCCGTTTTGAAGCCATCAATGCTCGTTTTGAGGCACTGCAAAAGGAAATGAATGCTCGCTTTGAAGCCATGAATGCCCGCTTTGAAGCTCTACAAAAGGAAATGGATACTCGCTTTGAAGCCATGAATGCTCGTTTTGAAGCTCTACAAAAGGAAATGGATACTCGCTTTGAAGCCATGAATGCCCGCTTTGAAGCTCTACAAAAGGAAATGAATACTCGCTTTGAAGCCTTGGAGAGAAGATTTAATTTCCTTCAGTGGTTAATTGTAGGTGGCTTTTCCTTCCTGAGCCTTCTTTTGGTCTTAATAAGATTTGGATCTTGAGTTTTTTGCCATTAAGTTAAAGCCTTTTCTGGATATGACTTTTTGAGAAAATTGTAGAAATAAAGCCATTATTTACACTGGTGCTCTAACTGCCCCTCAGTAAAATTTCAAGTGAAATATTAGTTTTGCCTCCTTTGTTTAAATAAATTACGCTTCTTTCAAGGATTCCCAAAAGATATATGGCACTTGAGCAACTAAAGAGCCTTATAAGGTATGTATGACGGGCATAGCATAGAGGAGTATCCAGATCGAGAACACTAAAGAGGAAGGCACAAAAGCCATGGAGAACAGAGGTTGTGGGGTTTGTTTTAGAGAAATTCGGGATTTAAAGGGATGAGACCACGCGACAGCTAAGGAGAAGCTTTAAGCACTTGGTGGATTGATCTTGCAGGAAGAGGGACATGGCTTTGGTGTCAGTATCTACGATCGGAAGGACTTTAAAAATATTAGCTTCAGTTTTTATGGTAAGAGGGGGAGGTTTATAAAGAGGGAAGAAGAGGAAGGGGTTAGTGGATTTTGATTTGCCCATGAAGAGTGACCGTTTATCAAGTAGCACTGGGAGGTAGATTTAGAGTAAGTTAAAGGCTTAAGAAGGTATCACCTTTGAAGTTACTTTGTTACAAATTTTACAAGCCTTTTCATTTAGTCAGAAATTCCATGGGCTCATAACACATATCTTGACATTGAACAAGAGATTGAGTAAACTCTTTGGAAATCCTCTATCTGAAGGAGGTTCCTTGCATGTCTCTAAGAATTTTCCTATTGAAGCTTCTTGAAAGGGACTTTATAAAGAGACCTATTAAAGCTCTACTTAAGAGGATTTCTAAAACACCACCTGGCTTGATAAAAATTGCCATGTTTGACATAAGGTTTGCACAATTTGAAGGTTTAACCATAATACCAAGGACTTGGTATGAATTTTTCAAAAAGCATTCTGCCGAGATTGAAGACCTATTTGAGGCTCTGCTTTCGGGTATGGATGAAAAAAGTATAGAAACTGCAAGGTTGGTTTGGGAGAGAAATGTCACCTTTGGTCCTCTCTCAAAGTTTACTGATCTCGTTTATGTCCCTGCAGATTCTTTCTTTACCGAAGAAGAGCTTAAAGCTCAGAGATATGTGGAAGGTCTTATTAATAAGGTTAAAAGGAATTATAAGTTACCCATAGATCATTATGAAGAACCAGTATTTATCTATGAGCATGGTTTAACCTTTGTTAAAGAAGTGTTAAACGGGGGGGCGGAGGCTTAGTGACTATTTTAGAGAGGCTATATTTATCGATGGAGGAGGATTCATTGGGGATTCCCTTCTTGTGTTTCAAAAATACGAGCCCTCAAAGGTTATTATCTTTGAGCCAGCCCCAGAAAACATCAAACTTATGGAAAGAACCATTCAACTAAATCGCTTAGATCCCTCAAGGGTCGTGATTGTAAAGGCAGGACTGAGTAATAAAGAACATAAGGCTATTTTTTATGTTGATAAGAGGAATTCTGGTGGTTCAACTTGTGAATTTGAACTAAAGGAAAGGGGTTGCCATTCCTATGAGATAGAGTTAACGAGCCTTGACACTTTTTGTGAGAAAAATAGAGAAATTTTTAGGGATAGGGCAATTAGACTTATTAAACTTGACATTGAAGGGGCGGAGCTTAAGGCGGTAGAGGGTGCCATAAAGACCATAAGAGAAAATAGACCCATTCTTCTAATTTCTATCTATCACAAACCAGAAGACTTCTTCTTTATAAAACCTCTTTTAGACCAAAAGGTGGAAAATTATCGATACTTTATAAGAAAATTTGCACCGAATTTTCCAACTCTCGAAACTTACCTAATAGGAGTTCCTGGAGAGCTTTTTTCAAAGTAAATTTTTTAGCCAGAAGTTTAAAGCCTATTTTGTGCCCTTTCGTGTCACTTAT
The DNA here is from genome assembly GCA_025059715.1 of Caldimicrobium sp. Classification (GTDB taxonomy): domain Bacteria; phylum Desulfobacterota; class Thermodesulfobacteria; order Thermodesulfobacteriales; family Thermodesulfobacteriaceae; genus Caldimicrobium. The sequence goes on from JANXCE010000009.1 coordinate 48,400, forward strand.
TTTTTATTTTCGACTTTAGAATAGAGCTTTCCGTATTCTAATTGGTTCCATAGCTCTAAGCTTTGCATTAGGGAGTCAGCCAATCAAGAGGGTTGGAGACACCCTTAAGATTTGTTAAACGAATTAGGTAAAACCTCCTTTACAAGGGACACTTGCAATGTTCCTTTCGATTATAGTTTACTCGATAATACTTTGCTCATTATGGTCACCCATATTGGTACTTTCCCGGTCTCACAAAGGGAAAAACTCCCCCTCTATTTTCCTTCAAAGGCTCTAACTTGTTTAAGCTTTAATCTGTTACTTTATGTGGTGGAGTGTTGGGGGATAAGGGTCATGGAGGATAGGGAGTTAGGGGATCCCCCTAAATTGTAGAGGTTGATGGCTTTAAGGAGTTAACCAGGGAGCTTGGGAGGAATTTGATATGATACAAAAAAAGTAGAGGGTGCAAAGTGGGCATTGGGAATGTGTAGCCCTGGGAGTAGATTTGTTACTGAGAATTCCCCTCAGTCTAAAGACATACAGACTCATACAACAAAGTGCTTTACAAAGGCGATGAAATGTGCTAACTTAAGTTTAATAACCTAAGTTTAATGAATCCCCTTTATAGAAGTAAAGATTGAACTCGGGGTGATACGATGAAAAAATTAATAATTTTTCTTATTTTAGCTTTTCATTGTGTCCTTGGAAACTCTATGGCTCAGCCCAGTAAAAAGGTGCTTATTCTTCCCTTTGAGATCTACGCACCTCAGGACCTTTCTTATCTTAAAAGAGCTATACCGGAGATGCTAACCAGTAGGCTCTTTGTTCCTGACAGAATTTCTGTCATAGAGTTAGAAAAAGTGGAAAGGGAGTTAAAACAATATCCTTTGATAGAGAAAAAAACTGCTCAAGAAATAGGAGCCAAGGTTAAAGCGGATTTTGTCATCTGGGGAAGTATCTCGGTCCTCGGTGATGTGGTAAGTATTGATGCCCAAATATTAGAGCTCACGGGAAATAAAAAGCCCGCTCAGTTCTTTCAGGAAGTAAGGGGACTTTCTGAAATTATTCCCCAGATAACGCGCTTTAGTAGAAAGGCAAGGCTTTACATAGAAGGAAAGGAAGAAGACTTTTATAGGGAGGACCTCTCTCTTGCTTATGGGGTTCAAGGTTTTGTTCCAGGAAGAGCACATCCAGAAAGAGGCTTTTTCGGCTATGTTCCCTACCCAACAAGACCAATTAGAGAAGAACCTCCTGTTGAAAGAGCAAAACCCCGATTTGGAGAACATGGAGATCCAGCTTATGAAGGCTTAACTAAAGATATAGTAATTGATCTTTCAGGACCACAACCAAGAATAGGAATAGCTCGGGAAAAGGCCCCAGCTGTTGTTAATGCTACTCAGCCATCTCCATATCTTTATTATTATCCCCCTCAGCCTTATTACCAATATTCTCCTCCACCTTATTATTACTATAAAGCCCCTCCAGCTGAGGAGGGTATGCTTTCTAAGATAAAAAGAGCTCTGTGGCCTTTTGGAAAGGATGAACGCAGATTAGGCCAACCACTTTATCCTCAACAAATTACCCCTCAACCCCTGTATCCTCAACCCCTTCCTGTTCCTCCCCAAAATGTTCCGGCTCCTCCCCAAAGTGTTATTCAACAAAACCTGCCACAAGCAAATATTCCCAGTCCTATACCCCAAAATCAAAGCGAAATCCCAGTAACCCAAACTCAGCCCGCACCTCCATCCCCTCCTCAGCAACCCCCTACACAAGTCCCCTCTATGACAGCTTCACCTCCTGTTTCTGCCTATCCGCCCCCACCGGTGCCTCAAGGACAAACCCAAGGACAAAGGGGACAAACACCTTCAGTTAAGGACCATCCCTGGAGATGGCAATAAACAAAAAATCTCTCGTTAGTAATAGAGTGCTATAAAGCAGGGAATGTTGGGGAGTTTTTTCTAAAAGTAGCTCTAAAATCAAATCTTTCTTATTATTAAACCGTTTCTATCTATTTCCCATCTTCTAGAAAAGTTAGTAAAGTAGCTCTTTCTAATAAAGTGGCTGTCTTTACAGGTGTGCTCTGGGAGCTTTCATTTTGGTATTCAAATTTGAAAACCAATTCTATCCTACGCTTATCTAACCTTTTTCTACTGAGTAATGTTGTTAGAAAGGAAGTCCCCTTTGCTTAGGTAAGTGGGCTCAAAAAGGGCAGGAAAACAATTAATTATGTGCCACGAAACTTAGTAAATATACACAAAGAGTATACATTGATAAAGAGATACCAACCAATTTTCTAAAAACTTAAAGAATTTTCTAAAAACTTAAAGATTTAGTTAAAGAGACACTTTTCAAAGGGAAAAATATATGACAGTTCAAAGGACTTTAGGAGAAGCAGAGCTGCTACAAAGAAAGATGTGATGAGTCTTTATATGGAGTGTAGGCCCTTACCCTATATGGAAGAGGTAGGGGCAAACTTAGTAGTAATAAGAAAGACCTAACAGGTTAAATGAAAGGCACCAGCTAAGGAGACTCCCTTGGCAAGGAGTTGATTAAAGCGCTCTACTGCTTGGGGAGTAGGATAGCTTTCTAAGATAATATTGAGTTCCTTGGCCTTATCTTTGACTTTCTCTTCAACTCTCATTATACCGCTGGCTCCTGTTCCTATAATAAGGTAATCGGGTTTGAAGGCAAATACTTCTACTAAATCCTCTACCTGAAGAAGATGCCCTTCCTTTCTCCACCAGTTTGAGAGGATCCTTTCTTCATTACCCCTTTTAAGAATGATTAGATCTCTGTTATAGGTTTTACCTGCATAAGTAAGTTCTCCGAATTGATATTTTGTGATCATAGGTTTGTTAAGCGGCTAACCCTAAGCTTTGCTCTTCCCGTTTCAGCGCTTCGGTTCTAAAATGGGTTATTAACGCATCTATAAACTCGTCCAGTTCACCATCTAAAACCTCAGGCAGATTATAATTAGTGATACCTACTCTGTGATCGGTAACTCTATTTTGGGGAAAATTGTAGGTTCTAATCTTTTCACTTCTTTCTCCGGTTCCCACTTGGGCTCTTCTTTCCCTTTGAATTCTTTCATTTTGTTCCCTTTGGGCAAGTTCATAAAGTTTTGCTCGGAGGATCTTTAAAGCGGTAGCTTTATTTTGATGTTGGCTTCTCTCGTTTTGACAGGAAACCACTATGCCTGTGGGAAGATGGGTAATGCGGACCGCACTTTCTGTTTTGTTTACATGTTGCCCACCGTGTCCACCTGCCCTCATGGTCTCTATCTTGAGGTCCTCAGGTCTTATCTCAATTTCTACTTCGTCCACCTCAGGTAACACGGCAACAGTTACAGTAGAAGTGTGAATACGCCCTGAAGATTCAGTTATAGGCACCCGTTGCACCCGGTGAACACCACTTTCAAATTTAAGCCTGCTATAAGCTCCCTTTCCATCAATTTTCGCAATTACTTCTTTCACTCCACCAAGCCCTGTTTCATTAATATCTAAGATATCAAATTTCCAACCCTTTTTCTCCGCATATCTCTGATACATACGGAGAAGTTCACTGGCAAATAGGGCTGCCTCTTCCCCACCCGCTCCAGCTCTAATCTCAAGAATAACACCCTTTTCATCATGGGGATCCTTAGGTAAAAGCATAAGGGGAAGGTTCCTTTCCAAATGTTCTACTTGATGTTCTAAACTCTTTATCTCTTCGCGAGCTAAAGCCTTTAATTCCTCATCGGCCTCTTCCAGAAGCTTTTTATTTTCCTCAATTTCCTGAAGAGCTCGTTTATACTCCCGATAAGCTTTTACAATATCTTCCAGGGAGGAAAGTTCTTTGGCCAATTTAGCATATACTTCAGGATCTGAGGTTATTTGGGGATCAGACAATCTTTTAGTAAGCTCTTCAAAGCGGTCCTCTAAGGCCTTTAATTTGCTGAGATAAAACTTCGATAAACTCATAGTTTAGAAGATAAGGACTGGTTATTTCTTATAAAAATCTGAATATTTTTTCATGAATTTTTCTATTTTACCTTCAGTATCAACAAAGCGAGATTCTCCTGTAAAGAAAGGATGACAATTAGAACATACTTCTACTCTAAGTTCTCTTCTAGTGGATCCAACCTGGATTTCGTTACCACAGGCGCATCTAATGATCGCATTTTCATAATACTCTGGATGAATTTCTTTTTTCATCTGTTTTTTCACCCCTTAAGATTCAATATAAATACGCCCCCGGAGGGACTCGAACCCCCAACCTGCGGATTAGAAGTCCGCTGCTCTATCCTGTTGAGCTACAGGGGCTTTTCATCTTGCTTAATTTTAATACAAAAAATTTCTTTTGACAAGAGTTCAAAGGATTGTATAATAGGGGTAATGCCTTGGGAAGAAATTAGAGAAAGTTTTTTTGAAGATCTCAAAGGTGAATACATAGAGAACTTCCTTAGGGATCTTCCGCCTTGGGAAGTTTTAAAGAATCTAAAGGAGTTTCTTTACGATACTGTTCCTCCATTACCTCGGATCATATCCATTAAAACACCTCTAAAGGAACCCCTTTTTTTAACGGAAGAGGGAGAGCTATATCCCTTAAATGTGTTAGAGGAGAATGAGGGGAGATTTTTTCATAGAGGAAAGGAGTTAAGGGGAGCAATTCTGCATGCAGGAGCTGTTTTAATGGGTAGAAAGATTTATTTTGCTAAGGGAGTAGTTGTTGAACCAGGGGCCTTCCTTGAAGAACCCTGTTATTTTTCAGAAAATACTCAAATTAGGCATGCCTCCTATGTTAGGGGGGCGGTCTACACAGGAGCTGGTGCAGTTATAGGACATACCACGGAGGTCAAAAATAGCCTTTTCCTCTCCGGAGCAAAAGCTGCCCATTTTGCTTATGTGGGAGATAGTATACTTGGAAAAAATGTCAATCTTGGTGCTGGAACTAAACTTGCTAACTTGAAATTTTTGAAAAAAGAAATTATCCTTGAAGTAGGTGGACAAAAAATAAATACAGGACTGAAAAAGTTAGGGGCAATCCTTGGAGATAGGGTGCAAACAGGTTGTAATGTAGTGCTTCAACCTGGGACTCTTATAGGGAAGGATTCCTATGTCTATCCCTGTAGAGCACCTTCTGCAGGATACTATCCCCCAGGGACTAAAATTAAGGCCTAAGAGGAGGATTTATGCAAAAATTAGTTGCTCTTTTGATGCAAAGTTTGGTGATTCTCTTTATGGTTTCTCGATCTTTAGCAGACAGAGTTATTGCGGAAGTAGGTCCCTACAAGCTTTTTGAAAGTGAGCTTCAGGAACAAATCAAAAGTGACCCCCAGCTTGTAGAAATATTAAAGGCAAATCCAAATTTTAAGGAACAAGTTGAAAAATCCCTCATTGAAAGATGGATTAATATTTCTCTTTTGGCCCTTGGAGCTAAAGCAGAGGGATTGGAGGCACTGCCTCAAGTTAAAAAAAAGTTAGAAGAAGCGGAAAAGATGGTTTTAGCAGAAATTTTCCTGCAAAAGAAGTTGCAAAATCTTGAGGTAACAGAGAGGGAGATGAGGGAGTTTTATGAAAAGAATAAATCTCAATATAAAGAACCAGAGGCAGTGAAGGTAAAGCACATACTTGTTTATGTCCCGCAGAATGCAGATAACAAGACTAAAGAAAGAGCTTTAACAAGGGCAAAGCAGATTAGGAATCAACTTGTTAAGGGGGCAAAATTTGAAGAGCTTGCTAGGATTCACTCCGATGATACGGCATCCAAGGAAAAGGGAGGTGATCTGGGGATACTTAGACGGGGAGAAACCATGCCAGAATTTGAACAAGAGATCTTTAAATTAAAACCAGGGGAAATTAGTCAACCAATCGCTTCACCCTATGGTTTCCATATCGTTAAGGTGGAAAAGAAAATTTCCGAAAGTATCCTACCCTTTGACGCTGCCAAAGAAAGAGTTAGAGAGGATCTTAAAAGGGAAAAGGAAAGGGAAATAGTTAGTATGCTACTTGAGAGAATTAAACAAAAAAATCCACCTAAGGTATATCTTAAAGAGAGGGTAAACAAAGACGGTGGAAGATAAGCTAAGGCTTCTTGAGCTTTATCTTAAAACCCCGGATCAAGCCTTATTTTTAGATATTGAAACTGAAGGCCTCTCTAAGGAAAAAAATGGAATAACCTTGATAGGCCTGTATTTGAGAGGCCAATATAGAGCTTTTATTCAGGGAATAGATTTAGAGAAAGCCTTGGAATACCTTACCACCACCCCTATATGGATTACCTTTGGTGGTGAGAATTTTGATATACCCTTTATAAAGAAGACCTTTCACGAAGGTGTTACACCTCTTGTCCATCTTGACCTTTATCACTTATCACGTCTTATTGGTTTAAGAGGAGGACTTAAGGAAATTGAGAGAACTCTTGGCTTGCGACGGCAGACCGAGGGGCTTAATGGTTATGATGCGGTCAAGCTTTGGCGAAAATGGAAGGAAAACGGAGACTATTATGCTCTACAGAGACTTATTCAATATAATCAAGAAGATGTAGTTAACTTAGAAGTTATTTTGAATTATATTATAAGAAAGCTCTTTGGGGAGGCTGTAAACACATGAAAGATTGGAGGTCTTATAAACTTTTGATAATTATCCTTTTAGTCTTCTTTATGGGGCTTTTTGCACGGGAGTTCTATCAGCAAGCGGAATTTTTTAAAGCTAAAGGGGTAGTGGCAGAAGATGGTCGCCTTCTTTATGATGAAAATGTTCAACTTGCGCAGAGGATATCCCAAGCCTTTTCCTTAATTGCAGAAAAAAGTGCTCCAGCAGTAGTTTTTATTGAAACAGAGAGGGTTGTTACTCGTCCTCAGTTTATGCATCCCTTTGATTTGTTTGGAGAAGAGTTTTTTAGAAGATTCTTTGCACCTCCCAGATACCGAGAAAGGGGAGCAGGTTCAGGGTTTATTGTCTCCAAGGATGGATATATAGTAACTAACAACCATGTTATTGAAGGTGCCCAGAAGATTTCGGTAAAGCTTTTGGATGGAAGGATTTTCCCTGGCAAGGTGATAGGAACAGACCCCTTCTCCGATATAGCGGTCATAAAGGTGGAGGCCCATAATTTACCAACCATCCCCTTAGGCAATTCCGATCTAATTAGGATAGGGGAATGGGTTGTGGCCATAGGAAATCCCTTCGGGCTTACTCATACCGTAACCGTAGGAGTTATCAGTGCTAAGGGTAGAAGTGGAATAGGCTTAACAGATATTGAAGATTTTATTCAAACAGATGCGGCAATAAATCCGGGTAATTCAGGTGGACCTCTCCTAAATTTAAGAGGTGAGGTTATTGGTATGAATACCGCCATTTTTACCCGCTCAGGCGGTTATATGGGAATAGGCTTTGCAATCCCCATAAATATAGTTAAAACCGTAGTGGAGCAAATAAAAACCAAAGGAAAGGTAGAAAGAGGATGGTTAGGTGTTGTAATTCAAGATTTGACTCCATCCTTAGCGGAGGAATTAAAAATAAAGGCAACCCAGGGGGTGCTTATAGCTGAGGTTATACCTGATTCCCCTGCTGCAAAGGCGGGACTCAAAGAAAAGGATGTGATACTCACCCTTAACGGTAAACCTGTAAAAAATTCCGCAGATTTACGGAGTCAAATTCTTCTTATGAAACCTGGCACGGAAGTAGAATTAGAGATTCTAAGAGCAGGCGAAAAGAAACGAGTAAAGGTAGTTATAGAAGCTCCTAAAAAGGGCATGCTAACCTCTAAGGCGGAGAAAGAGAGGTTAGAGGAGTTGTTGGAAGAATTTGGTTTAGTGATTACCGATTTAACTCCAGATGTAGCCAAAAGATTGGGAATTCCTCCAAATATTAAAGGAGTTGTTATTGTTCAGGTGTTACCAGATTCACCCGCACACTATGAAGGTTTGACACCTGGAATGGTGATTGAAGAGGTAAACAATAAAAAAATTAAGAATACCTTGGAGTTTTTTGAAGCCCTGAAGGATTCTGTAGAGAAAAGGAGACTTTTCCTTGGCATCAGGACAGCTCGTGGAAAATTTTACCGAACTTTAAAGCTTGAATAGAAATGAAAACAATTTTATTGGTCATAGTCTCATTGCTTCTGTCTTTTTCTTTTACTGAGGCTTCTAAAAGTCTTAATAAAATTGTAGCGGTTGTAGGTGAAGAAGTGCTTACTCTTTATGAACTCGATCAGTTGGCGGAGCCTTTATATGAAATCTATTTAACAAAGGACTTATCTTCGGAGGAAGCGGCAAAACTAAAGCAGAAGATAAGAAAGGAGCTCTTAGAGCAGTGGATAGAGGATACACTTATTGGCATAGAAGCTAAAAAATTTGGTATTAAAGTGAGTGAAGAGGAACTGAATCACTTTTTAAAAGAGGAACTGAAGAGAGATCCAAAGATGGAAAATCTCTCAAAAGAAGAGAGAGAAAAGCTTCGAGAGCGGCTTGTAAAAATAAAATTTATCCAGCTTATGGTGAGAGATAAAATTGCTATACCGGAGGAAGAACTAAAGCAAAGCTATCAAGAGAGGCTGCGCAACTTTGAGGCAATTCCTAAGTATCATCTGGAGATACTCCTGATTGGAGATGGAGCAATAGTGAATACCCTCTATGAGGCCCTCTTAAAGGGCAAAACCTTTGAAGCCCTACACAGGGAATATGGGGCTAAAGTGCAATATTTCCGTGAAGTTTTTAAGGAAGAAGAAATAGACAAGACAATCTTGGAAATACTAAAATCACTAAAACCAGGGGAAATTACTACACCTATCAAACGAGGCGAGAGCTATCAAATTATTCGCCTGTTAAAAAGAGAAACGGGCACACCACCCTCCTTCGAGGAGGTAAGAAAGGAGCTTTACGAAGAACTTTTTCAAAAAAAGGCTCAATCATATTTAGAGAAGTGGATTAAAGAACTAAAGGATACAAAATATATAAGGACTTATCTTTAGGGCAGGTGCTTTTTTCTCTACCTGGTATAGTTCTTGACAAGATTAAATGCAATGAGATAGACTACTTAATAGATTTACTTACTCCTCGTGGTAAATTGAGAGTTATTGCTAAGGGAGCTCAAAAGTCAAAAAGGCGCTTTGTTAATCTTTTAGAGGATTTAACTTCTTTTAGAGCGCATCTTCGAAAGCCTAAACGAGGAAAGATACCTATACTTGAATCCGCAGATCCCTTATATATACCAGAAAGTCCTCGCTTTGATCTGGCAAAATACTACTTCTTCTCTTATGTAGCAGAGGTTTTAACCCTTACCTCTCTTTCTCCTCTTAGAAGGGAAGACTTTTGGTTTTTGACGGAGTTTATTAAAGATGTCGATAGACTACCTTGGGAGAATTACTATAAAATTTTTTTTGAACTAAAGTGGCTATATATAAACGGATTTGGTCCTCATTTAGATAGTTGTGTAAGGTGTCATGAGAAACCTCGCAGAATTTTCTATTTCTCTATTCCTTCGGGAGGCCTCCTTTGCATCAATTGTAGGGATGGACAAAGTAGATTACTAACATCTTCTCAGATTGACCTTTTAAGAGAGATGGCTAAAATAGATAATCTTGAGAGTATGAAAAATTTAATTAGAGGGTTCTCTTTAGATGAGGAAAGGGTTCTTTCCGCTTTAATTGAAGCCTTTTTTCTTTACTATTTAGACTGGGAACCCCGTTCACTGCCTTTTCTAAAAGATAGACAAGGTATTACTGTCTATGGAGGAAACCCTTAAAAATCGTTTGCTTGAAGAGAAGCAGTATGTTTTAGAGGGATTACAGGCCAAGGAGTCCTGGAGACTTTTTAAGATAATGGCAGAATTTGTTGAAGGCTTTGAAGTTTTACCCAAGGTGTATCCCGGAGTTACAATATTTGGCTCAGCAAGAACTCAGCCTGAGGAAAAGGATTATCAAAAAGCGGTAGAACTGGGGAGACTTTTAGCCAGAGCGGGTTTTTCAGTCATAACTGGTGGTGGTCCTGGCATAATGGAGGCAGCAAATAAAGGCGCAAGTGAAGGGGGCGGTTACTCGGTGGGCCTTAACATAAAACTCCCCATGGAACAAGAACCTAATCCCTATGCCAATGTAAGGTTGGAATTTCGCTATTTTTTCATCAGAAAGGTTATGCTTGCCAAATACTCGGTTGCCTTTGTGTTTTTTCCTGGTGGATTTGGCACTATGGATGAGATGTTTGAGATTTTGACGCTTGTGCAGACAAAAAAGATTAGACCCGTGCCCATAGTTTTAGTCGATAAAACCTTTTGGAAACCTCTACTAACCTGGTTTACCAAGGTTCTTATTCCCAGCAATAAGATAACCTTGCATGATATGGAGCTTTTTAAAGTTTTAGATGAACCAGAGGAAATTGTAAGTTTTATTAAAGAAAAACTTTGGATTTAAACATGAGACATCTTTTGGACATTCAAAGTCTCTCTTCAGAAGAGATTGCCGAGATTTTGAAGCTTGCAGAAAATTTAAAGGAGATTCTCTATAGGGCTATTCCAAAGGTTCCCACTTTAAGGGGAAAGTTAGTGCTTTTACTTTTCTATGAGCCTTCTACCCGCACAAGGTTTTCCTTTGAAAGAGCCTGTAAGGTCTTATCTGCGGATACTTTGAGTTTTTCAGCTAAAGGTAGTAGTTTAGAAAAGGGGGAAAGCCTCTTAGACACGGTCAAAAATCTATGTGCGGTAGGAGTGAATTTAGTGGTTATTAGACATCCTTTCTCTGGAACACCACATTTTTTAGCTAAGCATATAAAAATTCCGGTAGTCAATGCTGGAGATGGGGCTCATGAACACCCCACCCAAGCCCTTCTTGATTTGCTGACAGTAAAGGAAAAACTCAATACCCTATCAGACTTAAAGATTGCTATCATAGGAGATATTAAACATAGCAGGGTGGCCCGTTCAGACATCCTTGCTTTTCAGAAAATGGGCTCTTCGGTATATATTACAGGGCCTGCCACTCTATTGCCTGAGCCCCGGGAGATAGACTTTTTTAAACTTAACCCTAATAAATTCAAAGTCTGTTTTAAGCCCAAGGAGGCCTTAGAGGGAGCAGATGTGGTTATTGCCCTTAGAGTTCAGAGAGAAAGGCATGGTGAACCCTTTATTCCCAGTTTAAAGGAGTACGCAGAGAACTTTGGTCTTACGCCAAGGGAACTTGAACTCGTCAAACCTGGAGCTCTACTCCTGCATCCAGGACCTATTAACTGGGGAATAGAGCTATCCCATGAACTGCAAAATTATCCCTTTCAAGTTATTCTTGATCAAGTGGAGAATGGAGTGGCAGTCAGAATGGCAGTTCTTTTAAGTCTCCTTACAGGGGAGTAAGAATGAGAATTCTGGTAAGAGGGGGAAGGATTATTGATCCCAGTTTAGGCCTTGATTTTGTGGGAGACTTACTTATTGAGGAGGGAAAAATTAAAGGGCTCGCTCCAAAAATTGAGGTCACAGAAGAGGTGAGGGAAATTGATGCTAAGGGGCTCCTTGTTATACCTGGGCTTGTAGATATTCATGTTCATCTGAGAGAACCTGGAGAGGAATGGAAAGAGGATTTGGAGAGCGGAACAAGGGCAGCTCTAAGTGGTGGAGTGCTCCGCCTTGCCTGTATGCCAAATACCAAACCACCCAATGACTCACCAGAAGTTACTACCTATATTCTTGAAGAGGCTAAAAAGAAAGCCTATGTTACCATTTATCCCATAGCCTCTATTACTAAAGGACAACTTGGAAAGGAGTTAACGGAGTTTGGCAGATTAAAGAGGGCAGGAGCAGTAGCTCTATCGGATGATGGTAAATGGGTGGCGGATGCCTCTCTTATGAAAAAGGCGCTCCTTTACGCTAAGAATTTTGACTTACCTATAATTTCCCATTGCGAAGATCCAGCCCTGAGTTACAAAGGGCAAATAAATGAAGGAAACCTTTCTGCAAAGTTAGGCTTGAAGGGAATTCCTTTCTCTGCAGAAACTATTGCGGTGGTGAGAGACCTTTTACTTGCTAAAGAAACCCAGTCTCCACTTCATTTGGCACATCTCTCCGTTAAGGAAAATATTCCCTTTTTAAGGTGGGCAAAGGAAGAGGGAATACCCTTTAGTGCTGAGACCTGCCCTCACTATTTCACCTTGACTGAAAGGGAGGTTGATGGATATAACACTTTGGCTAAGGTTAATCCACCTCTCAGAACCGAGGAGGATGTGCAAGCCATAAAAATTGCTCTGAAGGAGGGCTTAATAGAGGTTATCGCTAGTGATCATGCTCCCCATAGCCCTCTTGAAAAGGAGGTAGAATTTGAGCTGGCAAGCTTTGGTATGATTGGGCTTCAGTTCCTGCTTCCCCTTAGTTTCAATCTGGTGCGCGAGGGCTTGCTAAACCACCTTAAACTTTTTGAATACCTCATCACCAATCCCTCTCGAGTGTTGAAAATTGATCCACCATGTTTTCAAGAGGGAAGGCCAGCAGAGATAGTTCTTTTCAACCCCGAAAAAGAATGGATAGTCACACCTGAGGTCCTTCAATCAAAAAGCAAAAATACCCCCCTCCTTGGTCGAACCCTTAAAGGTAAAGTGGAAGCGGTAATTTTAAAAGAAAAAGTTTTTCTTATATAAATACAAAAGGTAATTTATCTCAGACCCCTTTAAAAAGAGGAGTCAGTAAAAAGACAAGCCTGCTATCCAAGTTCAGGTTTATGGGTAAGCGTTTTTTTACCGAAAATATAAACCCTTTATTTGGATTTGACCTGAAGTTCTTGTTTACACAGGTTATTAGAACCCTAAGCAAGGGAGATACGTATTCTTTAAATGATGCCATATCAAAAGACAATTCATATCCTCGATGTCTTGGAAATTTCAAGCATCCACTCCTCCACTACAATGGCTTCAACCTCACTTTTGCGTAAAGAAAGAGAGTAACCTTTACTAGTGATCTCTATGGGGTCTCCAAGAGGGGCCGTTTTCTCCGCACGGATAATTTCCCCGGGTAAAGCGCCCATTTCTTGTAATCTTTTTTTAAAGGAACCTGTTGAGCTTATAGCTACTATCCTTGCTATGGCACCTGGTTTTAACTCTGAAAGTCTCATGCCTTTAGACCCCTTTAAGTAAATTTTTAAGAAACTAACCCCATAGCCCAGTTTGTTATTTCTTCATAAATATTGACGAAGATGCCAACAAGCATAGGATCAAATTGAGTGCCTGCTCCTTTTTTAATCTCCTCAAGGGCTTCATCAAAGCTTAAAGGTTTTCTATAAGGTCTTTCACAAACCATAGCAGAAAATGCATCTGCAATAGAGATAATCCGTGCACCCAAGGGAATTTCTTCACCTTTAAGACCAAAGGGATATCCCTTCCCATCCCATCTCTCATGATGATATAAAATCATTTCTAAGACTCCACCTTGGCCCTGGAAAAGCTTAACAGGACTAAGAAGGTCAAATCCAATCTTTGGATGAGATTTTATTAATTCCCATTCTTGCTTATCCAGAGGACCTGGTTTTATTAAAATTTTTTTGGGAAGAGTCAATTTACCAACATCGTGTAGATGTCCTGCTAAGTGGATAAAATCGCAGGCCTTAGCAGGAAGTCCTATTCTTAAAGCTATTATATAACTTACAACTGCTACAATTTCTGAATGATTTTTAGTATACTTATCTATATTTTCAATGAGCTTTGTAAAAACTTCTATCACCTGATGGACCGTAACCACAATAGAAGTACATTTTTGAATTTCACAAATCCAGGGTTCGTTTAACACATTTATCAAGCAAACCCTATTTCTCATGATTTCACCTCCTATTAATAACAACAGACCACTTTGTTCTTACCAGTTTTTTTAGCTTGATAAAGAGCATCATCTGCTTCTTTTAACAAGACTTCCATTGGTCTAAGAGGTGGAACATCGTAAACCCCAAAACTCAAGGTTACTTTGAAGAGTTTACCATCATATTCTATGTCCTTTTCAGAAATAGCCCTTCTTATGCGGTCACATATTCTGAAAGCTAAATCAAGAGTTGTCCTTTTAAAGAGTAATAAAAACTCTTCTCCTCCCCATCGCACCACTAAGTCGCTTTTCCTTAAGTTATTTTGCAAAATCCTTGAGACCTCCTTTAAAACTAAATCTCCGCAGAGGTGACCATAGCTATCGTTGATAGCTTTGAAATTATCAATATCAGCAAGACCTATGGAAACAGGTGGTTGAACTAAAGCTTTCTTAATTATTTCCTCAGCGTAGTCCCTTCTTAAACATCCTGTTAATAAATCGTAGGCATATTTTTCTTTTAGAGCTAAGTAGCGATTTACAAGGGGTTTAACTAAAATTGAATTTATCAGCTCATTATCAAGGGCAATTAAACTCTCATTAAGTTTAAGAAGAAACTTGGTCCCCGTAAAATCCTTTCCGAAAACCTCTACTATAGTTCCCTCCTTTAAACCAAGATTGCGAAGTTGTTTGATGAAGGGAGTTTCCTTGGTAAAATAAATGATTTCCACCTTTTCTCCAGGTGGGATTAGTTTAAGAGAATAAACGGTTAATTTATTATTCGAGAGTTTCATATGGACACCTCCTAAATAAAGGGTTTTTAAAATTTATTAACTAAAATCTTCATAGCAAGTCCCCGACTTATGGCAATTTGGGTGTTTTCTAAGCTTACAAGCAAAGGATGATCTGGTTGATTGAGCTTTACTTCAATTACCTGACCTACCTTAAGACCAAAGTTCTTCACATGAGCTTCTGTTTGGCCTTTATTTTTTTTACAAAAGAGACAACCTCCTTCACAAGGGTTCATCTCCTCTGAAGTTAAAAAATCTACCTCCAAATTATTGATTTTTTTAATAATAGCCTTTTCACCCTCATTTAGTAAAGCCAAGGGTATCATAAGGTCCCTCCAATTATTAATTATGAATTTCATTCTCAATTATTGGACAAAAAATTTTTGAATTAATAATTTCTTCAAGAAGCTTTTTGATTTGACATGTACCTCCCTGCTTACAAAAAAGACATTTCTTAGTTCCCAATTTTTTGGCAATTTTTACCATTTCATGAGAAACAAGCCTGGTTAAAACCAAAATAAAATCTGCACAAGCTACCATATCCTCCAGATTTTGAGAGGGTTTATTTATAAACTTTAGATTTATTCCCTTATCCTTGGCAAAGTCTTTCAGAGGAGCTTCAAGTCTATCATGGCCCCTAAAATTACCACGGTCATAGTGGTACGTCCTGCTCTAATTTTTTAAACCAATTTTTAACTTATTTTTTCTTATTTTAGTTTTAAAATATAAATTGAAATTCAATTTCAATTTCAATTTTAATTAAGAAAAAAATTTTGTCAAGTACCTTATACTTCCCCCCTGCATAAGTTCCAAGTCTTTTTAGAAGGAAAAAATGGATTAAAATCGAAAAGCAATTGTT